>JAGWPW010000127.1 GCA_028870315.1 Sphingomonadales bacterium | reverse complement strand
CTGCATTGCATCGGCGCGACGACGCTCGATGAATATCAGAAATATGTCGAGAAGGACCCGGCGTTGCAGCGGCGTTTCCAGCCGGTGTTCGTCGGCGAGCCGACCGTCGAGGATACGATCTCGATCCTGCGCGGGCTCAAGGACCGCTATGAGCTGCACCACGGGGTGCGGATCACCGATGGTGCAATCGTTGCCGCGGCGACGCTGTCCAACCGCTACATCGCCGACCGCTTCCTGCCCGACAAGGCAATCGACCTGATGGACGAGGCCGCGAGCCGGATCCGCATGGAGGTGGAAAGCAAGCCTGAGGAGATCGAGAGCCTCGACCGGCGGATCATCCAGCTGAAGATCGAGGAGATGGCGCTCGCCAGGGAAAGCGACCAGGCCTCGAAGGACCGGCTGGCGAGTCTGCGCGCCGATCTTGCCAATTTCGAGCAGCAGAGCGCCGAGCTCACCACCCGCTGGCAGAACGAGCGCGACAAGATCGCTGCCGAGGGCAAGGTCAAGGAAGCGCTCGACGCGGCGAAGGTCGAGCTCGAACAGGCGCAGCGCGGCGGCGACTACGCCAAGGCGGGCGAACTCGCCTACAGCCGCATTCCCGAGCTCGAAAGGCAACTCGCCGAGGCTGCGCAAGCGGGTGGGAACGCGCTGCTGCGTGAGGAGGTCACCGCCGAGGACATCGCCGCGGTGGTGGGCAAATGGACCGGCATCCCGGTCGAGCGGATGCTGACCGGCGAGCGCGAGAAGCTGCTTCACATGGAGCAGACGATCGGCGAACGGGTGATCGGCCAGGCCGATGCGGTGGTCGCGGTCTCGAAGGCGGTGCGCCGCGCGCGCGCGGGCTTGCAGGATCCCAACCGGCCCCTGGGCAGCTTCCTGTTCCTCGGGCCGACGGGGGTCGGCAAGACCGAGCTGACCAAGGCGCTTGCCGGTTTCCTGTTCGACGACGATGCCGCGATGGTGCGCATCGACATGAGCGAATTCATGGAGAAGCACGCCGTTTCAAGGCTGATCGGCGCGCCACCGGGTTATGTCGGCTATGACGAGGGCGGGGTGCTGACCGAGGCGGTGCGACGCCGCCCCTATCAGGTGGTGTTGTTCGACGAGGTCGAGAAGGCGCATCCCGATGTGTTCAACGTCCTCCTCCAGGTGCTCGATGACGGACGGCTGACCGACGGGCAGGGGCGGGTGGTCGATTTCACCAACACGCTCATCATCCTCACCAGCAATCTGGGCAGCCAGTTCCTCGCCAATCTTGCCGAAGGCCAGGACGTGGGCGCGGTCGAGCCGCAGGTGATGGAGGTGGTGCGCGCGCACTTCCGCCCCGAATTCCTCAACCGGCTCGACGAGATCATCCTGTTCCACCGGCTCGGTCAGGAGCATATGGGGCCGATCGTCGAAATTCAGGTCGATCGCGTGGCAAGGCTGCTCAAGGATCGCAAGATCACGATCGAGCTGACCGAGGCCGCTAGGCGCTGGCTGGGCCGCGTCGGCTACGATCCGGTCTATGGCGCAAGGCCGCTGAAGCGCGCGGTGCAGCGTTACCTCCAGGACCCGCTCGCCGAGAAGCTGCTCGCGGGAGAGATTCCCGATGGTGCGCGGGTCATGGTCGAGGAAGGCGAAGGTGCGTTGTCGATCGCCGTCGAGTGATGATGACGAGGGCGATTGACCGCCCTCCCGCCGCGCCTTAAGCGATCGCTTAAATTCGATCACGAAAGGCTTGGCGGCATGAAACTCGATTCCTCGATTGCGGCGGTGGTGACGGGCGGGGCTTCGGGCCTTGGCGAAGCGACCGCGCGGGCGCTGGCGGCCAAGGGCGTCAGGGTGGCGATCTTCGACATGAACGCCGAGCGTGGCGAGGCGGTGGCAAAGGAGATCTCGGGCGTCTTCTGCCTCGTCAATGTCACCGACGACGCGAGCGTCGAGGCGGGCTTTGCGAAAGCGCGCGCGGCGCACGGGCAGGAGCGGGTGCTGGTCAATTGCGCCGGCATCGCGACCGCGATGAAGACGCTCGGCCGCGACCGCGAGACGGGCGCGGTCAAGCTCCACCCGATGGAGGCCTTCGAGCGCACCATCGCGATCAATCTCACCGGCACCTTCCGCTGCATCCTCCATGCGGCGGCGGGAATGGTGCTTGCCGATCCGCTCGATGCCGATGGCGCGCGCGGGGCGATCGTGTGCACCGCCTCGGTCGCGGCCGAGGACGGGCAGGTCGGGCAGGCGGCCTATTCG
This sequence comes from Sphingomonadales bacterium, assembly GCA_028870315.1. Classification (GTDB taxonomy): domain Bacteria; phylum Pseudomonadota; class Alphaproteobacteria; order Sphingomonadales; family Sphingomonadaceae; genus Novosphingobium. The sequence goes on along the minus strand of JAGWPW010000127.1, from coordinate 5,967 downwards.
GCCTCGAAGGGCGGGGTGCTGGCGATGACGCTGCCGGTCGCGCGCGACCTCATGGGTGATGGCATCCGCGTCAACACCATCCTGCCCGGCATCTTCGAAACCCCGATGATGAAGGGCCTGCCCGAAAAGGCGCAAGCCTCGCTGGCGCAGCAGGTGCCGTTCCCCAGGCGCCTCGGCCGACCCGCGGAATATGCCGCGCTGGCGCTGTTCATGATCGAGCATGACTATATGAACGGCGAGGATGTCCGGCTCGACGGCGCGATCCGCATGGGGCCGCGCTGAAGCGCGCGGGCGCCCCGGGAATGGCGGATGCGGCCGCCGCGCTGCTCGCCGCGCCGCCGGGCGCGCGCGAGCAGCTGCTCGACACGGCGAGCGCGATCATGCGCGAGGAGGATCAGGTCGATATCTCGCTGAGCGAGCTGTCGCTGCGTTCGGGGCTCAATTCGGCGCTGGTCAAATATTATTTCGGCAACAAGGCGGGGCTGCTGCTCGCGCTGCTCGAACGCGAATGGGCCGAAATCGTCGCTTCGGTCGATGCGCTGCTGGCGAAGGACATCGATCCCGAGACCAAGCTGCGCATCCATATGGCGCGGGTCGTCGATAATTTCTTCCGCACCCCCTACACACACCGTCTGCTGATGCGGATGATCCGCGAAAGCCCGCCCGACGAGGCGCAGCGGCTGGCTGACAGCTATCTCAAGCCGCTGCTCAACGCCTATGAGCGGCTGATCCACGACGGGGTGGCGGCCGGGGTGTTCCGCGCGGTCGATCCGCAGCTGTTCTATTTCACCGTGATCGGCGCGGCCGACCGCTTCTTTTCCGCGCGGCTGGTGCTGCGCCACTGCTCGGAGACCACCGTGCTCGACGAGGGCTTGCGCGATCGCTACCGCGCGCATCTCAACGATTTCGTGGTCGCGGGGATCCTGGTGCGGCGATGAGCGCGACGAAGCCGGATGGCTGGCATATCGGGGTCATCGGCGGCTCGGGGCTGACGCAGGGCATCGGGCTTGAACAGGCGCAGGAAATCGCGGTCGAAAGCCCCTTCGGCACGCCTTCCGGCCCGGTGACGCAGGGCACGCTCGCCGGCGTCAGGTTCAGCTTTCTTGCCCGCCATGGCGCGGGCCACCGCCTCCCGCCCGAGGCGATCGACTATCGCGCCAATGTCGATGCGCTCAAGCGCTGCGGGGTCACCGATCTTGTCGCGGTCTCGGCGGTGGGATCGTTGCGCGAGGGCGTAGCACCGGGGCATTTCGTCGTTGTCGATCAATTGATCGATCGCACCACCGGGCGCGAGCGCAGCTTCTTCGGCGCCGGCTTCGTCGCGCATGCAAGCCTTGCCGATCCGGTGTGCCCGCGGCTTTCGGCGCTCGTCGCCGATGCGGTCGCGAGCGAGGGGCGCAGCGTCCACCGCACCGGCTGCTATATCGCGATCGACGGCCCGCAGTTCTCGACCCGCGCCGAAAGCCGGATGATGCGCGGCTGGGGTGCTGACGTCATCGGCATGACCGCGATGCCCGAAGCCCGCCTCGCGCGCGAGGCGCAGCTTCCCTATGCGCTGCTCGCCATGGTCACCGATTACGACTGCTGGCGCGAGAGCGAGGCCGCGGTCGAGGCCGAAGAAGTGTTCCGCGTCATGGCCGCAAACGCGGCGTATGCCTGCGGTGCGCTGCAAACGCTGGCGAAAAGCCTGCCCGCGGTGCGCGCGCCGAGCCCGATCGACCGCGCGCTCGATGGCGCGCTGGCGACTGCGCCTGGGGTGCGCGATCCGCGGCGCGCGGCGATGCTCGGCGCGATCCTGGGGTGAACCCCGCGGCAGATCGCAAACGCGCCCGCGCTTCGACCCTTTTTTCCGGCTGCGCGCGCCTCTGGAGCAGTTTCCGATCCGATTGCATCGGATCGGCTGCTCCAGATTTTTGTTTTGTCTCGTTTTCCGAGTCACCGGGTAATTCCACCCGGTTCGAAAACGCTCTATGCCTGCCGCCATGAGACGCGCTTTGGGCTATCGTTCCGTGCCACGCCGCCCGATGATGATCGCGCGGCTGCGGCTGGCGCTCGCCTGGCTGCTCGCGCTGTCCGGCGCGCCGGCGCTTGCCTGGGGGCCGCAGGGGCATGCGATCGTCGCCGAGATCGCGCTGGCCAATGTCCGCCCGCGGACCGCGCAGGCGGTCGCGCGGCTGCTGCGTGCCGCGCCCGGCCTGCCGACGCCGCAATGCCCGGTTGCCAGCCTCGATGACGCCGCGAACTGGCCCGATTGCCTGCGCGGCGATCCCGGCCGCTGGCACGCGACCTTCGCCTGGCATTACCAGGACGAGCCGATCTGCGGCCGTTTCGATCCCGCCGCCAACTGCCCGGGCGGCGCCTGCGTCACCGCGCAGATCACCCGGATGCGCGCGCGGCTTGCCGACCGGCGCCTGCCGCCGGTCCAGCGGCTGATGGCGCTTGCCTTCCTCGCCCATTTCCTCGGCGATCTCCACCAGCCGCTGCACGTTGCCGATCACGACGACCGCGGCGGCAACGGCATTTTCATGGCGGGGATGATCGATCATGATCGCCCGGTCAGCCTGCACTGGTTCTGGGACACGGTGCTGGTGCGCCGGGCGCTCGATCATGCACCGTCGCTGGTGCGGCGCTATCCGGCGGCTGAGCGCGCACGGCTGGCGGGCGGAGACGTCACGCAATGGGCGCGCGAAAGCTACGAGCTTGCGCGCCGCGTCGCCTATCCGCGCGCCTTCCATGGCGATGCCTGCCGCATGCGCACGCCGCGCGAAGTGACCGAGAGCGAGGCCGATATCCGCGCCGAACTGCCGGTGGTCCGCCAGCGGCTGGTGCAGGCGGGGCTTCGGCTGGCCCTGGTGCTCGACGGGGCGCTCGATTGATCAGGCGGGGCGCCTGCCGGGATAGGGCGTTCCGTCCTTGTGCGCATAGCCGCCATCGGCGGTGAAGATCATGTCGATATCGCTATAGCCACCGCCCGAGCGCGGTCCCGCCGAGATCGCCACGAAGGCGCAATCCGCCGCGCTTTCGTTGACGATGTGATGGCCGTTGGTCACGCCCGCGGGGAAAGCGGCGATATCGCTCGCGCACAGCAGCGTGCGGGCCTCGTCCTCCACCAGCACGGCTTCGCCGGCGAGCATCACCACCAGCTCGTCCTCGCCCTCGTGCCAGTGGCGCTGCGACGACCAGGCGCCGGGCTTCAGCACGACATGGCTCGCGCCCATCGCCACAAGGCCGGCGACGGGCGCGAGCCGGCGATGCCAGCGGTTCGCGACGGCGGCGTCGAAGGGTGCGGGATAGCCGGTAGTGTTGTGCTGTTCGAGCGCGTCCAGGGCGATTCGCGGCATTGGCGCAGCCTGTGGGGGATCGCGCGCGACGTCAATCGCCGGCTCCGCTTTGACGGCTCGGCGCCTTCTGATACCGAACGGCAATGTCGCAGGTTCCCGAAGCTGCCCAGGACGTGGTCGCGCTCGCCGAGGCGCTGATCGCCTGCCCCAGTGTCACCCCGGCCGCGGGGCTGGTGTTCGATTGCCTGGAGGCGAGGCTGACGGCGATCGGCTTTGCCGTCCACCGTTTCATCGCCGGCGAGCCGCCCGATGGTCCGGTCGAGAATCTCTTCGCCATCCGCCGGGGCGCGCCCGGCAGCCGCCATTTCGCCTTTGCCGGCCATGTCGATGTGGTACCGCCGGGCGAGGGCTGGACGAGCGCGCCCTTCGCGCCCGAGCGTCGTGGCGAACTGCTGTACGGGCGCGGCGCGGTCGACATGAAGGGCGCGATCGCGGCGATGGTCGGCGCCGCCGCGCTGGTGCCGCCCGACGCGGGGACGATCAGCTTCATCATCACCGGCGACGAGGAAGGCCCGGCGCGCTTCGGCACCCGCGCGCTGATCGAGCATATGAAGGCGCGCGGCGAGCTGCCCGATATGTGCCTCGTCGGCGAGCCGACCTCGGTTTCGCGGCTGGGCGACACGATCAAGATCGGCCGACGCGGCTCGGTCAACATCTGGCTGGAGGTCGAGGGGCGCGAGGGCCATGTCGCCTATCCGCATCTGGCGGACAATCCGCTCACCCGGCTCGTTGCGCTGCTTGGCGAACTATGCGCGCTGCGGCTCGACGAGGGCAGCGAGTGGTTCCAGCCGTCGAATCTCGAAGTCACCGAGATCACCGCGCCCAACCCCGCGACCAACGTCATCCCGGCGAAGGCGGCGGCGCGAATTTCGATCCGCTTCAACGCGCATCACACCGGCGGCGAACTGGTCGAGCGGATCGCGGCGATCGCCGCGCGCCACGGCGCCGGCGCGCGCGCGGTGATCTCGGGCGAGGCGTTCCTCACCGCGCCAGGTGCCTTTTCGGCGCTGGTCCAGGAAGCGATCGCCGAGGAATGCGGCATGGTGCCCGAGCTTTCGACGAGCGGCGGCACCTCGGATGCGCGCTTTCTGAAAGAGCTGTGCCCGGTGATCGAATTCGGCCTCAACAACGCCACCATGCACAAGCGCGACGAGGCGGTGGCGCTCGCCGATCTGGGTGCGCTGGCGCGAATCTACCGGCGGATCGCCGTCGAGGCGCTGAGGAGCGGGTAATCAGAAGAGGGCACTGGTCAGCGCGTCGATCGCCGCCTGGAGGATCACCGCGGCGGCGGCGGCGTCGATGCGCTCGGCGCGCCGTGCCCGGCTGAAATCCTGCGCGATGAGGCTGCGTTCGGCGCTGGCGGTGCTCCAGCGCTCGTCCCACAGCAGGATCGGAAGCCCGAGCGCGCCCAGATTGCGCGCATAGGCGCGGCTCGACTGGCTGCGCGGACCTTCGCTGCCGTCCATGTTGAGCGGCAGGCCGATGACGATGCCGCGCGCATCGCGCCCGGCGATCAGCGCGGCGATGGCGGTTTTGTCGGCGGTGAATTTGCCGCGGGCGAGGGTCTTGCCGGGGCTGGCGATGCGCCAGGCCGCGTCGCACAAGGCGGTGCCGATGGTTTTGGTGCCAAGGTCGATGCCAAGCAGCGCGCCGCCCTCGGGCAGCGCCGCACGCAGCGCGGCCGGGCTGGTGGTGACGAGCGCCGTGTTCACCCGCCGCGCGCCGTCCTCGTCTCGGCGGCCCGCGCCGATTGCCGCTCGACCAGCACCTTCAGCATCGCGAGCAGCGGATCGGCGAGCGCCAGTCCCAGGATGCCGAACAGCACCCCCATCACCAGCTGCATGGCAAGCACCAGCGCCGGGGCGAGGTCGGCCGCGCGCTTGGCGACCATCGGCACGATGATGTTGCCGTCCACCCCCTGCACGACGATATAGACCAGCAGGCAATAGCCGGCCATGGTTGGCCCGCCGGAAAAGCCCACCAGGATCATCAGCAGGCCCGAGATCGGTGCGCCGATGTTGGGCAGGAACGCCAGCATCCCGGAAATGAGGCCGAGCAGCGCCGCCATCGGCACGCCATAGATCGCGAGCGCGAGACCGATCGACAGCCCCTCGATGCTCATCCCGATCAGCCGCCCCAGCAGCAGCCGGCGCAGCGAATGGCCCATGTGGACCAGCGTGTCCTCGAACTCCTCGCGCGCGCGCGCGGGCAGCATCCATGCGATCCCGCGGCGATAGGGCGCGGGGTCGATCGCGAAATAGATGCCAAGGACGAGGATCAGGAACAGCGTCGTTGCCCCGCCGATCAGCCCGCCGACGACGCCGGTGATCTGCGAGACGCCGCCCATCGCCTGGTTCTCGATCGTGCCGAGCATGCGCGGATCGACATGCAGCCCGTGATGTTCGGCCCAGCTTAGCAGGCGCATCAGCTGGGTGCGCAGCGTTGCCGGGAGCGCGCTCGCCTGATCGACGATCTGGCTGCCGGCGTAGTGGACGAACCAGCCGAGGAACAGCGCGGTCGCCACCAGCACGATCGCCACCCGCCAGCTGCGCCCGATCCTGAGCACCCGGCCCAGAAGCCGCGCCCCGCCATCGACCAGCGTTGCAAAGACGATGCCGCCGAAAAT
>JAGWPW010000126.1 GCA_028870315.1 Sphingomonadales bacterium | reverse complement strand
GTCGCCGCAGCACGATCGTGCAATTAGCGACCTAGTATGACAGGATTCTGACAGTCGCGCGGATGGCCAAGGCGCGGATCCGGGAATGCGCGGTTTTAATCGCTCAATTAAAACTATTGACGCCTCCGGCTCGGCATGCCTTAGGCACAGGCATTCCGTTCCTGGCACGAAAAGGAAATCCCGACGCATGTCCGCCAATATCGCCGAAATGGAAAGTCGCCGCGCCGCGGCCAAGCTCGGCGGTGGCCAGCGCCGCATCGACGCCCAGCACGGCAAGGGCAAGCTCACCGCGCGCGAGCGGCTCGAGATCCTGCTCGACGAAGGCTCGTTCGAAGAGACCGACATGTATGTCGAGCACAATTGCGTCGACTTCGGCATGCCCGACAACGTGATCCCGGGCGATGGTGTTGTCACCGGTTCGGGCACGATCAACGGGCGGCTGGTCTATGTCTTTTCGCAGGACTTCACCGTGTTCGGCGGCGCGGTGAGCGAGCGGCACGCGATGAAGATCTGCAAGATCATGGACAACGCCATGAAGGTCGGCGCGCCGGTGATCGGGCTCAACGATTCCGGCGGCGCGCGCATCCAGGAAGGCGTCGCCTCGCTGGGCGGCTATGCCGAGATCTTCCAGCGCAACGTCAATGCCTCGGGCGTCGTCCCGCAGATCTCGCTGATCATGGGGCCCTGCGCGGGCGGGGCGGTCTATTCGCCGGCGATGACCGACTTCATCTTCATGGTGAAGGATTCCTCCTACATGTTCGTCACCGGCCCCGATGTGGTCAAGACGGTGACCAACGAGATCGTCAGCCAGGAGGAACTGGGCGGGGCGGTGACCCATTCCACCCGGACCTCGGTCGCCGATCTCGCGCTCGAAAATGACATCGAGGCGCTGCTGACCACCCGCGATTTCTTCGATTTCCTGCCGCTGTCGAACCGCGAGGGCGTACCCGAGCGGCCCTGCGCCGACCCGTGGGACCGGCGCGAGGACAGCCTCGATACCATCATACCCGCCAGCGCCGCCCAGCCCTATGACATGCGCGAGGTGGTGGCCAAGGTGCTCGACGAGGGCGAATTCTTCGAAATCCAGCCAAGGCACGCCGCCAATATCCTGTGCGGCTTCGGGCGGATCGAGGGGCGCACGGTGGGCATCGTCGCCAACCAGCCGCTGGTGCTGGCGGGCGTGCTCGACATCAATTCCTCGAAGAAGGCGGCGCGCTTCGTGCGCTTCTGCGATGCCTTCGAGATCCCGATCGTCACCTTCGTCGATGTGCCCGGCTTCCTTCCCGGCACCGCGCAGGAGCATAATGGCATCATCAAGCACGGCGCCAAGCTGCTGTTCGCCTTCGCCGAGGCAACCGTGCCCAAGATCACCGTCATCACCCGCAAGGCCTATGGCGGCGCCTATGACGTGATGAGTTCCAAGCACCTGCGCGGCGATCTCAACTATGCCTGGCCCACCGCCGAAATCGCGGTGATGGGCGCCAAGGGCGCGGTCGAGATCATCTTCCGCGGGCTGGGCGCCGACGGCATCGCCGACAAGACCAGGGAATACGAGGACCGCTTCGCCAACCCCTTCGTCGCCGCAGCGAAGGGCTTCATCGACGAGGTGATCTATCCGCATTCAACCCGGCGACGCATCGCGCTGGGGCTGCGCAAGCTCAGGCACAAGACCCTCGAAAATCCCTGGAAGAAGCATGACAATATCCCGCTGTGAGGAGGAATGAGCGCCATGGAAGACATTTACATCGTTTCGGGCGCGCGCACCGCGGTCGGTGATTTCGGCGGGTCGCTGAAAAGCCTCCTGCCCAACGAGCTTGGCAGCCGCGTCGCCGCCGAGGCGCTGAAGCGCGCCGGGGTGCCGGCGGCGGACGTCGGCCATGTCGTCTTCGGCCAGGTCATGCAGACCAGCGCGCGTGACAACATGCTCAGCCGCGCCATCGCGCTCAAGGCCGGGGTGCCGATCGAGGTGCCGGCGCTGACGCTCAACCGGCTGTGCGGCTCGGGGGTGCAGGCGATCGTTTCGGCGGCGCAGATGATGAAGCTTGGCGAAGCCTCGATCACGCTCGCCGGCGGCGCCGAGAGCATGTCGAACGTGCCCTATCACGACCACGGTGTCCGCTGGGGCAGGAAGATGGGCAACAACACCCAGGAAGACGCGCTGACCTTCGGGTTGCAGGATGCGCTCGGCGATTATCACATGGGCATCACCGCCGAAAATTGCGCCGCACGCCATCAGGTGACCCGCGCCGACCAGGACGCGCTGGCGCTCGAAGGCCATCAGCGCGCCAGCCGCGCCATCGCCGAGGGGCGCTTCAAGGAGCAGATTCTCCCGATCGAGATCAGGACGCGCAAGGGCGTGACCGTCTTCGACACCGACGAGCATCCGCGCGCCGATACCAGCGCCGAGGCGCTCGCCGCGATGAAGACGGCCTTCCAGAAGGACGGCACGGTTACCGCGGGCAATGCCAGCGGGATCAACGATGGCGCCGCCGCGGTGGTGCTGGCGACCGGCGCCGAGGTCGAGAAGCGCGGGTTGCAGCCGCTCGCGAGGATCGTCAGCTGGGGCCACGCCGGGGTCGAGCCCGAATACATGGGCGAGGGACCGATCAAGGCGGTGCCGGTAGCGCTCGAAAGCGCCGGGCTCAAGCTTGCCGACATGGACGTGATCGAGGCGAACGAGGCCTTCGCCGCGCAGGCGCTGGCCGTCGCCAAGGTGCTGGGCTTCGATCGCGCAAAGCTCAATCCCAATGGTTCGGGCATCGCCATCGGCCATCCGGTGGGCGCGACGGGCTGCATCCTCACCATCAAATGCGCCTATGAGCTGAAGCGCATCGGCGGCAGATACGGGCTCATCACCATGTGCATCGGCGGCGGGCAGGGGATCGCGCTGGTCATCGAGCGGGTGGCGGCATGAAGCTTGGCCGGTTGAACCATGTCGGCGTCGCGGTGCCCGATCTCGACGCGGCGATCGCGCATTATCGCGATGTGATGGGCGCGACCGACATCACCACCCCCTTTGTGCTCGAAAGCCAGCAGGTGCGCGTCTGCTTCGTGAATACGCCCGGCGAGAACGGCACGCAGGGCACGCAGATCGAACTCCTCCAGCCGACCGCCGCCGACAGCGCGGTCGGCAAATGGCTGGAGAAGAACCCGCTCGGCGGCCAGCACCATATCTGCTACGAAGTGCCCGATATCCATGTCGCCAGGGCCTGGTTCGAAGGGCTCGGCAAGCGCGTGCTCGGCGAGCCCAGGATCGGTGCGCATGGCACGCTGATCTTCTTCGTCCATCCCAGGGACATGGGCGGGCAGCTCACCGAGATCATGGAGAGCCCGAGGCCGGGTGCGCATTGATGGCTTACGAGAACATCCTTTTCGAGCTGGCCGATGGCATCGCGACCATCACCATGAACCGCAACGACACGCGCAACGCGCTGTCGTGGGGGATGGCGGCGGATATCGGCGACGCGCTCGACCGGCTGGGTGATGCGCGCGTCCTCATCCTCACCGGTGCGGGCAAGGGGTTCTGCTCGGGCGGCGACATGAGCGCGCATACGCCCGAGGGGCTGGGCTTCGGCGACATGCTCGGCAACGGCCTCAGCACCGCGGTCAATCCGATGCTGATGAAGCTCCATGCGCTCGATATCCCGGTGATCGCCGCGGTCAATGGCGCGGCGGCCGGGGCGGGGGCGCCACTCGCGCTGTCGGCCGATTTCGTCATCGCCGGGCAAAGCGCCTTCTTCTATTTCGCCTTTCCGCATGTCGGGCTCGCGCTCGATGCCGGGGCGAGCTGGCTGATGCCGCGTCTCGTCGGCCTTGCCCGCGCCAGCGAGGCGCTGTTCCTTGCCGAGCGCATCCCGGCGGCAAAGGCGGCGGACTGGGGCATGATCCACAAGGCGGTGGCCGATGACGCGCTGATGGACGAGGCGCGCGCGCTCGCCGCGCGGCTCGCCAGCGGGCCGACCCGCAGCTACGCGCTGATCCGCCATGCGCTGCAACGCGGGGCATCGTCGGGCTATGCCGAGGCGTTGGCGCATGAGGCAGAGGCGCAAAGGGCGGCGGGCAATTCGCGCGATTGCGCCGAGGCGGTCGCCGCCTTTCTCGCCAAGCGCGCACCGGTGTTCGAGGGCAGATGACATGACCGAAAAGACGATCGCGGACTGGCAGGCGGCGGCGGCGAGGGAGGTCAAGGGCAAGGACCTCATCTGGCACACGCCCGAAGGCATCGCGGTGAAGCCGCTCTATACCGCCGCGGACGTCGGCACCGATCCCGGGCTGCCCGGCTTTGCCCCCTTCACCCGCGGCGTGCGCGCCAGCATGTATGCGGGGCGTCCGTGGACGATCCGGCAATATGCGGGCTTTTCCACCGCCGAGGAATCGAACGCCTTTTATCGCCGCAATCTTGCCGCCGGGCAGAAGGGGCTGTCGGTCGCCTTCGATCTGGCGACGCATCGCGGTTATGATTCGGACCATCCGCGCGTCGTCGGCGACGTCGGCAAGGCCGGCGTCGCGATCGACAGCGTCGAGGACATGAAGATCCTGTTCGACGGCATTCCGCTCGACCAGATGTCGGTGTCGATGACGATGAACGGCGCGGTGATCCCGATCCTCGCCTTCTTCATCGTCGCGGGCGAGGAGCAGGGGGTGGCGCGCAGCGCGCTCGACGGCACCATCCAGAACGACATCCTGAAGGAGTTCATGGTCCGCAACACCTATATCTACCCGCCCGAACCCAGCATGCGCCTCATCTCGGACATCTTCGCCTTCACCAGCCGCGAGATGCCCAAGTTCAATTCGATCTCGATTTCCGGCTATCACATGCAGGAGGCGGGGGCGACGCAGGTGCAGGAGCTGGCCTTCACCATCGCCGACGGCATGGAATATGTGAAATATGGCGTGGCGAGCGGGCTCGACATCGACAAATTCGCCGGACGGCTGAGCTTCTTCTTCGCGATCGGCATGAATTTCTTCATGGAGGTGGCCAAGCTGCGCGCCGCGCGCGTGCTGTGGCATCGGGTGATGACCAGGCTCGGTGCGAAGGACGAGCGCAGCAAGATGCTGCGTACCCATTGCCAGACGTCGGGGGTCTCGCTCCAGGAGCAGGACCCTTACAACAACGTCATCCGCACGACGATCGAGGCGATGGCGGCGATGCTCGGCGGCACGCAGAGCCTGCACACCAACGCGCTCGACGAGGCGATCGCGCTGCCCACCGATTTTTCCGCGCGGATCGCGCGCAATACCCAGATCGTCATCCAGGAAGAGACCGGGATGTGCAATGTCGTCGATCCGCTCGGCGGCAGCTATTACATCGAGGCGCTGACCGGCCAGCTCGTCGATGCCGCCTGGGCGATCATCGAGCGGGTCGAGGCCGAAGGCGGGATGGCCAAGGCGGTCGCCGCCGGCTGGCCCAAGGCGATGATCGAGGAGGCCGCCGCCGCGCGCCAGGCGCGGGTGGACAAGGGCGAGGATGTCATCGTCGGGGTCAACAAATACCGGCTCGCGAGCGAGGATCATCTCGATACGCTCGAAGTCGACAATGCCAAAGTGCGCGAGGGTCAGGTCGCGCGCCTGCGCGAGACCCGCGCCCGCCGGAACGAGGCGCAGTGCCGCGCCGCGCTCGCCGCGCTGACCGAGGGCGCGCGCGGCAGCGGCAACCTTCTCGAACTCGCGGTCGAGGCGGCGCGCCACCGCGCCACGCTTGGCGAGATTTCGGACGCGATGGAGGTGGTCTTCGGCCGCTATGGCACCCAGCCGATGCCGGTCAAAGGCATCTATGGCGGCGCCTATGCGGGCGATCGCCGCTACAGCCAGGTGCTCGACGGGGTCGCTTCGGTCGGCCGGCGGCTGGGACGCAAGCCGCGGCTGCTCGTCGCCAAGATGGGACAGGACGGGCATGACCGCGGCGCCAATGTCATCGCCAGCGCCTTTTCCGACATGGGCTTCGAGGTGACCAGCGGCCCGCTGTTCCAGACGCCCGAGGAAACCGTGGTGCTGGCGATCGAGGCCGATGTCGATGCGGTCGGCGCCTCCAGCCTCGCGGCCGGGCACAAGACGCTGATCCCCGAGCTGATCCGCCGCCTGCGCGAGGCCGGGCGCGGCGATATCAAGGTGGTCGCGGGCGGGGTCATCCCGCCGCAGGACTATGATTTCCTGCGCGATGCCGGGGTTCAGGGCATTTATGGCCCGGGAACCAACGTGGTCGAATGCGCCGCCGATGTGCTGCGCCTGCTCGGCCACAACATGCCGCCGGCGGGATCGGAACTGGAAGCCGCCGAATGAGCGCGAACCCGGCGCCCGCGACTGCGGCGGCGCTGTCGCTGCTGATGCTGGTCTCGGGCTTCGGCATTCCGGTGATGGCCGCGCTCAACGCCGCGCTCGGCCGGCACCTCGGGAGCCCGACCGCGGCGACCGCGGCGCTGTATGCGGTGGGGCTGGCGCTGTCGCTGGCGGTGGCGCTGATCGCCGGGCTGCCTTCCGCCGCCACCTTCCGCAGTGCGCCGCCGCAGCTTTATCTCGGCGCGGCTTTCGTGGTGTTCTATATCCTTGCCGTCACCTTTACCGCGCCGCGGATCGGGGTCGGCAATGCGGTGTTCTTCGTCCTGCTCGGCCAGGTGATCGCGGCGGCGGCGATCGATCATTTCGCGCTGCTCGGCGCGCTGCGCACCGCCTTCACCCTGCGGCGGGGGCTTGGCATCGCGCTGATGGCCACCGGGCTCTATTTCGCGCGGCGGACCGGCTGAGCATGACGCTGGGCTTTTCGGTCGAGGCGCTGGTGCCCGCCGGACGTGGCGGCAAGGCGCTGCGCATGGGGCTGGTGCGGCTGGGCGAGGGCGAGTGGCTATGGCCCGATTTCGACCGTGCGGCGCGCGCACGCACCTTCGCCGCGCATCCCGAAAGCGTCCTTGCCCGGCCGGGAAGCGCCGCCCCCGCGCGCGAGGCAGCGCGGCTGGTCGCGGGCAGGGACAGCCTCGGCGAGGCGGCGGCTTGTGTCTGGGAAGATTTGTGCATCATGCAGGCCGATGCCGACGGCGGCTGGCGGCTGACCGCGGCGGCGGTCGGCTTTCCGACCGACTGGCAGGTCGCCGACAAGATGGGGATGGCGCTGCCGGCGCTGCATGCGCCGATCCATGGCTATGCCGAGGAGCTTTCGGCCAGCGTCGATCGCTTCTTTTCGGTGCTCAAGCCAGGGCAGATCTTCGGCCGCGCCAACTGGTTCATCGTTGCAAGTGATGCGCTGCGCTATCTGCCCGGGGACGATCCCGCCGAGCGTTTCGCGCATGTCTCATCGGCCAATGCCGGCGAGACGCTGTTCGTGCGCTGCGAACGCCAGACGCTGCGCCGCCTGCCTGAAAGCGGCGCGGTGCTGTTCACCATCGGCATCGCGCTCGCGCCGCTCGGTTCATTGTCCGGCGCGGTGGTGATGCAGCTTGCCCGAACCGTCGCCGCAATGGGCGCAGGCGAGCAGGACCGCCGCGCCGCGCCGCATTACGCGCCTGCCCTCATGGATCATGCCGCCGCGCGCGGCTGGGAGAATGCTGCATGACCACGCCCCGGACCGACTGGACCCGCGCCGAAATCGCCGCGCTGTTCGACCTGCCGTTCACCGAACTGGTGTTTCGCGCCGCCGAGACGCACCGCGCGCATTTCGCGCCCGACGAGGTGCAGCTCTCGACGCTGCTGTCGATCAAGACCGGCGGCTGCGCCGAGGATTGCGGCTATTGCGCGCAAAGCGCCTCGGCCGACAGCGGCGTGCCCGCGACCAGGCTGATGGACGTGCAGGCGGTGCTGCAATCGGCGGCTGAGGCGAAGGACCGCGGATCGAGCCGCTTCTGCATGGGCGCCGCCTGGCGCAACCCCAAGGACCGCGACATGCCCGCGATCCTCGCCATGGTGCGGGGCGTGCGGGCGATGGGGCTGGAAACCTGCATGACGCTGGGCATGCTGACCCCCGCGCAGGCTGGCCAGTTGGCGGACGCGGGGCTCGACTATTACAACCACAACATCGACACCTCGCCCGAACATTACGC
>JAGWPW010000125.1 GCA_028870315.1 Sphingomonadales bacterium | reverse complement strand
CCTTGGCCTTACTCAGGACGTGAAGGCGCTGCTGATCTACCGGCCAAGGCTGCGCGCGGCGCGGGCTGCCGCCGCGCAGGTCGATGCCGAGCTGCTCTGGCAGGAATGGCAGGTCGCCGGGCAGGCGCGCCAGCTCGCGGTCGAGCTGATCGCCCGTGAGGCGGAGCGGCCGCTGCTCGCCGAAGCCGCCGCGCTGCTCGAACGCCGCGACCGGGTCACCCGAGCGGCGCTCGGCGCGGGCCATGTGACGCTGGCTTCGGCCGCGCCCGCCGCGCTTGGCTATCAGCAGGCGCGCGCCAATCTTCAAGCGCTCGATCAGGCGCAGCTTCAGGGGCGGCACCAGCTCGATGCGCTGCTCGGCCTTGGCCCCGAGGTGCCGATCCCGCTTGCCGAAAGCGCCGCGCTTGCCCCGCTCGATATCGCCGCGGTTCGCGCGATGCTGCCCGATCTGGCCGCGCGCCGTCCCGATCTGCTTGCGCTGCGGTTCGGCTATCGCTCGCAGGACGAGACATTGCGCGCGGCGATCCTGTCGCAGTTTCCCGATCTCGTCCTCGGCGGTGCGGGGACCAGCGACAACAGCGCGGCGGTAGCCGCCGGACCAAGCGTGACGCTGGCCCTGCCGGTGTTCGATCGCAACCAGGGCAACATCGCGATCGCCCGCGCCACCCGCGCCCAGCTGCGCGCCGAATATGCCGCCCGGCTGGCCGCGACCGCCGGCGAGGCGGGGGCGCTGCTCGGCGAGATCGAACAGCTGCGCGCGCAACTCGCCGTGGTCGAAGCCGACCTGCCGCAGGCACGACTCGCGGCGAGCCGGGCGAGCGACGCCTTCGCGGCATCGCTGCTCGACGAAAGATCCTATGTCGATCTCATCACCAACCGCTTTGCGAAGGAACAGGACGTGCTCGCTCTCCGGCTCGCGCTGCTCGACCGGCAGGTCGCGATCGAAACGCTGATCGGCGCGGGGCTGCCGGGCGTGGCGGAAAGCGGGCTTGGCGATCCCGGCATTGCGGGGGCGGCCCGATGAGGCGCCTCGCGCTGCTGGCGCCGTGCGTGCTGCTGGCGGGTTGCGGCGGCGCCGAGCCGCAGGCCGACGCCGGCCAAAGCCCGAGCACGCTGGTCAGCATCGCCCGCCCGCAGCGCGGCAGTCTGCCGACGACCGTCGAGGCCTATGGCACCGCCGCCCCGGCGGCGAACGGGGTGGTGACGCTGAGCGTCGCCCAGCCGGGGCAGGTCACCGCGGTTCCGGTGGTCGCGGGCGCGCGGGTCCGCGCCGGCGAGGCGCTGGTGGTCTTCGCGCTCGCCCCCTCGGCGCGCGCCAGCTATCGGCAGGCCACCGGGGCGCTGCAACTCGCCGGGGAGGAGCAGCGCACCGCCGCCCGGCTGCTCGGCCAGCAGCTTGCGACCCGCGATCAGCTTGCCCAGGCGGACAAGGCGGTCGCCGATGCGCAGGCGGTGCTGGCCAGCATGCGCGCCGAGGGCGCGGGGGCGCAGGTGTTGACGCTGCGTGCGCCCTTCGCCGGGATGGTCAGCACCATCGGCGTCGCGCCGGGTGACCGCACCCAGCCCGGACAGGCGCTGGCAACCGTCGCGCGCTCGGACGGGGTGCTGGTGACGGTCGGCGTCGATCCCGCGCTGGGCGATCGGCTGCGCCCCGGCGAGCCGGTGACGCTGCGCCGGCTCGAAGGCGGCGGCGGCGCGGTGCCGGGCGAAGTGGCGCGGGTCGATGCCGTGCTCAATCCGCGGACCCGCCAGATCGATGTCGATATCCGCTATCGCCCCGGCGCGATTCTCAGTGGCGAGGCGATCAGCGCGGCGATCGCAACCGGCGAGGCGAGCGGCTGGATCGTCCCGCACCCGGCGGTCGCGCTCGACGCTGCCGGCCATGCGCAGCTTTTCCAGCTTGTCGGCGGCAAGGCGCGGGCGGTGCCGGTCCGGGTGCTGGTGACGCAGGACACGCGCGATCTCGTCGCGGGCAACCTCGACCCCGGGGCGCCGCTGATCGTCGATGGCGCCTTTCAGGTCGCGGACGGCGATGCGGTGCGGGTCGCCCGGCGATGAGCTATGCGGGGTTGCTGGCGCGCCAGTCGCGCGCCTTCGTCGTCATCGCGCTGGCGCTGGCGCTTGCCGGGGTGGTTGCCGCCTTCTCGCTGCCGATGGGGCTGTTCCCGCAGGTGTCGTTTCCGCGCGTCGTCGTCGATCTCGATGCCGGCAGCCGCCCGGCCGACCAGACCGCGCTCACCGTCACCCGCCCGGTCGAGCAGGCGCTGCGCGCGGTGCAGGGGGTGCAGGACGTGCGCTCGGAGACGACGCGCGGCTCGGCGCAGGTGTCGGTCGATTTCGGCTGGGGCCGCGACATGGTGGCAAGCTCGCTGCTCGTCGAGGCGGCGATGTCGCGCGCGCTCGCGCAGCTCCCGCCGGGCACCAGCTACAACGTCCGGCGGATGGACCCGACCGTCTATCCGATCATCTCCTATGCGCTGGTGTCCGACCGCAGCTCGCAGGTCGCCTTGCAGGACTTCGCCAATTACCAGGTCGTGCCGCTGCTGAGCGGCATTGCCGGGCTTGCGCGGGTCGGGGTGCAGGGCGGCGAGACCGCCGAGATCGAGGTGCTGGCCGATCCGGCGCGGCTTGCCGCGCAAGGGCTGACGATGGCCGATCTTGCGGCCGCGATCGCCAATGGCAACGTGCTGAGCGCGGTCGGGCGGGTGGAGGACCGCGGGCGGCTGTCGCTGATCGTTGCCGACCACAGCCTCATCGATGCCGCCGCGGTCGGCGCGGTGGTGGTGAAGGCCGATCCTGCGGGCATCGTGCGCGTGCGCGATATCGCCCGTGTGGAGCAGGGGATCGTGCCGCAATGGATGCGCGTTATCGAGGACGGCAAGCCGGCGGTGCTGCTCAACATCTACCAGCAGCCCGACGGCAATGCGGTGCGCATCGCCGATACGGTGAAGAACAGGCTTGCCGGAATGAAGCTGCCGCCGGGCACGCGGCTGGTCGCCTGGTACGACCAGAGCGAGCTTGTGACGCAATCAGTGGCAAGCGTGCGCGATGCGATCCTCATCGGGCTGGTGCTCGCGACGGGGGTGCTGTTCGCGTTCCTGCGCAACTGGCGGGTCACGCTGGTCGCGGCCATCGTCGTCCCCGCGACGCTGGCGACGACCGTGCTCTTGCTGACGATCGCCGGCATGAGCTTCAACATCATGACGCTCGGCGGGATCGCCGCCGCGGTCGGGCTGCTGATCGACGATGTGATCGTCATGGTCGAGCATATCGCCCGCCGGGCCGGCGAGGCGGGGCAGGGCGCGGTCGCGGTGCTGCCCGCCGCGCGCGAATTCCTGAGCCCGCTCACCGGATCGAGCCTTGCGACGCTGATCGTCTTTCTGCCGCTCTCCTTCCTCAGCGGCGTCACCGGCGCCTTTTCCAAGGCGCTGTCGATCACCATGGGCGCGGCGCTGGCGATCTCCTGGGCGATGACCGCTTTCGTGGTGCCGGTGCTGGTGCGCAACATGGTCGATCTGGGTCATGTCCATGCGCTGTCCGGCGTCGGCGAGGGCCGCCTCGGGCGCTGGCATACGCGCGCGCTCGATACGCTGTTCGCGCGGCCCTGGCTGCTCGGCGCGATCGCGCTGCCGCTGCTGGCGATCGGGCTGGTCGGCTATGCGCGGGTGCCGACCGGCTTCATGCCCAGGGTCGATGAAGGCGGCTTCGTCATGGATTATTATACCCGCCCCGGCACCTCGCTTGGCGAGACCAGCCGCGAGATGGCCGAGGTCGATGCGCTGCTGCGCGCCGATCCCGAGGTTGCCACCTTTTCGCGCCGGCTCGGCACCGGGCTCGGCGGCGATCTCGCGCAGAGCTATCACGGCGATTATTTCGTCCGGCTGAAATCCGATCATGCGACGCCCACCGAGACGTTCGCCAATCAAATCGCCGACCGGATCGCGCTGCGCGTGCCGGGGGTTCAGGTCGAGGTCGCGCAACTGATGGAGGATCTGATCGGCGACCTGACCGCGGTGCCGCAGCCGATCGAGATCAAGCTATTTGCCTCCGATCCGGCGGTGCTCGATCCCCAGGCCGAAAAAATCGCCGCGCTGATCGCGCGGATCGACGGCGTGGTCGAGGTCAAGAGCGGGGTGCAGATCGCCGGCGATGCGATCGAACTGCGCATCGATCCGGTCCGCGCGGGGTTCGAGGGCGTCAGCCCGGCGCAGGTGCAGGCCGCGCTCGATGCGGCGCTGACCGGGCTTGTCGCGACCTCGCTGCCCCAGCCGACCAAATCGGTCGATGTGCGTGTCCGCCTGCCCGGAATGATGACCATCACCCGCGATGAACTCGCCCGGCTGCCGATCCGGGCGAGCGATGGCCATCTCGTCGCGCTGGCGCGCGTCGCCGATCTGGTGAGCGTGACCGGCCAGCCGCAGATCAGCCGCGAGAATCTCGAACCGATGGTCGCGGTCACCGGCCGGATCGAGGGACGGGGTCTTGGCGCCGCGCTCGCCGACGTGCAGCGGGCGCTGGCGCGCCCCGGGGTGCTCGCTCCGGGGGTGCGCTACGAGCTGGGCGGACTTTACCAGCAGCAGCAGCTCGCCTTTGCGGGGCTGGCGCGGGTGTTCGTCGCCGCGCTGATCGCCGAATTCGCCTTGCTTCTTGTCCTCTACCGGCGCTTTTCGAGTCCGCTCATCATCATCGGTTGCGCGCTGATGTCGACGAGTGCGGTGT
>JAGWPW010000016.1 GCA_028870315.1 Sphingomonadales bacterium | reverse complement strand
TGCGTCCCATGCCGGCGTAGCCACGGTTGATGCCGGGCTGGGCGAACGACCGGGCTCCGCCGTAGCCGGGACGGGCGCCGCCGATCCCGCCGTAGCCGGGACGAACGCCGCCGATCCCGCCGTAGCCGCCGCGGAATCCGCCGCCGATCCCGCCGTAGCCGCCGCGGAATCCGCCGCCGATGTGGCCGCCGCCGCCGTGGAACCCGCCGCCGCCGTGGAACCCGCCGCCGCCGTGGAACCCGCCGCCGCCGTGGAAGCCACCACCACCGTGGAACCCGCCGCCACCGCCGCCGCCCCAGCCCCGCGCCATCGCCGGCGGGGCGGCGGCGACCACGCCGCCCAGCATGAGCGCCGCGGCCGATGCGCCGAGAAGCGATTTCCTGACAATGTTCAGCATGGTTCTGACTCCCTAATGCTGAACGACGCTTTCGCAAAAGCTTGCTTGCGCCATGCTGAATGCTCGGTTATTCTTTTATGTTGCGAGCAGTTACATTGTCACCAGTTGATACATTGTCGCTGGCCGATACAATCGCATCGCGGCGCTCGCGGCGAAAGCCGTGCATTCCCGACCACCACTGGATGGCGATGACCGCGCCCTTGGCCGGCTGCAACAGGCCGAGCATGCACGCCATCGCCGCCGGAATGACCAGCGCCGCGAAGATCGCGACCGGCGGGGCAAAGGCGATTTCGATCGCGATCACGACCGGCGCCAGCAGATGGCCGGTCACAAGCATCGAGATATAGGCGGGGAAGTCGTCGGCGCGCTGCGGGCTCCAGTCCTGCGCGCAGCCCGGGCAGACCGGCATCGGCTTGAGGAAGCGCGCGAAGAGATGGGCATCGCCGCAGCGCGGGCAGCGCGATCGCACCCCGCGCCCGATGGCCTGCCATATCGAGGCCGGAAGATCGATGATCGCGCCGCGCGCCGGGTCGAGGGATCGCATGCCTGCCGCTTGCGACCAACACCGGCGCAAGGCAACGCAAATCGCGCAAGCTCGATTTTCGCGTTTTTCGATCTTGATGGAATCGAGGCTCCGCCCCAACCCTTCCCTGGCAGGGGAGGGGTTGGGGCGCAGTTCAAGGCGGTCATCGCAAACGCCACCCTTGCCGGCGCACGCCGCGCGTCACGCCGGGGATCGAGGGGCTCAGTGCCCCCAACCGCCGCCGTTGCCGCCGCGGCCACCCTGGAAACCGCCGCCGCCGTGAAAGCCGCCGCCGCGGAAGCCGCCGCCGTGTTCGCCACCGCCGTGGAAGCCGTGCTCGCCGCCCCAGCCGCCGTGCTCGCCGCCCCAGCCGCCGTGCTCGCCGCCCCAGCCGCCGCCATAATAGCCGCCGCCATAATAGCCGCCGTCGCCATAGCCGGCATAGGGCGCGCCGTAATAGCCGCCGTCCCCATAACCGCCGTCCTCATAGCCATCGTCATGTCCGCTCGTGGCGATCACCGCGCCGGCCACCAGCGCGGCGAGGCCCACCGCGATCGCGATGCCCGCGCCGCCGCCGTGATGGTCACCGCCGCGATAGCCGTCCGCCATGGCCGGCGCCGATCCCGCCAAGGCGGTGGCGGCGAGCGCGGTGGCGAGGATGCCCTTTTTGACAAAACTGGTCATGGTATGCCTCCCACCCCGGAGGCGAAGGGCCCGTGCCCCGCGCTTGGCTCTTCGGAGTGACGAGGGGCTTATGCATCGGGCAGGATGAACAGGGCTCGAAGTGCCTCGGCAGAATTTGTTCAGGTTTGTAACAAATGATGTCAGCGCGGCGATGCGGGGCAGCGACCTTTCGCATTTCCCCGGCGATCGCCGATCGGGTCAGGCGGCTTCCTTGCGGCGGCTCGCCTTCTTGCGCTCGTTGGGATCGAGGATCGCCTTTCTGAGCCGGATCGACCTCGGCGTCACCTCGACCATCTCGTCGTCGTCGATATAGGCGATCGCCTGTTCGAGCGTCATCACCCGTGGCGGGGTCAGGCGGATGGCATCGTCCTTGCCGCTGGCGCGGAAATTGGTGAGCTGCTTTGATTTCATCGGATTGACTTCGAGATCCTCGGGCTTGGCGTTCTCGCCGATGATCATGCCCTCATAGACCTTCTCCTGCGGCGCGACGAACAGCACGCCGCGCTCTTCGAGATAGCCCAGTGCATAGCTCACCGCCTCGCCGGTGCCGTTGGAGATGAGCACGCCCACCGGCCGCCCCTCGATCGCGCCCTTGTAGGGGCCGTATTTCTCGAAAAGCCGGTTCATGATGCCGGTGCCGCGCGTATCCGAAAGAAACTCGCCATGATAGCCGATGAGCCCGCGCGAGGGCGCCGAGAATGTGATCCGCGTCTTGCCGCCGCCCGAGGGGCGCATGTCGGTCATCTCGGCCTTGCGCAGCGCCATCTTCTCGACGACGGTGCCCGAATATTCGTCATCGACGTCGATCACCACGGTCTCATAGGGCTCGGTGCGCTGGCCGGCCGCGTCGGCTTGGAACAGCACCCGCGGGCGGCTGATGCCCAGCTCAAAGCCCTCGCGCCGCATCGTCTCGATCAGCACGCCAAGCTGCAATTCGCCGCGCCCGGCAACCTCGAAGCTGTCCTTGTCGGCCGATTCGGTGACGCGGATGGCGACGTTCGATTCGGCCTCGCGCTCCAGCCGGTCGCGGATCATGCGGCTGGTGACCTTGGTTCCCTCGCGCCCGGCCATCGGGCTGTCGTTGACCGCGAAGCGCATGGCGAGCGTCGGCGGGTCGATCGGCTGGGCGTGGAGCGGTTCGGTGACGCCGGGATCGGCGATGGTGTTGGCGACGGTCGCCTCGGTCAGCCCGGCGATCGAGATGATGTCGCCGGCGCGCGCCTCCTCGACCGGTACGCGTTCGAGCCCGCGGAAGGCGAGCAGCTTCGAGGCGCGGCCGCTCTCGATCACCTTGCCTTCGGCATCGAGCGCATGGATCGGTGCGTTGACCCTGACCGTGCCGCTCTGCACCTTGCCGGTGAGGATGCGGCCGAGGAAGTTGTCGCGGTCGAGCAGCGTCACGAGGAATTTGAACGGCCCCTCGTTGTCGGCGGCGGGCGGCGGCACATGGCTGACGATGGTCTCGAACAGCGGGGTCAGATCGCCGCCGCGCGCATTCGCGTCGAGCCCGGCATAACCGTTGCGGCCCGAGGCATAGAGCGTCGGGAAATCGAGCTGCTCGTCATTGGCATCAAGGCTGACGAACAGGTCGAAAACCTCGTCGAGCACTTCCTGCGCGCGGCCGTCGGGCCGGTCGATCTTGTTGACGACGACGATCGGCTTGAGGCCCAGCGCCAGCGCCTTGCCGGTGACGAATTTGGTCTGCGGCATCGCGCCCTCGGAGGCATCGACCAGCAGGATCACGCCATCGACCATCGACAGGATCCGCTCGACCTCGCCGCCGAAGTCGGCGTGGCCGGGCGTATCGACGATGTTGATCCGCACCGCCGCGCCATCGGGCGCCTTCCATTCGACCGAGGTGCATTTGGCGAGGATGGTGATCCCGCGTTCCTTTTCGAGGTCGTTCGAATCCATCGCCCGCTCCTCGACGCGCTGGTTGTCGCGGAAGGTGCCCGACTGGCGGAACAGCTGATCGACCAGCGTGGTCTTGCCATGGTCGACATGGGCGATGATGGCGATATTGCGGAGCGGCAGCGGGGCTGTCATCGGAAACGGGCTTTCGGCTGGACGGGCGGCTGGACGGGCGGCGCCTGTTGCGCCGCAGCATTGGCGCGCCCCTACCCCAGACGCGGGGCGGGAGCAAGGGCGGGGGATTGTCGAAGCCGAGCTCGCCCCATAGGGTCCACGGCCGGTTGCGGGGACATGGCAGGGCATGTCGCCGGCCGGATGGCTTGCGCGGGAAAGGTGGGGGCATGCGCGTCGCAGCAGTGTTTCGGGGCGGGGCACGCCGTCTGACAGGCGTGGCGGCTGCATTCTCGCTGGTGATCCTCGGCCTTCCCGTGGCGGCGCTGGCGCAGGCCGCCCCGCCCGCCGAGGACGAGGCGCCGCCTGCGCGCGACGAGCCCGATTCGGCGACGGGCGCGGCCAATGGCAATGAAATCACGGTCACCGCGACCAAGCGCGAGCAGTTGCTCCTGAAGGTGCCGGTGGCGGTGACCGTCGTGACCGCCGATACGATCGAAAAGGCGCATATCCGCGATATCGAGGATATCTCGACGCTGGTGCCGTCGCTGCGCGTGGTCGATCATCAGAGCACCGCGCAGACCGCCTTCTATATCCGCGGCTTCGGCAATGGCGACAACAATGTCGGGGTGGAGCCGTCGGTGGGGGTGTTCATCGACAATGTCTATCGCCCGCGCTCGGCCGCCGAGATCGGCGATTTCTTCCCCGCCATCACCCGGGTCGAGGTGCTGCGCGGGCCGCAATCGACGCTGTTCGGCAAGAATGCCTCGGCCGGCGTCATCAACATCATGACCGCCGAGCCCAAATTCCATCCCGGCGGCGAGGGCGAGGTTTCCTATGGCAACGACAATGCGCTGATCGCCCGGGGCTTCGTCACCGGGCCGCTGTCACAGACGGTCGCGGTCAGCCTCGCCGCCGGCATCAACCGCCGCGACGGCTATGCGCGGAACGCGACCACCGGCGATGCCATCAACAATCGCAACCGCTGGTTCGTGCGCGGGCAATTGCTCTACGAACCCGATACCCAGTTCAAGCTGCGGCTGATCGCCGATTATTCGCGGATCAGCGAGTTGTGCTGCGCGGTGGTCAATGTCCGCGCTTCGGCGGCGAGCGCGGCGGTCGGCGGCGTGGTCAACAATCCGGCAACGCCCTTTGCCGACGTCACCTATGCCAATTTCGACCCGACCAACGACATCCGCGACTACGGGTTGTCCGCCGAGGCCGATTACACGCTGGGGCCGCTGACCTTCACCTCGATCACCTCCTGGCGCAAGAACCGCGCCATCAGCAATTCGGATGCCGACTTCACCAGCGCCGATCTTCTCGGCCGCTATTCCGCCGATGTCGCAATCCGCACGATCACCCAGGAATTTCGCGTTGCGACCAACATCGATGGCCCGCTCAATTTCCTGCTTGGTGCCTTTTACAGCAACGAGGCGATCGGCGATGCCGGCCAGACGATCTATGGCCGGCAATTCCGCTCCTACGCCAATTTCCTCATCACCCAGGCGAGCGCGGACGCCTACAGCCTGCCCGCGCTCGAAAGCGAATTCGGGACGCTGCAAGGCAATCCCGCTCTGTACTCCGGGCAGTTCTTCGCCGCCGGGCAGGGGCTCGATGAGGCCTATCACCTCACCGACAACGATTTTTCGATCTACGGCCAGGCCGACTTCAAGCCGATCCGGCGGGTGACGCTGACCGCCGGGTTCGATTACACGCGCGACATCAAGCATTTCGCGACCGATGTCGTCTCGAGCGATGTCTTCTCGGGGCTGAACCTGCCCGCGCTCAGCACGCTTGCGACGAATGCCGGGATTGCCCAGGCGATCGGCGGTCTGCTGCGGGTGCCGGGCGGCGTCGCCTCGCCCGCCGAGGTTGCGGGCTTTGCCGGCAATCCGTTCACCGCCCCTTATTATCGGCTGATCGCGAACGCGGTGGCCGCGCGAGCCTCGCAATTGCTCGCGCTGCGCGCGCTCCAGTTCCTGCCGCCGTTCCTCAATGTGCCGAACGCGGTCGAGCCGGGACGGGTGAGCGACGGCAATCTGTCATGGACGGCGCGGATCGCCTATGATCCCAGCGATCACATGCGGCTCTATCTGAACGCCTCGACCGGCTTCAAGGCAAGCTCGGTCAATCTGTCGAGCGACAGCCGGCCGGCGCTGAGCGATGCCGCGGCGATCGTCGCCTCGGGGCTGGCGGTGGTCAACCAGACCTATGGCACGCGCTTTGCGGGGCCCGAGCATTCGATGCTGTTCGAGGCCGGGCTGAAGGCCGACTGGGGCATCGCCACGCTCAATTTCGCAGCGTTCCGCGAGATCATCACCGGGTTCCAGACCAATCTCTTCACCGGCGTCGGCTATGATCTGCTCAACGCCCAGAAAGAATCGGTCGATGGCTTCGAATTCGAAGGCACGATCCGCCCGGTCGCGCCGCTGCTGCTGTCGCAGTCGCTGACCTATCTGCGCCCGAAATACGATGTTTTCACCAATTCGACCTTCGGCGACGTCTCGGGCGCGACCCCGGCCGGAATCCCGCCGCTGGCCTTCACCGCCGGCGCGAGCTGGGACCAGCCGTTCGGCGCGGGCAACCACCTCGTCCTGCGAGGCGACTGGCATTATGAGTCGTCGGTGCAGGTCGAGGACGGGTTGCCCGCCGAAATCGTCACCAACCCGATCACCGGCGCGGTGGTGAACACCCAGCCCGCGATCGCGGCGGCGCGCGCCTTCCGGCGCACGGTCAGCGAATTCGACGCCTCGGTCACCTGGCATTTCGCCAGCGGGCTGGAACTGAGCGTCTGGGGCCGCAATCTGACCGACGACCGCTATCTGACCGTGGTGTTCGATTCCCCGGCGCAGCCGGGCTCGGTCTCGGCCTATACCAACGAGCCGCGGATGTACGGCGTTTCGGCGCTTTACAAATTCTGACCGCAACCCGGCGGGCGAGGCTAGCCGGGTTGCGGATCCAGTGGCTCAGTTTCCGAAGGTGCGCTGCCACCAGCCGCGGCGCGGGGTGGCATTGGCGTCGGCGTCATCGCCCGGCTCGTCGTCATCGCCGGGCTCGTCGTTATCGGCCGTCGCGAAGGCGGGCTCTGCGGTCGGGGCGGCGGCCGCAGCCTCGGGAGCTTCGGCCTCGGTCTTCTTGCGGCGCGGGCGTTTGGGCTTTTCCTCGCCGGGCGCATCGGCAGGCGCTGTGTCCTCGACCACCTCGGCCTTCTTGCGGCGCGCGCGTTTGGGCTTTTCCTCGCCTGGCGCATCGGCGGCGGCGGTGTCCTCGGCGGGCGCGGCCTTCTTGCCGCGCGCGCGCTTCCTTGGCGCGGGCGCCTCGAGTTCGGGGGAGGGGGCTGTCTGCGCGGGCTCGTCGGCCAGCGCCGGCGCGTCTTCGGCTGGGGCTATCGCGGCTTCGGCCTCGCCGCCCGCTTCGGCCTGGGCGCCATCGCCGCGGTTGCGACCGCCACG
>JAGWPW010000124.1 GCA_028870315.1 Sphingomonadales bacterium | reverse complement strand
TACCCCGCGCCTTCCCAATCGCCCGCCGGCGCGTGCGGCAGGCCGATGTCGTGCAGGCTGAGCACGCCCGGCCTTGCCGTGGCGATCTGGCGGATGGCGTTGACCGTCGCAAAGGCGGTGGTGCCGGTCGGGTCCCAGGCGCCGTCCACCGGCGAATCGGGCGGGTTGGTGAAATGCATCTGGAGATCGACCCCGGGGCGACCGTCCACGGTGAGGCGGTATTCCTTCTCGTCGATGTCCCAATCCTCGGCGAGCTTGCGCGTAAGATACCAGGTGATCTGCGCGCGCACCCGCGTTTTGCCGGCGATCCTGCCGTTCCAGCCGGCGCGCACCGCGGCATTGGTGCCCTTTTCCATCACGAACCAGCCAAGATCGACGCGCTCCGCCGCGGTCGCATAGTCGCAGGTGAACTCGAAATCCTCGATGGCAAGGCCGATTCCCTCGGCGACGCGTTCGGCCGCGTCCCTGAACATCACCAGCCAGCTTTTCGCCGCGGCGATCACCTCTGCGGTGACCCCGTGCTGGCCCATGCGGAAGAATTTCCACGTCTCGGGCGATTGATAGCCCGAGCAATCGGCCGATTCATAGATCGAGACGCAATCGACCTCGCTGCAGATCGCGGTGATCGCGGTGGCCAGCGAGTTGATCCAGCCGGGGTTGATGCCGGTGATGTAAAGCGAGGCGTTGCCCTTGTGCCCGGCGGCATCGAGCCGCGCCTTCACCGCGCCGCGCACCCCGCCGACATGGAAGAAAAGATTGGTCGAAAGGACGTTGATCCCGTTTTCCAGCAGCCGCTCGACCTCATCGACATCGCCGGTGAAGGGCGTGTAGACGACGACATCGGGGGAAAGCGCGAGGATGTCCGCGATCGTCCCTGTCGCAAGGATGCCGGTTGCCGGCCGCCCGCACAGCGCCCCCGCATCGAGCCCCAGCTTCGCGGGTGCATGCGCATGCACCCCGACCAGGTCCAGCGTCGGATTGTCGAGGATCGCGCGCAAGGCAAGCTTGCCGACCTTGCCGCTGCCCCACTGCACCACGCGCAAATTCCGCAAGCGAGCCTCCCCTGAAACCGGTCGCGCCGGGGATAGAATGATTCGCCGCCATGCCGCTCGTCGAATCGGCACAAGGCGCAACAATACCGCCCGAGGGATGGCCGGCGCTGCGTGGTCCTACCAGGTGCGAGCAGGGGGAAACCTTCAGGGCTTGGCGCGCAAGCGCGCGGCCATGGGCTATCTTGCCGCAACGCTTGCCGACCTGCGCCCGCCCGCCGCCGCGCCCGATCCCGATCCGGCGCTGTGGTCGATGGCGCAGGCTGCCCAATGGCTGATCGCGGCGCCGCGCGGCTTTGCCGGGCAGCGCCGCTGCATGGTCGCCGCGCTCCATGCCCGGCTGACGCCGCTCGGTGAAAAGCTGGGCGCAGCCCCCGTTGCCCGCGCGCTCGATGCGATGGCGACAGTCCCGCGCGAGCGCTTCGTTTGCCCGATGATCGAGGAACTCGCCTATCTGCCGATGGCGCCCGACATCGGGCTCGATCAGGTGATCTCGCATCCGCTGCTCGCCGCGGTGCTCGCCGCCGCCGCCGATCCGCAAGGCGGCAGGGTGCTCGATATCGGCACCGGCTCGGGCTATCAGGCAGCGGTGCTCGCCGAGATGGCGGCGCATGTCACCTCGGTCGAAATCCTCGACGGCCACGCCCGCGAGGCGCGGCGGCGGCTCGACGCGCTCGGCTATCGCCATGTCGAGGTGATGCGCGGCGATGCCGGTGCGGCGGGCCGCTTCGCGCCCGAAAGCTATGATGCCATCGTCGTCGCCGCCGCGAGCGCCAGCGTGCCGCGCGCATGGCTTCGGGCGCTGCGCATCGGCGGCCGGCTGGCGATGCCGCTGCGCACCCGTGCCGGCGCGGAATGGATCACGCTGGTCGAGCGCCGCGGTCCTGCGGATTTTCGCCGCATGGCGTTATGGCGCTCGCGCTTCGTGCCGCTGACCGGCAGCGCCGCCGCTCACTCCGCCGGCAGGTAGATCTCCCCGCCCGCGGCACGGAATTTCTCCGACATCTCGGCCATACCCTCGGCATTGTGCTGGCGGGCGGCGAAGTCGCGCACCTCCTGCGTGATCTTCATCGAGCAGAACTTCGGCCCGCACATCGAGCAGAAATGCGCGGTCTTGGCGCCTTCGGCCGGCAGCGTCTGGTCGTGATACTGCTCGGCGGTGTCGGGATCGAGGCTGAGATTGAACTGGTCGCGCCAGCGGAACTCGAAGCGCGCGCGGCTCAGCGCATCGTCGCGCAGCCGCGCGGCGGGATGGCCCTTGGCAAGATCGGCGGCATGCGCGGCAAGCTTGTAGGTGACGACGCCGGTCTTGACATCGTCGCGGTCGGGAAGCCCGAGATGCTCCTTTGGGGTGACATAGCAGAGCATCGCCGTGCCGAACCAGCCGATCATCGCCGCGCCGATGCCGCTGGTGATATGGTCGTAACCGGGCGCGATATCGGTGACGAGCGGCCCCAGCGTATAGAACGGCGCCTCGCCGCAGGCTTCCAGCTGCTTGTCCATG
>JAGWPW010000123.1 GCA_028870315.1 Sphingomonadales bacterium | reverse complement strand
ACGCAGCCCCTTGCATGCTGCAACTGCGAAAGGCTATCGCTCGTCGCGGACTTCGGGAAACAGCCAGATGCAGAAACTTCACCTCGTGATGGGCGGGCGGGTCAGCGACCCGCAGACGCTTGATTTCGTCGATCTCGACAAGCTCGATCTGGTCGGCGTCTATCCCAATTACGCCGCCGCCGAGGAGGCCTGGCGCGGCCGGGCGCAGGCGAGCGTCGATGATGCCGAGATGCGCTATGTCATCGTCCATCTGCACCGGCTGCTGGCGCCCGATCTGGAAGATTGAGGGCGCAGGACCGCATGGTCCTGTCGTGCCCCGAAAGCCTCAGATGAATTCGATCTTCTGCACCAGGTAGCAACGGTCGCCCGACGGCACGGTCACCTCGACCTCGTCCTCGGCGCGCTTGCCGATCAGCGCGCGGCCGAGCGGCGAGGCATAGCTGATCCGACCATGCTTGGCATCGGCCTCGTAAGGGCCGACGATCTGGTAGCGGACCGGCTTGTCGTCGTCGTCGAGCAGCGTCACGGTCGCGCCGAAGATCACCTTGTCGCCCGACAGTGTCGTCGGATCGATGATCTGCGCGCGACTGATGCGGTCCTCGAGATCGCCGATCGAGGCTTCGACCTGGCCCTGCCGCTCCTTGGCGGCGTGATATTCGGCGTTTTCCGAAAGATCACCATGCGCGCGGGCTTCCTCGATCGCCTCGACGATCTGGGGTCGTTCGTCACGCAGCGCCTTCAGCTCGGCCGCCAGCCTTTCATAGCCTTCCGCCAGCATCGGCAGCTTTTCGATACTCGCCATTCGTTCGTCCTCGACTCCATGCAGCGATTTTCCCCGCCCCGGGGCACGACGTGCCGACGGGCAAAGCCAGTCACCGTTTCAGGGATGAAATCCTTCGGGCCAGCTATAATAGTCTTGCAGGGACCGGACTTCAAGTTCTGTGCCGCGCAACGCGGCGATCGCCTCGGTGGCGGCGACACTCGCCGCCGCGGTGGTGAAATAGGGAACGCGCGCGGTGAGCGCCGAAGCGCGGATCGATTGCGAATCCTTGAGGCTCTGCCAGCCCTCGGTGGTGTTGAAGATCAGCGCGATTTCACCATCGATGATGCGATCGACGACATGCGGTCGCCCCTCGGCGACCTTGTTGATGCGATGCACGGCAACGCCTGCCTCTTCGAGATATTTCTGCGTGCCGCCGGTGGCGATGAGGGTGAAGCCCATGTCGGACAGGTGCCGCACCGCGGGCAGGATCACCTTCTTGTCGCTGTCCTTGACCGAGACGAACACCACGCCTGCCTGCGGCAGCACCGTGCCCGCGCCCAATTGTGCCTTGGCGAAGGCGGTGGCGAAGTGGCGATCGAGCCCCATAACCTCGCCGGTCGATTTCATCTCGGGGCTGAGCACCGGATCGACCCCCGGGAAGCGCGCGAAGGGGAACACCGCTTCCTTGACCGCCATGTAGGGGAGCTTGCGGCGCAGCGGCGGGAAGCCCGACAGCTTCTCGCCGGCCATCACCCGCGCCGCGATCCTGGCGACCGGCTGGCCGATCGCCTTGGCGACGAAGGGCACGGTGCGCGAGGCGCGCGGGTTGACCTCGATCAGATAGACCTCGCCCGCCTGCACCGCGAACTGGATGTTCATCAGCCCCTTGACGCCGAGTTCGAGCGCGAGGATCGCGGCCTGGCGCTCCATTTCGGCAACGATTGCCGCGGGCAGGCTGTAGGGTGGCAGCGTGCAGGCGCTGTCGCCCGAATGGATTCCCGCCTCCTCGATATGCTGCATCACCCCGGCGACGACGACGTCCTGGCCGTCGCACAAGGCATCGACGTCGCATTCGATCGCGTCGCGCAGATATTGGTCGATGAGCACCGGGCTGTCGCCCGAGACCGAAACGGCGGTGGCGATGTAATCGTCGAGCTGGGCGAGGCTGTCGACGATCTCCATCGCCCGGCCGCCGAGCACATAGGAGGGGCGGATCAGCACCGGAAAGCCTATGCGCTCGGCCACCGCCACGGCCTCGGCGCGGCTGCGGGCGATGCCGTTCGCCGGCTGCCTGAGCCCGAGACGCGCAACCATCGCGGCGAAGC
This sequence comes from Sphingomonadales bacterium, assembly GCA_028870315.1. Lineage (GTDB taxonomy): Bacteria > Pseudomonadota > Alphaproteobacteria > Sphingomonadales > Sphingomonadaceae > Novosphingobium. The sequence goes on along the minus strand of JAGWPW010000123.1, from coordinate 1,066 downwards.
GCTCGCGATCCTCGGCAAGGTCGATGGCGTCGGGCGAAGTGCCGAGGATGGGAATGCCGGCATCTTCCAGCGCCTGCGCGAGCTTGAGCGGCGTCTGCCCGCCGAACTGGACGATGACCCCGACGAGTTCGCCCGCCCGGCTCTCGACCCGTAGCACCTCGAGCACGTCCTCGGCGGTCAGCGGTTCGAAATAAAGCCGGTCCGAGGTGTCGTAATCGGTGCTCACCGTCTCCGGGTTGCAATTGATCATGATCGTCTCGAAGCCCGCCTCCGCGAGCGCGAAACAGGCATGGCAGCAGCAGTAGTCGAACTCGATCCCCTGGCCGATACGGTTTGGCCCGCCGCCGAGGATGACGATCTTGCGCCGGTCGCTGGGCGCGGCCTCGTCCTCGGGCGCGTCGAACAGCGGCGCCTCATAGGTCGAATAGAGATAGGGGGTGATCGCCTCGAATTCGGCGGCGCAGCTGTCAATCCGCTTGAAGACCGGCAGCACGCCAAGCCGATGGCGCAGCGCGCGCACCTCGCTCTCGGTCGCAGCGCCTGCCATGGCGCTGACGACGTCATGCAGCAGCCCCGAGCGCCCGGCGAGCCCCTCGCCGCCCGCGCCATGCACCGAACGCACCGCGAGCGTCGCGAGGCGCCGGTCGGAAAAGCCCATCGCCTTCAGACGCCTCAAGCCCGCGGCATCGTTGGGCAGGCCCTCGGCGGTGATCCTCGCCTCCTCGGCGATGATCGCGGCGATATGGCGCAGGAACCAGCGATCGTAGCGGGTGACGTCATGCACCTCGTCCACGGTGAAGCCCTCGCGCAGCGCCTGCGCGGCGATCAGCAGCCGTTCGGGGGTCTGGCGCGACAGCGCGGCGGTGATCTCGTCGCGCCCGGCGCCTTCGAGCGCGGACACCTCGTCGAGCCCGTCGAGCCCGGTTTCGAGCCCGCGCAGCGCCTTCTGGAGCGATTCGCTGAAATTGCGGCCAATCGCCATCACCTCGCCGACCGATTTCATCGCGGTCGAAAGCAGGGGCTCTGCGCCCTTGAACTTCTCGAAGGCGAAGCGCGGGATCTTGGT
>JAGWPW010000122.1 GCA_028870315.1 Sphingomonadales bacterium | reverse complement strand
TCGCGGGGCATCCACCATCTTTTCGCAAGCGCGCCGCTCACCGATGCGGCGACGGCTTGCTCCAGCCGCCGCCCAGCGCCTTGTACAGCGCGACCGCCGCGCGGGCATCCTCGGCGGCGGCATCGCTGGCGCTGGCGGTGGCGCGCGCCTCGGTGACGAGCGCGGTTTCGAGCGCGCGCCGGTCGTCCTCGCCGCCGAGGACGCGCGCTTCGGCAAGCTTGCGCGCACGGGTCGCGTCCGCCGCGGCGCGATCGGCCTCGGCGCGGGCGCGGGCCGCGGCGGCGAAACGGTTGGCGGCGCCCTCGCTGTCCGAAAGCGCGCCGGTCACCGCCGCGTCGAAGCGCGCCAGCGCCTCGCGTTCGCGCGCATTCGCCGCGCGGATCTGCGCGCGCATGCGGCCCCCGGCGAAGATCGGCCAGGAAAAGCCCGGCCCGATCGAAAACCGTGTGCTGCCCGGTGACACAAGGTTGCCCGCGTCCTGCGCCTGCTGCCCGATCGAGCCCAGCAGGCTGATCCGCGGAAACAGGTCGGCATGGGCCGCGGCGGTGTCGGCGACGGCGGCGGCAAGCTCGCGCTCGGCGCGGCGGACGTCGGGGCGCCGTTCGAGCAGATCGGAACGGATGCCCATGGCGATCGTCGCCGGCGGCACCGGCACCGGCGCGCGCGTGTCACGCAGGCCCGGCACGAGGGTCTCGGGCGCCACCCCGAGCAGCGCGGCGATACGATAGGCGGCGGCGGAAACCTGCGCCTCGGTCTGCGCCCGCGCCTGATGCGCCTGCGCCTCCTCGATCCGCGCATCGGCAAGGCTGCCGAGCGCATCCTCGCCCGCCGACAGCCGCAGCGCGGTCAACCGCCGCAGCGCCGCGCGCGCCTCGGCCTCGGCGACCACCGCTGCCAGCCGGGCCTGCGCCGCGCGCAGATCGACATAGTCCTGCGCCAGTTCGGCGGTGAGCGCGATCTCGACATCGCGCGCATTCCACCGCGCCGCCTGCGCGCGCGCCTCGCCGGCTTCGATCCGGTGGCGCTGGTAACCCCAGAAATCGACCTCCCAGCTTGCGTCGAAGCCCGCGTCGAACAGCGAGAAGCGCCGCGAAAAGCCCGGAAGCCGGGCGATCGGGAACTCGCCATTCTCGCTCAGCTCGTTTTCGCTCGCCGTGCCGCTCGCGCCCACCTGCGGCAGGGCGGCGCCCGCGGCAGTGTCGCGCTCGGCGCGCGCCTCGGTCAGCCGGGCCTCGGCGACTGCGAGATCGGGCGCGCCCGCCCGCGCCATGGCGATCAGCCGATCGAGTTCGGGATCGCCGAAGGCGCGCCACCAGACGGGATCGACCGGCGCGGTCGAGGCAGGCTCGAGCCAGCTGCTGCCGGTCGCGGGCGCAGGCGGCCGGACATCGCCCGCACCCGCGCCGCAGCCGCAGGCGAGAAGCGCAAGGAGGCCAACCGAGGCGCGGTGCCATCGCATCGCGCTCAACCCATCCGCGCGCGAAACAGCCGCGCCGCCGCGCCCAGCGTTGCCAGCGCGATCAGCGCGAGCGGCCAGAGCTGGTCCAGCACCGCGGCGACGGGCATAGCCTTGAGGAACTCGCCCTGGACGATCACCAGGAAATAGCGCGCCGGGTCGATGCAGGTCAGCGTCTGGAGAAAGCCCGGCATGTTCTCGATCGGGCTCGAATAACCCGACAGCAGCAGGATCGGCACGGTGGCGACGAAGCTGCCGAGAAACGCCTGCTGCTGGGTCATCGACAGCGCCGAGACGAACAGCCCGATCCCGACCAGCGCCAGCAGATAGATGAACAGCGCGAGATAAAGCAGCAGCAGCGACCCCTTGAAGGGCACCGCGAACACCGTCGTTGCGATGGCCAGGAACAGCGTCGCGTTGAACAGCCCGGACAGCATCGGCGGAACGGTCTTGCCGATCAGGATCTCGTGAATGCGCAGCGGCGAGACCAGCAGCTGGTCGAAGGTGCCCAGTTCGCGCTCGCGCGCGATCGACTGGCTGGTGATCGCCACCCCGCTCACCGAGACGATGATCGCGATGAGCGAGGGCAGCGTGAACCAGATATAGCTGAGCGCGGGATTGAACCAGTTGGTCACCACCGCGCCCGCGGCCGGCGTGCCGATCCGGCTTGCGGTTCCGACCGAGGCGGCGATCGCCGTGAGATAGCCGGCGACGATCTGCGCGGCGTTCGAGCGCCGCCCGTCGAGCACCACCCCGACCTCGGCCGGGCGATGCGCGGCGACATCGCGGTCGAAGCCCGGGCCGATGACCAGCGCGGCGATCACCGTCTGACGGTCGATCGCGTGCCGCAGCTGCGCGGGCGAGGAGATCGACAGGACATGGCGGAAATTGGGGCTGGCCGCGACACGGGCGACGAGATCGGTCGAGGCCGCCCCCTGCGAGCGCGCCCAGACCCCGACATCGGCATGCGTCACATCGAGCGTGGTCGCGAAGGAGAACACGAAAAGCTGCACCAGTGGCGGGATGACGAGGATGGTGCGCGACTTGGGATCGCGCACGATCGCCAGCGCCTCCTTGACGATCATTGCCGCGATCCGGCGCATGGTCAATCGAGGCTCCGCCGGGTGGCACGCAGCGACAGCATGAAAAATCCCACGCCAAAGCCGGCCATGATCGCGCTGTCGCGCCAGAACATCGGCCAGACATCGCCCACCAGAAAGATCGTCTGGAGCGGCGGGATCAGGTAACGCGCCGGCACCAGGAAGGTGATCGCCCGGATCCATGCGGGCATCGAGGAAATCTCGTAGAGGAACCCCGACAGCAGGAAGGTCGGCAGAAACGAGGCGAGCAGCGCGATCTGGCTGGCGACGAACTGGTTGCGCGTCACCGTCGAGACGAACAGCCCGAGGCCGAGCGCGGGCAGCAGGAACGCCGAGGACACCAGCGCCAGCGCCAGCACCGAGCCGCGGAAGGGAACCCCGAACAGCGTCACCGCCAGCACGGTGCACATCGCCATCGCCGCCAGCGCCAGCAGGAAATAGGGGACGACCTTGCTGAGCACGAATTCGGCCATGGTCATCGGTGTCGCGATCATCGCCTCCATCGTCCCGCGCTCCCATTCGCGCGCGACGACCAGCGCGGTGAGCAGCGTGCCGATCATCGTCATGACGATGGCAATCGCGCCGGGAACCAGGAAATTGCGGCTTTCGAGCCCCGGATTGTACCAGAAGCGCGGGCGCGCGGTGACAGTGCCCGCCAGCGCGCGCGCCAGCGCCGGCCGCCGCGCCGCCGCCCAGTCCCCCAGCACTCCCTTCGCATAGGCGGCGACGAAGCCGGCGGTGTTGGGCTGCGATCCGTCGGTGATGACCTGCACCACCGGTGCGGTGCCGCGCGCGAGCCGACGGCTGAAATCCTGCGGGATGACGACGATCCCGCGGCTGCGGTCCTCGACCATCAGTTCCTTCGCCGGCGCGCTCGCACGCAGCAGGGCGACATCGAAATAGCGAGAATTCTCATAGGCCTGCGCGAGCGATTGGGCAGCAGCGCCCGAATCCTCCAGCACCAGCGCGATCCGCGTGCGGCTGGTATCGAGCGACACCGCATAGCCGAACAGGAACAGCAGCAGCAGCGGCAGCACCAGCGCGATGAGGAAGGTCGAGGGATCGCGCAGGATCTGCGTCAGTTCCTTGGCCAGCAGCGCGCGCAGACGGCGCGGATCAAGGCGCGCGGGATCGGGGCGGAGGGCCGCGCTCACGCCGCTGCCGGTTCCGCGGCCCGCCGCCGGTCGCTGTCCTCGATCAGCAGCACGAAGGCTTCCTCCATGCCCGCGCTCGCCCGGCCCGAAAGCGCCGCCGCCGTGGCCTTGAGTTCGGCCGGTGCGCCGCTCGCGATCTGTTCGGCGCGGTAGATCAGCGACACGCGGTCGCAATATTCGGCTTCCTCCATGAAATGGGTGGTGACGAGCACCGCCACCCCCTTTTCGACCAGGCCGTTGATATGCGACCAGAATTCGCGCCGCATCAGCGGATCGACCCCCGAGGTCGGCTCGTCGAGGAACAGCACCGGCGGCTGGTGCATCACCGCGCAGGCAAGCGCGAGCCGCTGCTTGAAGCCCAGCGGCAAAAGCCCGGCATTCTGCCCCAGCACCGGGGCAAATTCGAAAATCTCGATCATCTCGCCGATCGCGCGCCGCGCCGCGCGGCGATCAAGGCCATAGGCGCCGGCGAAGAAGGCGAGATTCTGCGCGACCGAAAGATCGCCATAAAGCGAGAATTTCTGCGCCATGTAGCCAAGCGAGGCGCGCGCCTGCGCCGCGGCGCGCCGCAAATCATGGCCTGCGACCGTGCCGCTGCCCGCGCTCGCCGCGGTGAGCCCGCACAGCATGCGGAAGGTGGTCGATTTGCCCGCGCCATTCGGCCCGATCAGCCCGAAGATTTCCCCCCGCGCGATGGTGAACGCCATGTCGCGCGCGGCGGTGAAATCGCCATAGCGCTTGGTCAGCCCGGCAGCGGCGATCGCCGGCCGGTCGCTCTCCGGGATCGTCCGGTAGCTTGCGGCAAGCGCGCTGTCGCCGCGCGCGCCTCCACCCAGCCGCTCGACATAGGCGTCCTCGAAGCGCGCCGCCACCGGCTCGAAGCCGGCGCGCGTCCCGAGCCCGAGCGCACCGGGCGATTGCGCCACCGCGCCCTCGCGCAGCAGCAGCCGCAGCGACCCCGCGGCGATCGTCGCATCGACCACGCCATCGGCGTCGCGGGCGCGGCGCATCGCGCCGCGCATCGCCTGTCCGCCAAGCCCGGCGAGCCCCACCACCCGCCCCGCGACGCGCCGCGTCAGTTCGGCGGGCGGGCCGTCGTGCAGCACCCGGCCGCGATCGAGCAGGCAGACGCGGTCGCATTTCTCCGCCTCGTCGAGATAGGCGGTGGACCACAACACGCCGATCCCCTGCGCGGTGAGCGCAGTGACCATCGCCCATAATTCGCGCCGCGAGATCGGATCGACCCCGACCCCGGGCTCGTCGAGCAGCAGCAGCCGCGGGGTCGAGACCAGCGCGCAGGCCAGCCCCAGCTTCTGCTTCATGCCACCCGACAGCTGGCCCGCGCGCCGCGTGCGAAACCCCGCGAGATCGGTGAAAGCCAGCAGCCGGCGATAGGTGTCCTCGCGCTCTGCGCGTGGCAGCATCCGCAGCGCGGCATAGAGATCGAGGTTTTCGGCGACGGTCAGATCCTCGTAGAGCCCGAAACGCTGGGGCATGTAGCCGATCGCCGCGCGCGCCGCGGCGGGCGCGCCGCCCAGCACGCAAAGCTCGCCCGCATCGGCGCGCAGCAGGCCGCACAGGATGCGGATCAGCGTCGTCTTGCCCGCGCCATCGGGTCCGACCAGCCCGGTGACCGCGCCCGGCGCGATGCGGATCGCGACATCGGCGAGCGCCGGTGCGTGCGCGCCGCGGAAACGCTTGGCAATGCCGCGCGCCTCGGCGAGCGGCGGGGGCGGCGCGCCGTTCACCGCTGCATCGCCGGCCGCGCGCCGGTCACCGTGATCGTCACCGGCTGCCCCTGCCGCAAGGCGCCGTCGGGATCGGCGACGAGGATGCGCGCGCGATAGACGAGATCGGTGCGCAGATCCTCGGTCTCGACCGATTTGGGGGTGAATTCGGCGACCGAGGCGATGCTGGCGAGCGTGCCGTGATAGGTCCTGGGGTTGCCGTCGGCGCGCACCGTCACCGCCATCCCCGGCGCCACGCGCGAAAGATCGGGTTCGGCGACATAGGCGCGCAGCCGCAGCGGCCGGTCGATCGACAGCGTCAGCACGGTCTCGCCGGGCTGGACGATCGCCCCCGGTTCCTGCGCGCGGGTGACGACGGTCGCGTCCTCGGGCGCAAGCAGCCGCGTATCGGCGCTATCGGTCAAGGCGCCGAGCCGGCCGGCGCGCGCGCCGGCAAGCTGCGCCCGCGCCGCCGCGATGTCCTCGCGCCGCGCGCCCGCCAGCATCAGCGCCAGCGCCGCGCGCGTGCGGTCGGCCTCGGCCCGCGCCTCATCGCGCTGCGAGAGCGTCTGCTGCCACAGCTGGAGGCTGATCGCGCCCGATTCGACAAGGCCACGGCGGCGCGCGACATCCTCGCCCGCCTGATGCAGCGCCGCGCGCGCGGCGGCGGCGCGCGCCCGCGCCTCGGCGATGTCCTGCGGGCGATTGCCGTTGGCCAGCCTTGCAAGCTGCGCGCGCGCCGCGGCGACCTGGGCTTGGGCCTGCGCGACGCGCGCGGCGATCGGCGCCGGATCGAGCCGCGCCAGCACCGCGCCCGCATGCACCGCATCGCCCTCATCGACCGCGATCGCGCCGATCCGCCCGCCGACGCGAAAGCCGAGATCGACCTCGCGCACATCGACATTGCCGTACAGCCTGAGCGGCGCGTCGCCGCCGGCGCCGGCCAGCCCGAAGCCGCGCGTCCACACGGCCATGGCGACCAGCACCGCAACGACAAGCAGGATGGCGATGCGCTTGCGGGTCATGATCCTCCAGGAGGCGCCATCAACACTCAACACTGCGAGCCTAGGCATGGTCTTTGCGTGAGATCAATGGCGGCGCGGCAATCGCGCGGCAGAAAGCCCGCCGCGCGCACCGCACGATGCGCATCAGGAAAGCCGGCATGGATGACACGATGATCGCTGCACTCGGCACGCTCGGCCAGCAGTATCACGGGCTGCTTTCGCTTTACGCCGCGCTCGCGATCATCGCGATCACCTTTGCGATGCGCCAGTTCGGGGTATGGCTGGTGCCCAGCTTCCGGGCCGCTTCGGCGATGAACGCGGCCGCCTTCCGGGAGAAGATGCAAAAGCCCAACTATGCCGCCAACCAGCGCTGGAACGCGCGCTGGGGCGCGATCGACTGGCTGGTCATCTTCGGCCTTATCGTCCCCTTCTGCATCACCGCCGATCCCCAGCCCTGGTGGCGGATCCTGCGCGATGTGGTCATCATCCTGATGTTCTATGATTTCTTCTATTATCTCGTGCACCGCTTCCTGTTCCACGACGGCGGCTTCGGAGCCGGCCCGCTGATGTGGGTGCATGCGGTCCATCACCGCCAGAAGGATCCCTGCCGGCGCGATGGCAGCTATATCCATCCGATCGAGGTGGCGCTCGGCCTTGGGCTGTGGGCGGCGAGCATCCTCGTGCTGTCGTTGGTCCTGGGTCGGTTCCACGTCGCGACGCTGGTCATCACCTGGCTCGCCTTTTCAGAGATCAACCAGCACAATCACGACCGCTGGGACGCGCGCTTCCCGATCCGCTATCTCAACACCATGTCGGTGATGCACCACAATCATCACGCACGCTTCACCGGCGGCAATTTCGCCACCATCTCGCTGCTTTACGACTGGATGTTCGGCACGCTCGATGATGGCCGGGGGTGGAAGCGCGAGCCGGGCCGGGCACAGCGGACCGGGCCTGCGGCCTGAGCGCCCGACGGGCTTAACGGTCGATCCGCACCACCATCCCCGCCAGCCGCGCGACCTCCTCGCGATCGTGGCTGACATAGAGGATCGGCAGACGCAACTCGTCGCGAATGCGCTCGATCACCCGCATGATCTCGCGGCGGCGCGGCGGATCGAGCGAGGACAACGGCTCGTCGAGCAGCAGCAGCCGCGGGCCGGACAGCAGCGCGCGGCCGATCGCCACCCGCTGCGCCTCGCCCCCCGAAAGCGTTTCGGGCAGGCGATCGAGCAGCGCGCCGAGCCCGAGGAACGCCACCGCTTCGTCGAAGCCGAGCAGCGGCCGCGCGCGCTGTGCCCGGCGCCAGCCATAGAGCAGGTTGTCGCGCACCCGGCGATGCGGAAACAGGCGCAGATCCTGAAAGACATAGCCGCAGCCGCGCGCCTCGGGCGCACGGTCGATCCCCGCCGCGCGGTCGAACAGCACCTCGCCCGCGACCGTGATTCGCCCGCGGTCGGGACGCAGCAGCCCGGCGATCATGTCGAGCACGCTGGTCTTGCCCGCGCCCGAGGGGCCGAGCAGCGCGGTCAGCCCGGCGGGCGCGGCAAAGCGCACCGCGATCGTGTGCTGCCCGCGCGCGAGCGCGACATCGACCGAAACCACCGCCCCTGCATCGTCACAGGACATTGCGGACCGCCTCCTGCCCCGGCCCGACATAGCGGCGGCGCACCAGCGTCTCGCTCGCCACCAGCGCGCCCAGCGACAGCAGCACCGACAGCACCGCGAGCCGGACGACCTCGGTATCGCCATCCGGAACCTGCAAGGCGGCAAAGATCGCCAGCGGCAGCGTCTGCGTCTCGCCCGGAATGCTGGCGACGAAGGTGATCGTCGCGCCGAATTCGCCCAGCGCGCGCGCGAAGCCCAGCACCAGCGCGGCGAGAATCCCCGGCAAGGCGAGCGGCAGGGTGATGCTGGCGAAGGCGCGCCAGCGCCCCGCGCCCAGCGTGCGCGCCGCCGCTTCGAGCCGCGGATCGATCGCTTCGAGCGACAGGCGGATCGAGCGTACCATCAGCGGCAGCGCCATCACCCCGGCGGCGAGCGCCGCGCCGGTCCAGCGGAACATCACGCTGATGCCGAGCGCTGCCAGCCATCCGCCGATCGGGCCGCGCGCGCCGAACAGCAGCAGCAGCAGCCAGCCGGTGACCACCGGCGGCAGCACCAGCGGCAGATGCACCGCGGCATCGACAAGGATCAGCCCGCGAAAGCGCCGTCGCGCAAGCAGCCAGGCAAGCGCGAAGGCGAAGGGCAGGCAACCGAGCACCGCAACCACCGCCACCCGCAGCGACAGCGCGACGACCTGCCATTCCTCAGCGGTCAGCATGGGGCCGGATCGCGGCGATCAGAAGGTGACAAAGCCGAAGCGCCGGAAAATCGCCTTGCCCGGCGCCGATTGCAGAAACCGCTCGAAGGCCGCCGCGTCGGGGTTGGTCGAGGCTTGCGGCACCGCGGCCGGATAGCGGATCGGCTCATGGCTGCCCGCCGGAAATTCGCCGAGCACGCGCACGCGCGGGTCTTCCCTCGCATCGGTTGCATAGACGATTCCGAGCGGCGCCTCGCCGCGCGCCACCATGGCGAGCGCCGAGCGGACATTGTCCGCCCCGGCGATCCGGTCGCGCACCGCGTCCCACACGCCAAGCGCGGTCAGCGCCTGCTTCGCATAGATCCCCGCGGGCACCGCGGTCACGGCACCGGTGGCGAGCCGGCCATTGCCCAGCAGCCGCACAAGCGCAAACCCCGGCGCGATGACCACATGCGCGGTGCTGGCGGCGGGCGCGACCAGCACCAGCCGGTTGCCGATAAGATCATGCCGGCTGCCGGCGCGCAGCAGATGTTTGGCTTCGAGCGCGTCCATCCATTTTTCATCGGCGCAGATGAAGAGATCGGCGGGCGCGCCCGCCTCGACCTGGCGGGCGAGCGCCGAAGAGGCGGCAAGCGAGAGCACCGGGCGGCGATGCCCGCGCGCCGCCCAGGCATCGGCGGCGGCGCTGAGCGATTCCTGGAGCGAGGCCGCAGCCAGCACCAGCGGAGCCGGCGCGGCCAGCAGCGGGCTGGAAAGCGCCAGCGCAGCCAAGGCCACGAGCGAAGAGCGACGCATGCTTGTCCTTTTCTTCTGTATATCGCTCGATATAGACCAATTCGCCGCCTGCGCCATCATGCGCCGGCAGCGAAAGCGACAGCCCCCTCGTTCTGCCCTATACCCCCGCCTGCGCGACCAGCGCCGCGCTCGCCGCCCAGAACCGGTCGATAGTCGCGGCATCGTCGACCAGCGGATTGGGCTTTCGCGGCGCACGGTCCATCCAATAGCCGCCGGACACGCGCCCCGCCTCCTCGGAGGTTGCGAGCCAGACCAGCGTATCGGCGCCCTGCGCGTCGCTCCGCTTGGTCAGCGTATCGGTATAGGCGCGGGTTTCGGGCGACACCTGCGCGAAGAAATTGGAATCGATGGTGCCCGGGTGAAACGCATGCGCGACGATCCCGCTGTCCGCGAGCCGGTCGGCAAGCCCGCGCGCGTGCAGCACATTGGCAAGCTTGCTGCCGCAATAGGCCGCGCCGACGCTGAACGCGCCGAGGTTCTGGAGATCGTCGAGATTGAGCGCGGGGATCATCTCGCTCGCATCCGAGGAGGTGTTGACGATGCGCACGCTGCCCCTGGGCGCATCCGCCGCCGCGCAGGCCAGCAGCGGCAGCAGGCGCTCGGTAAGCAGGAAGGGGCCAAGGTGATTACCGGTGAAATTGGCCTCATAGCCCTCGTCGGTCATCACCAGCCCGGCCGCCATGCCGCCAGCGTTGTTGGCAAGAAGGTCGATGCGATCGGTTCTTGCCGCAATCTCGCGCGCCAGGCGCGCCACTTCGCGAAACAGCGCGAGATCGGCCCGCAGCATCGTGATCTCGCCGCCGGCGCGCGCCGCTTGCGCGATTTCGGTGGCGGCGGCGGCGCTGCGCGCCCCGTCGCGCCCGACGCCGATCACCTGCCAGCCTTCGGCGACCAGCGCCCGCGCCGCCGCCTTGCCGACCCCCGAACTCGCCCCGGTGATGACCGCGACCCGCTGCCGGCTTGTGGTCACTTCCCCGCCTCCCTTGCAAAATTGATCGGCATGGTCACCTGATAAGGCAGTTCGGGCGAGGCGATCTGCGAGCGCGAGCCATTGGCATGGATCAGCGTCACCCGCCCCGCGCCGGGCGCGGCGACCACCCCGACGACGCTGTCCACCCATTTGAGCAGCGCTGCCCTGGCAAAGGCGAGGCTGGTGCCTTCACTGGTGGCGGTGCCCGAAATCTCGAGTTCTTCCTCAAGGCCGAGCGCGCGCTCCATCGCGTCATCGACCGCCCGTCTGTCCGCCATCGCCGCGCCTTTCGCCGTTTCGCCAAGCTTGAACCCGGCGCCCCGTCGAAGCAAGTGTCCAAGCCGCGCTGGAGCATGGGGTCGAAACGGCGTTCATCGACGATGAAAAGCCGGCACCCGCTTATCGGCGCGATGCGCTAATCGGCAGGGCGCAGGCGCAAGGCGGGGCGCAGGCCGGCGCGACCGATCGCGAGAAGGCGGTTGGCGAGCGCGCGCCACAGGTCGCGACGATGCTCGGTCAGTGTCGCATAACCGAAGGAGACGAGCGCGATCAGCGCGATCAGCCCGAGGAAGCGCAGCGGACTGCTGCCCGCCGAAATGCCGAATGCCCGCAGCAGTCCGATCAACGGCCAATGCAGCACGTAAAGCGAGAAGGAAAAGCCCGCCAGGCTCCGCAGCGGCCGCGCCGCCCAGCCAAGCTCGAGCCGGCCCGCTGCGGTCAGCGCGCGCAACCCGCTGATCGCCAGCGCGATCGCCAGCGCCAGCACCCAGTTGCTCGGCGCATAAAGCGCATAGCCAAGCACCCAGCGCGCGACGAGGACGAAGGCGGGAAACAGCAGCAGCGCCAGCACCCCTTGCGTTTGCAGCGCCAGCACGCCCATGGCCACGCGCAGCCAGGCGCCAGCGATCGATACCGCGCGCAGGCCGGGAGCGCGCGCCGCCCACACCCCGCACAGCCAGGCAGGCAGCAGCAGCAGCACATTGGGTCCGGCGATCAGCGCGAGCACCAGCAGGCCGCCGATGCGGGTGCCCCCCCGGCCATAATGCGCCACCCCGAACAGCGCATAGAACCACACCTCATAGCACAGCGACCACCACGGCGGATTGATCCACAGCCCGGTGCGATGGCTTTCGGACAGGAAGAAGGCGGCGGGTAGCACGCCCTCCCACACCGACCGGCAGCAGCCATGCGCGTCGTCGCCGACCGATATGCCGCGGCTGCGCGCGAACGCCGCGACCAGCACCGAAAAGGCGAGCGCGGGAAACGCCACCGGGCCGATCCGCAGCACCCGCGCCAGCACATAGGCCCCCGGGCGCTGGTACCGGCGGTCCACCGCATGCGCGATGACGACACCCGACAGCACGAAGAAGACGATCACCGCATTCTGTTGCAGGATTATCGGAAACGGCCACGGCCCGCGATAGATCCCCTGCTGCACCATATGCCCGGCCAGCACGGCAAAGGCGGCGCTGGCGCGCAGCAGATCGAGCCACGGCGACAGGCGCGGGGTGATGAACGGCTCGCGGTCCATGCCGCCGGGCTAGCGTCAAAATATGAACAAGCCATGCTCGCGCCGGGCAGCCCGGAGCCTGGAGCATCGGAGCATCGCTTTTTGCCGAAACGACGGTCATCGAACATGAATAGCCGGCAGCGACGGCCTGGCGCGATGCCCTGGTGGTCCGATTCTGCCATTTGCATCGCTGGCGGCCAGGTGGGGAGCAAATGTCAAAATCAATCCACTAGCGGTCGCGCGGGGTCATGCCCAAGCCTGTCGCAGGGGTCAGTGCCTCGCGCCGTCGATCGCGGCGGCAAGCTTGTCGAGCCCGACCGCGCCCGAGAGCAACTGGCCGCCCGCGACCCAGGCCGGGGTGCCCGAAAAGCCGAGCTGGCGGGCGAAATCGAGGTTGCGGTCGAGTTCGGCCTGGATCGCCGGATCGGCGAGCGCCTGCTTTGCCCTGGCCATGTCGAGATGCGCCTCGCGCGCCGCCTCGGCGATCGTTTCGGCGCTGGGATGACCTTGCGCGAACATCGCGTCGTGAAAGGCCGCATAGCGGCCCTGCGCCGCCGCGGCGAGCGCCATGCGCGCGGCATCGGTGCTTTCGGGGGTGAGGATCGGCAATTCGCGCATCACCACCTTGAGCTGCGGCCGCGCGGCGATCAGTTCCTCGACATCGGCGATGCTTTTGCGGCAGAAACCGCAGGCATAATCGGAAAATTCGACCAGAACCTCGCTGCCCTGCGGATTGCCCAGCACCGCGCCGGGAAAGGGCTTGTCGACAAGGCTGCGAACCCCGGCGAGCGCCTGCGAATCCTCCTGCCGGCGCAGGTTGTCCATCGCCTCGGGCAGGACTTCGGGATGCGAGACGATGTAGTCATGAATCGCCTGCCCGCCGCGCAACTGCACCGCCAGCGCGCCGGCCGCGCCGGCTGCGCCGCCGACGAGCGCCGAGGCGAGGCCGAACGCGATCAGCTTGCGGTTCGATGAATCTGTCATCATTTCGACCTAGGAATGCTTCTTGCCCTTCGCAAGCGCGCTGCGCGCCTGCATGGCGATATCCTGCGCGCGCAGCCAGTCGGCGGTGCCCTGCTGCAATCCGGCCTCGGCCGCCTCGGCGCTGCGCCCGGCGGCGGACATGTTGCCGTTCATCACCTGCTGCTCGGCGCTGGCGAGCCGGGCGCGGGGAATATCGCCGTCGAGCGCATATACCTCGCCCAGCACGTACCAGGCGAAGGGATTCTCGCGGTCGCGCGCGACCGCGGCCTTGAGCACGCGCCGCGCCTCGGCGAAATGCGGTCCCGGCCGGCTTTCGCCTTCGACGCGGCGCGGATCGTTGGCGGCGGCGGCGTCATCGGTGGCGATCAGCGCATGGCCGAAGGTGGTGGCGATGAGCGGCTGGTTGTTGGTCAGTTCGGTGGCGCGCCGCAGCGGGGCGATCGCTTCGGCCGGCCGGCCGGCTTCGAGCAGGATCTGCCCCTTCAATTCGAGGTAATAGGGGTCATCGGGCTCGACCGCGAGCAGCGCGTCGCATTCGGTCATCGCCTTGTCCAGAAAGCCTTGCTTGTGAAAGGCATAGGCGCGGGCATAGCGCGCCGGCTCGCCGGTCATGTAGTCGGGAAAGCTCTGGAGCGTGTCGGCGGGATCGGCAAGATAGCCATAAAGCTTGGCCTTCACCCGCTGGAAGCGCGCGTCAAGGCGCGGATCGGTCTTGTGGTTCCACGCCGGGTCCTTCTGATAGGTATCCTGCAGGAAGGCGATGCGGTCGTCGGTCAGCGGGTGATCGCTGTAGAAGGAATCATCGTCGGTGCGGGTGTAGCCGTAGCGGTTTTCGAGATTGAGCAGCTTGTGAAAGAATTCGATCGAACCGCGTCCGGAAATCCCCGCCTTTGACAGGAAGGTCGCGCCGGCGGCATCCGCCGATTCCTCCTGCCCGCGGGTATAGGCGATGAACTTGCCCATCGCCGCCTGCTGGCCGGCCATCAGCACGCCCATCGCCGCATCGCCCGCGCCCGCCGCCGCCGCCGCGCCCGCGAGCAGCAGCGACAGGATACTGATGTGTCCTGCCGCCACCGCTCCGCGATCGTCAATGGCATGGCCGCCGACGATGTGGCCAAGCTCATGCGCGATCACCCCCTGGACCTCGTTGGCATTGTCGGCTGAATTGATCAGCCCGGAATTGAGATAGACCGCCTGGCCGCCGGCGACGAAGGAGTTGATCTCGGGGTCGTTGACGAGGACGATATCGACATTGTTCGGATCGAGCCCGGCGGCGGTGATCAGCGGGCTTGCAAGGTCATGGAGCAGCGCTTCGGTTTCGGCATCGCGCAGGATTTCCTGCGCAGCGGCGGGGGCGGCGCACAACGCCAGCGCGGCGACCGCAGCGGCGCAGCGGGCGAGCGGTTTGAACAGGCGCAGCATGCCGCATCATCCCTAACACGTCGGGTGCTGAACGGGGCATGAAGATGGCCATGCCTTCGCCCCCCTTGTCAGCCGCGCTTACAGCGGCTGGGACGAGCCTTGCATCCCGTCTTTGGAAACAGGCGTTTGCCCGAATGGCACCGCTCTTGCTTGTCCGATAAGGGGGCTGGTTTTGCCGGGTCGGCGCGCGGGGAAGGCGCCGGCCGGCAAAACGGGGCAGGGGCCGTCCGCATGGCGGGCGGCCCCTGCTTCCCGTCCCGCCGGCCCCTTTCTGCCGGGCAACAAAAAGGCGGCCCATCGGGCCGCCTTTCGTTTCGCCCGGCGGGCGATCACTTGATCTCGACGATCACTTGATCTCGACAGTGCCGCCGGCTTCCTCGATCTTCTTCTTGATCTCTTCGGCCTCGGCCTTGCTGACCGCTTCCTTGATTGCCTTGGGTGCCGATTCGACCAGCGTCTTGGCTTCGGTCAGGCCGAGCTGGGTGATCGCGCGGACTTCCTTGATGACCTGGATCTTCTTGCCGCCGTCACCGGTCAGGATGACGTCGAATTCGGTCTGCTCCTCGACCGGGGCAGCGGCTTCGCCACCACCGGCGGGGGCAGCGGCAACCGCCACGGCGGCGGCGGCCGAAACGCCCCAGGCCTCTTCGAGCGCCTTGGCGAGGTCGGCGGCTTCGAGAACGGTGAGCTTGGAGAGCTGTTCGACGAGATCAGCGATATTGGCCATGATAGATACTCCTGATGATGGGTTGAACGGGATTTAGGCGGCCTGGCTTTCGGCATAGGCGCCGAACACGCGGGCGAGCTTGCCGGCGGGCGCGGTGACCACCTGCGCGATCTTGGTTGCCGGCGCCTGGACGAGGCCGATGAGCCGGCTGCGAAGCTCGTCGAGCGAGGGCAGCGAGGCGAGCGCCTTGACGCCATCGGCGGTGAGCACCGTCGATCCCATGGCGCCGCCGACGATCTCGAACTTGTCGTTGGTCTTGGCGAAATCGATGGCGATCTTGGCCGCCGCGACCGGGTCCTGCGAGGTCGCGAGGCCGACCGGGCCGGTCAGCATCTCGCCGATGCCTTCATAGTCGGTGTTGGCGATGGCGAGCCTGGCGAGGCTGTTCTTGGAGACCTTGAACGCCGCACCGCCCTCGCGCATCCTGACGCGCAGCGCGGTGGTCTGCGCGACGGTCATGCCGAGATTGCGGGTGACGACGACGACGCCGACCTCCGAGAAATTCGCGTTCAGCGCCGCGACCGCTTCGGCTTTCTGCGAACGATCCATGCGTATTCCTTCCTTGGCCCGCGCGAAGAGCCGCACGGGGGCTGCGAAGCCCCGCCGCAAGCGGCGGAGGCGAAGTCCAGCGATGGGGAAGGAGGTGCGCGGCCACATGCCGACGCGAAGGGCGCGCGCCATGCGGAGCGGGCCTGAACTCGGTTCCCCGTCTAGGCTGGACGATTAAGCAGCGAACTGCACCAGCGGTCTCGGACGGATGATGCCGGCAAGCCGGCGATCGGCCCGGGCCTCTAGCCGCGCGGCACGACTTGTCAAGCCGAATTGCGTCGCGACCGACGCGGGCGCGCTGCGGCGGCGGGTGTCCGGGCATTTTACCCTTTGTTAACCCTGCGATCCTAAGCCGGTTCACGCGCCGCTTGGGGCGCCTTGCGGGTTGCGAGCGGGGACGAACATGGACAGCACCGCCCTTCATCCGGCCAGACCCGCGCCCGCATGGCTGCGCCCCGCGCTGCTCGACCGTATCGAGCAGGGGGTGATCGCGCTTTTGTGGGTGTGGATGGTCGAGCGGGTCGCGGTCTCGACCTTTCGCGACGGCAATCATCTTGCCTGGCTGGTGCTGCTTTCGGAGACCGCGGTGATGGTCTTCACCGTGATCCGCCGGCCGACGGAAGCGATCTCGATGAATCTCGGCGACTGGCTGCTCGCGGTCACCGCCACCGCCGCGCCGATGCTGATCGAGCCCGCGCGCAATCCGCTGGCCTTCGTCGGCATGGCCGGGGTCGGGCTGGTGGTGGTTGGCAATATCGGCCAGGCGGCGGCGAAGCTCGCGCTCGCGCGCAGCTTCGGCATCGCGCCGGCCAATCGCGGGATCAAGGTTGCAGGGCCTTACCGGCTGGTGCGTCATCCGATGTATGCAGGCTATCTTCTCGTCCATATCGGCGTGCTGCTGATCATGCCGCTGCCGATCAACCTCGTCATCTACGCGGTGGGCTGGACCGCGCAGATCCGCCGCATCCTTGCCGAGGAAGCGCTGCTCGGCCAGGACCCCGCCTATCGCGCCTATATGGGCGCGGTGCGCTGGCGGCTGGTGCCGGGGCTGTTCTGATCTGCCACGGTTGACAGCAGCGGGCGCGGCGCCTATCGCGCGCTTCCACTCATCGCTTCGAGCAAGCCGGCCGCATCGCGGAGCGCCGGCACGGAAGGAAGCGGACGGGTTTTCCGCCTGACGCAGGACCATGCGCTTCGCCGCGTTCCGGAGATGGTATTCCGGGCGGCGAAGGCTTGTGTGTCTGCGCCGGGCGTTTTCCGTGCCCCTATTTCCGGCGCAGGGAGGCTCCTGCGCGCATTCGAGAGAGGCCACAAGCTCCCCATGGCGACCCAGCCCATCACCCGCACCTCGGCGAAGAAGCGTCTGCGCAAGATTTTCGGCGACATCCACGAAGTCGTGCAGATGCCCAACCTCATCGAGGTGCAGCGCGAAAGCTATGAGCAGTTCCTGCGCTCGGACCCGGCGACGGGCTATGTCTCGGGGCTCGAAAAGACGCTGCGCTCGGTGTTTCCGATCCGCGATTTCGCCGGCACGAGCGAGCTCGACTTCGTTCATTACGTGCTCGAGGACCCCAAATACGACGTCACCGAATGCCGCCAGCGCGGCATCACCTATGCCGCGCCGATGAAGGTGACGCTGCGGCTCATCGTCTTCGAGTTCGATGCCGAGACCGAGACCCGTTCGGTTCTCGATATCAAGGAGCAGGACGTCTACATGGGCGACATGCCGCTCATGACCGAGAACGGCACCTTCTTCATCAACGGCACCGAGCGGGTGATCGTTTCGCAGATGCACCGCTCGCCGGGCGTGCTTTTCGACCATGACCGCGGCAAGACGCACAGCTCGGGCAAATATCTGTTCGCCGCCCGCGTCATCCCCTATCGCGGCAGCTGGCTCGATTTCGAATTCGACGCCAAGGACATCGTCAACGTCCGCATAGACCGCAAGCGCAAGCTGCCGGTCACCGCGCTGCTCCATGCGCTGGGGCTCGGTGACGAAGCGATCCTCGGCTATTTCTACCAGACCGTCACCTGGAAGCGCGGCCAGAACGACGCGGCTGGCGGCTGGCGCGTGCCCTTCGTGCTCGAACAATGGCGCGGCGCCAAGCCGGGCTTCGACATCGTCGATGCCGCGAGCGGAGAGGTGATTTTCCCGGCGGGGCAGAAGATTTCCCCGCGCGCCGCCAGCAAGGCGCACAAGGACGGGCTTGCCGAGCTGCTCATCCCGACCGATGAGATCTTCGGTCGCTATTCGGCGCGCGACATCATCGACGAGGCGACGGGCCGCATCTTCATCGAGGCGGGCGACGAGGTTTCCCCCGAGAACCTCGCCAAGCTCGATACCGCGGGCATCGACCATCTCGATCTCCTCGATATCGACCATGTCTCGACGGGTCCGTGGATCAGGAACACGCTCAAGGCCGACAAGGCCGAGGACCGCGATCACGCGCTTGCCGACATCTATCGCGTCATGCGCCCCGGCGAGCCGCCGACGCGCGAGACCGCCGAGGCGCTGTTCGACGGGCTGTTCTTCGACGCCGATCGTTACAATCTGTCGGCGGTGGGCCGGGTCAAGCTCAACATGCGCTTGGGGCTCGATGCTGCGGACACGATCACCACGCTCAGGACCGAGGACATCCTCGCGGTGGTCAAGGAACTGGTCAACCTGAAGGACGGCAAGGGCGAGGTCGATGACATCGACAACCTCGGCAACCGCCGCGTGCGGTCGGTGGGCGAACTGCTCGAAAACCAGTATCGCGTCGGGCTGTTGCGCATGGAGCGCGCGGTCAAGGAGCGGATGAGTTCGGTCGACGTCTCGACCGTGATGCCCAACGATCTCATCAATGCCAAGCCCGCGGTGGCGGCGGTGCGCGAATTCTTCGGCTCCTCGCAGCTTTCGCAGTTCATGGACCAGACCAACCCGCTGTCCGAAGTGACGCACAAGCGCCGCGTTTCCGCTCTGGGGCCGGGCGGCCTCACCCGCGAGCGCGCCGGCTTCGAGGTGCGCGACGTGCACCCGACGCATTACGGCCGCATCTGCCCGATCGAGACGCCGGAAGGCCCGAATATCGGCCTGATCAACTCGCTCGCCACTTTCGCCAAGG
>JAGWPW010000121.1 GCA_028870315.1 Sphingomonadales bacterium | reverse complement strand
CGGCGATGCGCAGGCGGCGTTCTGGCGCGAGCGCAGCCTGCCGGGCCTTCTTGCCATGCGTTCGCGCCGCCCGATCGCGACCGGCGAGATCGTCACCTTCGGCACCGATCACATCGCCGCGATCCGCGCGCATGGCGCAACCTTCCTCCCCGCCCGGCTGGCGGCCAGCGTCGGCCCGGCGGTGGTGCTGGCGCTGGTCGCGGCGGTATCATGGGTCGCGGCGGCGATCCTGTCGGTGACCTTTGCGGTGTTCATCCTTGCGATGATCCTTGCCGGCACCGCGGCGCGCAAGGCGTCCGACTGGCAGCTCGCGGCGCTCGCCGGGCTGTCGGCGATTTTCGTCGATCGCCTCACGCATCTGCCGCTGATCCGCCATTTCGGCGCCGAGGACCGGGTCGGGCGGCAGGTCGAGGCGGCCACCGGCTCTGTCGCCGCGCAGACGCTGGCGGTGCTGCGCATCGCCTTTCTCTCGACCGCGGTGCTCGAATTCGCCGCCGCGCTCGCGGTTGCGCTGGTCGCGGTCTATTGCGGCTTTGCGCTGCTTGGCCTGCTGCCGTTTCGCGTTCCCGAAACGCTGGGCCTGGCGCGCGCCATTTTCGTGCTGGTGATGGCGCCCGAATTCTACCTGCCGATGCGGCGGCTGGCCGCTGCCTATCACGAAAAGCAGCTCGGCGAGGCGGCGATGGCGGCGCTCGATGCGCTGGGCGACGAGGCGCCGCCGCCTGCCATGCCCACCGCAGGGCAGGCGTGGCGCGGGCTCGGCGTGCGCGGCTTGACCATCGCCTTTCCCGGCACCGCGATCGGCCCTGTCTCCTTCACGCTCGGCGCGGCGGGGCTGGTGGCGCTGACCGGCGCCACCGGCGCCGGCAAGAGCTCGGTGCTGGCCGCGATCGCCGGGCTGCTCGCGCCCGACGGCGGGGTGATCGCCGATCACGATGGGGCGCCGATCGCGCCCGCGCTCGTCGCGGTGAGCGCGCAGCAACCGCTGCTGCTTGCCGGCACGCTGGCGACGAACCTTGCCCTCGCGGCGCCCGATGCCAGCCGCGCCGAAATCCTCGCCGTGGCCGAACAGGTCGGGCTGGGGCCGGTGCTCGCGCGGCGCGGCGACGGGCTCGACATGGCGATCGATCCTCGCGGCTCGGGGCTTTCGGGCGGCGAACGCAAGCGGATCGGCATCGGACGGGCGCTGCTTTCGGGCCGGCCGCTGCTCCTCCTCGACGAGCCGACTGCCGATCTCGACGCCGGGTCGGCCGAAGCGATCGCGCGGCTGATCGCTGCGATCGCCCAAACCCGGCCGGTCGTCTGCGCGACGCATGACGCGCGGCTGGTTCGCCTTGCCGCCTGCGAGGTCGCGCTGTGAGCGCGCGCCGCGCCGATCCGGTCCTTGGCCCGCTGCTTGCCGCGTGCCGCCACCGGCGTGGCAGCGCGGCGGCATCGGCAAGCTCGACGCTCGCCGCGATCGCGGGGGTGCTGCTGCTCGGCGTTGCCGGCGGCTTCCTGACCGGCGCGGCCCGCGCCGGCGCGGGCGGAGTGGCGGCGGTCGGCGCGTTCAACTACCTGTTGCCCAGCGCGCTCATCCGCCTGCTCGCGATCACCCGCACCGTCGCGCGCTATGGCGAGCGCTACCTGGCGCATCGCGCGGCGCTGCTGGCGATGGCGCGGCTGCGCAGCCGGCTGTTCGCGCTGCTTGCCCGGCGCGATCCGCGCGGGCCGGACCATGCCCCCGCGGGCGAGGCCGCGGCGCGGCTCGCCGCCGATGTCGATGCGCTGGAGCGGCTGCTGGTGATCGCACTCGGACGCGCCGGCGCGCTTGCGGCGGGCGCGGTGGCGCTGGTCGCGGGGGCGTTTGCCGGGTGGACGGTCGCGCTGGCGCTCGGCGTGCTCATGGCGCTGCTGCTTGTCGTCGCCCGGCACCTCCTTGGCGCGCAGGTCCCCGATGCGGCGCGGCGATCGCGCGCGGCGCTCGGCGAATGGCGGGTGCGCCTTCTCGACCTCGCGCAGGCGCGCGCCGAGATCGCCGCCTATGGCCTTGCGAGTGATGCCGTTGCCGCGCTGATCCCGGCAATCGCGCGCCACGAGGCGGCCGAGCGCCAGCTCGACCGCGCCCGGCAGCGGATCGAGGCGCTGGTCCAGGGCGCCAGCGCGCTCGCCCTCATCCTCGTGCTGGCGCTGGGGCATGGCAGCGCGCCGATGCTGGCGCTTGTGGCACTCGCCGTCTTTGCCGGTTGCGAAGGGTTTGGCGCGATCACCGCCGAATGCTTGCAGCGGCTTACTGCCCAGCCCGGCGGCGAGCGGCTGCAACCGCTGGTCGCGGTGCGTCACGAGGGCGGTTCGGCGCCGGCCGCGGGCGGCTTGCGGATTGGTGCGCTGCGCCTGCCGCCGGGCGCGCGGGTGGCGCTGACCGGGATATCGGGCTCGGGCAAGACGACGATCCTCGAAACGCTCGCCGGGCTGCGCGGCGCGGCGATCGACGCGGCGCTCGGGGATCTCGCGGTCGCGGATGCCCCGTTCGCGGTTCTGACCCGCCATTTCGCGATCAGCCCGCAGGATGCGCCGGTGCTGATCGGATCTGTCGCCGACAATCTGCGCCTTGCCCGGCCCGGGGTCGATGCGCCGGCGATGTGGCAGGCGCTCGACGTCGCCTGCCTTGCCGGGCGGGTGCGGCGCATGCCGCGCGGCCTCGACGAGCCGGTGGGAACCGGCGGGCTGGCGTTGTCGGGAGGCGAGCGCAAGCGGCTGTCGCTGGCGCGGGCGCTGCTCGCGGCGCGGCCGTGGCTGGTGCTCGACGAGCCGAGCGAAGGGCTCGACGCCGCCACCGAGCAATCGCTGGTCGCGGCGCTGGCGGCCTGGCTCGCGGCGAGCGGTACCGGGCTCATCCTCGCCTCGCACCGGCCCGCGCCGCTGGCGCTTGCCGAATACGCGGTCGCGGCAGAGACGATCCTGCTGCCGCGACCGTCTGGCGTCAGGCCGGAGCCGCCGCGCTGAACTGGTCGAAGGCCTCGACCGCCTGTGCGGCATACATGAGGCTTGGCCCGGCGCCCATGTAGAGCGCCATGCCCATCGCCTCCATCACCTCCTCGCGGCTCGCGCCGTGCTTCACCGCCGCCTGCGCGTGAAAGGCGACGCAGCCGTCGCAACGGATGGCCACCGCGATGCCGAGCGCGATCAGCTCCTTGGTCCTGGTGTCGAGCGCGCCGGGTGCGGTTGCTGCGGTCGCCATGGCGGTGAATGCCTTGCTGACCTCGGGCGCACCGTGCCGGATCTCGCGGATCGCGCCCGAAAGCGCCTTTGCCATCTGCGGCCAGTCGTGAATCATTGCCAATCTCCTCA
Source organism: Sphingomonadales bacterium (assembly GCA_028870315.1). Taxonomy (GTDB): domain Bacteria; phylum Pseudomonadota; class Alphaproteobacteria; order Sphingomonadales; family Sphingomonadaceae; genus Novosphingobium. The sequence goes on along the minus strand of JAGWPW010000121.1, from coordinate 8,917 downwards.
AGCTTGCGGTTTCAGGACGTAAAAGCGAGCCAACTGCGCCAGAGCATGTAGGCGGCGACCGCGACGATGATCGCGGCAAAGAAGGTGCCGAGCCGCGCGCGGTCCGCGGCCAGCCGGCGCGCGCCGGCCGCGCCCGCGAAGCTGCCGATCACCCCGCCCAGGATGAACCAGCTGGCGATCGCCCAGTCGACCAGCCCGGCCGCGGCATAGCTGGCCGCGGTCGTCAGGCCGAAGGCGCCGACCGCGACCAGCGAGGTGCCGATCGCGCGATACAGCGGCATCCCGCTCGCCGCGACCAGCGCCGGGACGATGAGAAAACCGCCGCCGATGCCGAAGAAGCCTGAAAGCGCGCCGGTGCCGAAGCCGAAGCCGAGCATTCGGGGCAGGTGCTCGCGCCGGAAGCTGTGCTCGGCGATCTCGATCCTGCTTCGCCGGCGCCACATCATGCCCGCCACCACGATCATCAGCAGCGCGAAGAGGAACAGCAGTTTCTGGCCGTCGAGCGCCTTGCCCGCGCCCGATCCGGCGAGCGCGCCAAGGATGCCCGCGCCGGCGAACACCCCGCCGCAGCGCCAGCAGACATTGCGCGCGCGCGCATGGCTCGCGAGGCTGGCAAAGGCATTCACCGCCACCGCCAGCGCGCTGGTGCCGATCGCGACATGCGGATCACGCAAGCCCACGCCATAGGCGATCAGCGGCACCGCGAGGATCGAGCCGCCGCCGCCGATCAGCCCCAGCGAGAAGCCGACCACGCTGCCACTGACAATCGCGAGCACATCCTGCGGCCCGGGGATCATGGCAGATCATCGCCGATCAGCGCGTCGAGTTTCCACGCCGCGACCAGCCGCTGGCCCGCCGCATCGATCGCGGCGGCCTCGGCGGCGATCGCCTCGCGCTCGGCATCGAGGACGGCGAGCGTCGGCGCGGCGCCGACCCGCGCTTCGAGCCGGGTGCTACGCAACGCCTCGGTCGCCGCGAGCAGCCGCTGGTCGCTGGCGCTGGCCAGCGCGGCGGCGGTGTGGATCGCGCTCCAGGCGTCGATGATTTCGCCTTGCAGCGCCTCGCGCACCGCGCGGGTGCGCGCCTCGCTCGCGTCCTCGGCCGCGTCCGCCTCGTGGATTTTGGCGGCGGTGCGTCCGCCTGCCCACAGCGTCCAGTGGCCGCGCACTCCGACCGTCACCGCATCGGCGCGATAGCCGGGAAAGAATTCATCGCGCATCCGCGTGGCTTCCGCGAAGGCGCCGACGGTCGGCAGGCTTTCGGCGCGGGCGGCGCGCCCGTTGGCGCGGGCGGCATCGCCCGCCGCCATCGCCGCCTTGAGCGCGGGATTGGCCGCCATGGCGCGCGCGCTCGCCTCGTCGAGCGAGGCGGGGACGAGCGGCGGCGGCGGCAGCGGCGCGAGCGCGGCGGGTACCGCGCCGGTCAGCCGCGCGAAATGCGCTTCAGCCGAGGCCAGCCGGCCGCTTGCCTGCGCCAGCCCGGCGAGCCCCTCGGCGTGCCGCGCGCGCGCGGTGGCGAGGTCCGATGCCGGGATTTCGCCGGTCCTGAAACGCAGGTCCGCCTGGCGCTCGACCTCGGCAAGCTCATCGACAAGCCGGCGATAGCGCGCATCGAGCCGCCGCGCCGAGATCACCTCGACATAGGTCGAGACCGCCTCGACCACCACCGCCAGCCGGGTCTGCGCGGTCTGGTCGCCGGCGGCGGTGACACCGCTGCGCGCGCCCGATATCGCCGTCGCGGTGCGCCCGCCCGCATAGAGCGGCAGTTCGGCGCCCGCGCGCAGCGACAGGGGCGTGGTCGCGGCGGCGGTGAAGCCGAAGAAGCCACCGTTGTCGATGCGGCCCGCGCCATAGGAGCCATCGGCGGACAGGCTCGGATTGCCTTCGGCGCGCGCCTCGGCAAGCCGGGCGCGCGCTTCGGCTTCATGCGCGCGCGCCTCGGCCAGCGCCGGGGCATGCGCCAGCGCGGCGGCGATCGTCGCATCGAGCGTCTGGTCCGGCGCCGGGGTTGCGGCGCGCAGGCCTTGCGCCGGGATCGCGGCGAGCAGCAACGCCAGCAGCAGGCGGCGGTTCGCCACGCCTCCGGCTCAGCGGAAGGTGCTGCCGGGCTTCGCGCCCAGCGCCTTGAACACCATTGCCGCCGGGCAGAAGCCGGTGAAGCTTGCCTGGAGCATGTTGGCGCCGGCGAACACCGTCAGCCAGATCCATGCCGGGTTGAGGAAATGGGCGGCGAGCGCGCTGGCAAGCACGATCACGCCGGCGAAGCGCATCACGGCATTGTCGAGGGTCATTGCGGAGTTCCTTTCCTGGTCTGTTTGAGCTTGTTGATGCCGAGCAGTTGCAGCGCGAGCTTTTCGTAATAGGGCTCGCTGGTTCCCTGGCGGACCTTGTGCAGGAAATATTTCTCGAAGCCGACCTTGGCGAGATGCACCCATTTGCCCTTCGCCGACCAGTTGACGTTGCGCGGCGGGATCTGCGGCTGGGCGACGAAGGCGACGCCGCCATCGCCGAAATCGGCAAGGCACACCGCATTCCAGCTCGCCATCTCGCAGGGTTCGCCGCCGTCGATCTCGGCCTTGAGGTTGCGCGCGACGGCGGTGACCATCGATTCGATCATGAAGCCGGTCTTGGGCACGCCCACCGCCACCGGTGTCGGCCCGACCGGCGCGATCGCGACGCAGACGCCCAGCGCATAGACATTGCGGAAGGCGGGGTTGCGCTGATGCTGGTCGACGAGGATGAAGCCGCGCGGATTGGTGAGGCCCTCGATCCCGGCGACCGCCGGCACCCCGCGGAATGCGGGCAGGATCATCGAGAAGCCGAAGGCAAGGTCGTGCGTGGCGGCGACCGAGCCGTCCTTCGCCACCTCCTCGACATGCATCATGCCCTGTTCGACGCCGGCGATGCGGGCGTTGGTCACCCATTTGATGTGGCGTTCGCGCAATTCCGATTCGAGCAGGCCCCTGGTGTCGCCCACCCCGTCGAGGCCGAGATGGCCGATATAGGGTTCGGCGGTGATGAAGTGCATCGGCACACGGTCGCGGATCTTGCGGCGGCGCAGCTCGGTGTCGAGGATCAGCGCGAATTCATAGGCCGGGCCATAGCAGGAGGCGCCCTGCGCCGCGCCGACGACGATCGGGCCGGGGTTCTCGCAGAAGGCGTCGAAGGCGCTGGCGGCCTCGGTCGCATGGTCGGTGCGGCAGACCGAATGGGTGAAGCCCGCAGGGCCGAGCCCGGCGACTTCGTCGAAGGCGAGATCGGGGCCGGTGGCGATGACGAGGTAATCATAGGACAGCGACGAGCCATCGCCCAGCTCAAGGCGGTTTTCGGCCGGATGCACCCGCCGCGCGCCGACTGCGGTGAAGCCGATGCCGCGTTTTGCCATCACCGGTGCCAGCGCGACGCGAATCGCCTCGGGCTCGCGCCAGCGCACCGCAACCCAGGGATTGCTGGGCACGAACCAGTAATCGGACGAGTCGTTGACGACCATGACCTCGGCCCGACCGCGCACCGCCTCGCGGATTTCATAGGCGGCGATGGTCCCGCCAAGTCCTGCGCCCAGCACGACGATCCGGGGTTGCGGCATGTCCGTTCTCCCTAAAGCATTTTCAAGTCAGATAGATGCCGATGACGGCCCGGAAAATGCGCTGAATCAAAAACCTGAAGCGCGCGATCTGCTGTAACCCGATCGGGACGCGCTCCACCCTTCTCAAATTCGGTGTTGACTAATATATGATAAAACGAATATACACAAGCCCTAATGTTGAGCGGGTCGGCGTCGGCCGGCAGGCAGCGCGAAGGGAAGGCCCGATGATGTTCGGTCTTGGTGGCAGGAAGCATGAGGAGCTGTCGGCGGCAGAGCTTGCCGATCTGCTGGCCGAAGGCCGCGCGCTGGTCGTCGATGTCCGCGAGCCCGACGAGTTCGCCGCCGGGCATATCCCCGGCGCGCAGAACCTGCCGCTATCGCGTTTCAGCCCCGAGCGCCTTCCGGTCGCGGGCAAGCGGCGGCTGGTGCTGACCTGCCTTGGCGGCAAGCGTTCGGGCATGGCGCTCGACAGGTGCCGGGCGGCGCAGGCCACGGTCGATACGCATCTTGCCGGCGGCTTCGGCGCGTGGACCGCCGCCGGCCTGCCGGTCGAGCGCTGATGCGCGCGGCCCGATCGGCGCTGGTCCTTGCGCTCGGCGCGCTCGCGCTCGCCGGCTGTAGCGACGATACCGCCCGCAAGCCCGCGCCCGCGCCCGATGGCCCGCGGCTGGTGCTCGCGCCGAGCGAGACCGCCGACTGGCAGGAGGTTCCCGCCGCGATCGACACCGTCAACGAGGCGCAGCTGCTCGCGCGGATCCCCGGAATCCTCTCGACGCTTTCGGTCCGCGCCGGCGATGCGGTGCGCAAGGGCCAGGTCATCGGCCGCATCACCGACAGCCAGCTCGGCTATCAGGCGGGCGCCTATGGCGCGCAGGCTGCGGCGGCCAAGGCGCAGGCGGGCGCGGCCCGCGCCGATCTGGCAAGGGTGCGCTTCCTTTACCAGAACGGCGTCTATGCGAAGGCAAGGCTCGACCAGGCCGAAGCCAGCGCCGGCGCCGCCGAAGCGCAGATCGGCGCGGCGATGGCGCAGAAATCGGCGATCGACGCAATGGCCGGGCAGGGCGCGCTGGTCGCGCCGGCGGCGGGCCGGGTGCTGCGCGCCGACATTCCCGCCGGCAGTCCGGTGACCCCCGGCATGGTGGTGGCGGTGATCACCTCGGGCGCGACGGTGCTGCGCCTGACCATGCCCGAGACGCTGGCCGGCACGGTCCATGTCGGCACGCCGGTCGAAGCGCGGCTGCCCGATGGCCGCGCGGTGACCGGCGCGGTCGGCAAGCTCTATCCCGACGTGCAAAGCGGGCGCTTCACCGCCGATGCCCCGATCCCGGGACTTGCCGATGGCCTGATCGGCCAGCGCCTTGCCGCGCGCGTCGCCACCGGCCGGCGGCGGGCGCTGGTGGTGCCGGCGAAATTCGTCACCACCCGCTATGGCATCGATTATGTGACGCTGCTTGCGCGTGACGGCAGCGCCGGCGAGGTGCCCGTCCAGACCGCGCCGGCATCGCCGGGGACGATCGAGATCCTCTCGGGCGCTGCCGCCGGCGACACGCTGATCGGTCCGGTGCCGTGAAGCTCGGGCTGTCGGGGCGGATCACCCGCGCCACCATTTCCTCGCCGCTGACCCCGCTGCTGCTGCTGGCGGCGATCATCGTCGGGCTGATCGCGACCGTCACCATCCCGCGCGAGGAAGAGCCGCAGATCCTCGTGCCGATGGTCGATATAAGCGTTGCTGCGCCCGGCCTTTCCGCCCCCGATGCCATGGAGCTGGCCGGCAAGCCGCTCGAAACCATCGTCAAGAGCACCGCCGGCGTCGAGCATGTCTATACGCAGGCGCAGGACAACGGCGTGCTTGTCACCGCGCGCTTCCTCGTCGGCACCGATCCCGAAGTGGCCGCGACCCGCATCAGCGAGAAGATTTCCGCCAATATCGACCGAATCCCGGTGGGCATCGCCCCGCCGCAGGTGACGGTGCGCGGGATCAACGACGTGCCGATCGTGGTGCTGACGCTCAGTCCGAAACCGGGCGCGCCGGGCGAATGGAACGAGCAGACGCTGTACCAGCTCGCCGCCAGGCTGCGCACCGAGATCGCCAAGGTCGACGATGTCGGCATCACCTTCCTCGTCGGCGGCCAGCGCGAGGCGTTGCGCGTGGTGCCCGATCCCGCGCGTCTGGCCGCGCTCGACGTGCCGCTGTCGAGTGTGATCGGCGCGATCACCGCGGCCAATCGCGCCTTTCCCGCAGGGCTGGTGCGTGCGCAAGGCGCGGCGCTGGGCGTGACCGCGGGCCAGCCGCTCACCGGCCCTGCCGACCTTGCCGCGCTCACCGTGCGCGCCGCCAATGGCGCCTCGGTCCGCCTGTCCGATGTCGCGCGGGTCGAGCAGGCGCCGACCGACGACCAGGCGCGCAGCTGGCGCTGGGCAAGCGACGGTGGCCAGGGCTGGACCATGGCGCCGGCGGTGAGCATCGCCATCGCCAAGCGCGCCGGCGCCAATGCGGTGACCGTCGCCGAAGGGGTGCTGCACCGGGTCGATCTTCTCAAGGGCCGGCTGATTCCCGCCGGGGTCGATGTCGCGGTCACCCGCGATTATGGCGCAAGCGCCAACGACAAGGCGAACGAGCTCATCCAGCATCTCGCGCTGGCGACGGTGACGATCGTCATCCTCATCGGCTTTTCGATCGGCTGGCGCGAGGCCGGGGTGACCGCGATCGTCATTCCCACGACGATCATGCTGACCATGTTCGCCAGCCGGATGATGGGCTTCACCATCAACCGGGTGAGCCTGTTCGCGCTGATCTTCTCGATCGGCATCCTCGTCGATGACGCGATCGTCATCATCGAGAACATCGCCCGGCACTGGGCGATGCACGATGGCCGCAGCCGCAGCGAGGCCGCGGTCGAGGCGGTGGCCGAGGTCGGCAATCCGACGATCATCGCCACGCTGACGGTGATCGCGGCGCTGCTGCCGATGCTGTTCGTCTCGGGGTTGATGGGCCCCTATATGGCGCCGATCCCGATCAATGCCTCGGCGGCGATGCTGTTCAGCTTCTTCGTCGCGGTGATCATCGCGCCCTGGCTGATGATCCGCTTCGCGCGCGGCGTGCTTGCCCGGCACGAGCACGAGGCGGCGCAGGGCGGGCGGCTCGGCCGCTTCTATGCGCGCCACGCGGCGCGGGTCATCGCCTCGCGGCGCAGCGCGTGGCGCTTTCTCGTCGCGGTCGGGCTCGCCACGCTGCTGGCCTGCTCGATGTTCTATCTGAAGGCGGTGACGGTGAAGCTGCTGCCCTTCGACAACAAGAGCGAGCTGCAACTGGTGGTCGACATGCCGCAGGGCACCAGCCTCGAGGAAACCTCCGGGACCATCGAGCGGGCGGCGGCCACCGCGCACCGCATCCCCGAGGTTACCGCGATGGAAGCCTATGCGGGGACCGCCGCGCCGTTCAATTTCAACGGCCTTGTCCGGCATTATTTCCTGCGCGCCGAACCATGGCAGGGCGATCTCATGGTGACGCTCAAGCCCAAGGGCGAGCGCTCGCGGTCGAGCCATGCGATCGCCGTCGATCTGCGCCAGCGGCTGGCCGGGCTGGCGCTGCCGCCGGGCGGATCGATCAAGGTGGTCGAAACGCCGCCCGGACCGCCGGTGCTGGCGACGCTGCTCGCCGAGATCTATGGCCCCGACGAGGCGGTCCGCCGGGCAACCGCGCTGGCGGTGGAGGCGATCTTCCGATCGGTGCCGTTCATCGTCGATGTCGACAACAGCTTCGGCGTGCCGCGCCCGACGCTGCGCCTCGTTCCCGACCGCGCGAAGCTCGACCAGTACGGCGTGCCCGAAAGCCAGCTGCTCGACAGCATCGGCGCGCTGATGAGCGATCGCACGCTCGGCTATGTCCCGCGCCGCGACGGGCGCGATCCGCTGCCGATCGTGATCGGGCTCGACCAGGCGCAGCGGCAATGGTCGGGGGCGCTCGCCGCGACCCCGGTGGCCGCCACCGCCACCGGCACGCTGCTTCCGCTCGGGGCGCTGGTCACGGCGCGCGAGGAGGCGGGCGGTCAGACGCTGTTCCGTCGCGACGGGCGCGGGGCGGCGATGGTCACCGCCGAGCTCGCCGGGCGCTACGAGGCGCCGATCTATGGCATGCTCGCGGTCGATCGCGCGATCGACGATTACGACTGGCGCGGGCACGGCCTCGAAAAACCCGAAATCCTGCTCCACGGCCAGCCCGCGGACGAGAGCCGGCCAAGCCTGTTGTGGGACGGCGAATGGGAGATCACCTGGGTCACTTTCCGCGACATGGGCGCGGCCTTCATGGTCGCGCTGCTCGGCATCTATGTGCTGGTCGTCGGCCAGTTCGGCAGCTTCCGCCTGCCGCTGGTGATCCTCACCCCGGTGCCGCTGACGCTGGTCGGCATCGTTATCGGCCACATGCTGTTCGGCGCGCCCTTCACCGCGACGAGCATGATCGGCTTCATCGCGCTTGCCGGCATCATCGTGCGCAACTCGATCCTGCTGGTCGATTTCATTCGCCATGCGTCGGCGCCGGGCCGGCCGTTGCGCGATGTGCTGATCGAAGCCGGCCGCATCCGGGTCAAGCCGATCGCGCTGACCGCGGCGGCGGCGATGATCGGCGCGAGCGTCATCCTGACCGATCCGATCTTCCAGGGCCTGGCGATTTCGCTGCTCTTCGGGCTTGCCAGCTCGACCCTGCTCACCGTGCTGGTGATCCCGGCGATCTACGTGGTCTTGCGCGACGACGGTCTTCCCCTATCTCGCGAGCCGGCATGAAACCGACCGACCGTTCCGAGCTCAAGGCCAATGCCGCGCACATGGCGCAGCGCCTCAAGATCATGAGCCACCCCGAGCGGCTGGTGATGCTGTGCCGGATGGACGAGGGCGAGGCGTCGGTGGGCGAGCTGACCGAGCTTTCGGGGCTTTCGCAATCGTCGGTCTCGCAGCACCTCGCGATGCTGCGCGAGGAGGAAGTGGTGGCGATCCGCGGCGAGGCGCAGATCCGCTGGTACAGCCTCAAGGACCCGACGGTGCGCGCGATCATCCACGCGCTGTGCCAGATCTGCGAGGATGGCCCTGGCGCCAACGCGGCCGGCGACGGCGATCGCGCAGCGGGCTGAGACGCTATCGCCGCGGGGTCTGATCCATCGCCCGCCCCGGCATGGCGCGATGCGGCAACCCCACCCTAGCACTACTTTGGCAGAAGTGTGATTTTTGGGATTCCCTTGGTGGCGAATGCGTGATTCATGGGGAGCCAGCTTTAATGGAGGCTGGCGGTGGACACGGATTGGCAGAACGATCTCGAGCGTTGGCTCGCGCCGTATCT
>JAGWPW010000120.1 GCA_028870315.1 Sphingomonadales bacterium | reverse complement strand
ATCCGAGTAGTCATACGAGCGGTCGTATGACTACTCGTCCCGCCGCCCTCGTTACCGTCCGCCATCACCGCTCCCCAAAAAGAGCGGCAATCAGCCTATCCCGGCAGAAGGGCGCAAGGCGGCCTCCTGGCCACGCTTACGTTGATGCTGTGATTTTTGCGCTTGCGTCATTGGGCCATCCTCACGTGTAAAGATGACTAATCCGTAAGCTGCTCGCTCATTTCTGCGATCAAAACTAGAACACGTGTAATTGCACGTGCAAAGAACGTGTTATGCGCTAACCCGTGGCAAAGCTGTCCTGCGGGCCACGTGTAAGAACGTGTAAACGAAAAAAGGGGCCGTTTCCGACCCCTTTTTCCTTAATTTCCAAGCGTTTAAGCGTAGATTCCAGCTTAGCGCTTCGAGAACTGGAAGCTGCGGCGTGCCTTGGCGCGTCCGTATTTCTTGCGCTCGACGACGCGCGAGTCGCGGGTGAGGAAGCCCGCGGCCTTGACCGCGCCGCGCAGCGCCGGCTCGAACTTGGTCAGCGCCTGCGAGATGCCGTGCTTGACCGCGCCGGCCTGGCCCGAAAGGCCGCCGCCCTTGACCGTGCAGACGACATCGTATTGCCCGACCCGATCGGCGACCTGGAAGGGCTGGTCGATGACAAGGCGCAGCGTCGGCCGCGCGAAATAGATTTCCTGGTCGCGGCCGTTGACGATGACCTTGCCCGAGCCGGGCTTGAGCCAGACCCGCGCGACCGCGTTCTTGCGGCGGCCGGTGGCGTAGGAGCGGCCCTGCGCATCGACCTCGCGCGGGCGCAGCGGCATGGCGGGGGCCGTAGGCGCGAGCGGCGCCTGGGGTTCATCGGCAGCCGCGGCAGGCGCCGGGGCCTGGGCGGTGAGCGCGCCGAGATCGGCGAGATCGGTAATGGTGTTGTCGGACATCAGGCACCCACCTTGTTCTTGCGGTTGCGGCTGGCGATGTCGAGCGGCTGCGGCTGGGTGCCGCCATGCGGATGCTCGGCGCCGGTATAGAGATGAAGCGCGCGCATCTGCGCGCGGCCCAGCGGCCCGCGCGGGATCATGCGCTCCACCGCCTTTTCGAGCACGCGCTCGGGAAAGCGGCCGTCGAGCACCTTGGCGGCGGTCACTTCCTTGATGCCGCCGGCATAGCCGGTGTGCTTGTAATAGGTCTTGTCGGCCAGCTTGTTGCCGGTGAACTTCACCTTGCCGGCGTTGACCACGACGACATGGTCGCCGCAATCGACATGCGGGGTGAAACTTGGCTTGTGCTTGCCGCGCAGAATATTGGCGATGATCACCGCGAGGCGGCCCACCACCAGCCCGTCGGCATCGATCAGATGCCATTGCTTGTCGACCTCGGCCGGCTTCACCGACCGGGTGACCTTGGAGAGCGTCTTCATGTCAACTTCCCATGGATCGGCCGGCGGACCCGGCAGGACGCGGCCCAATTGCGGAGACCGGCCGCAAAGTCAAGCAAATCCGGGCGGTTTCGTGGAGGTAAAATAATACCGTCTAGGCGGCGGGCGGGCAGCCGGGCGGCTGGCCGAGCACCGCGAGCCATTGCGCGGTCGCCGGATGCGCCGCGTCGCAACGCCAGCCGAGGATCGCCGGGCTCGCATAGGGATGCAATTCGCCGAGCCGGGCAATGGCGCGGGCGAGCAGCGTGGCATCGGTCTTGAACAGCGCGCCCGCCTCGGCGCTGTCCTGCGCCTTGCCCTGCCACACGAACAGCGAGCGCATCGCCGGCAGGATGTTGGCACAGGCGACCAGCCGCTCGGCAAGCAGCGCGCGGGCCGCCGCTTCGGCGGCTTCGGCATCGGGGAAGGGGCTCCAGATCAGCGCGCTCATCGCGCCCGCCCCAGGCCTTGAGCCCCCCAGGCGGTGGCAACGACGAGCAGCGCGCCGACGAACTGGTGCAGCACCGCGAGCGGCAGCGCGACGCCGCTCATGACGGTGGCGATGCCAAGCAGGATCTGCGTGCCGAATGCCGCATGGACGGCGATGCTGGCGCCGCGCAGCCCCTTGCGGCGCAGCCGGCGCGCCATGACGACGAGCGCGGTGACCACCACCCAGGCGAACCAGCGGTGGATGAAATGGACGATTCCCGGATCGGTGAACAGCGCGTGGCCCAGGCTTTCGCCGTGCTCGCTGGCGCCGGGAAAGAAGGCGCCGTTCATCAGCGGCCATTGATCGGTGACGCGGCCCGCGCGCAGCCCCGCCATCAGCGCGCCATAGCCGAGCTGAACCGCGAGCAGCGCCCCGGTGATCGCCCCGGTCGCGGTCAGCCGGGCGGGCGGCGTATCGGGATTGCGGCGCAGCGCGGCGATCTCGGCCGCCTGCCACACCGTCCAGCCGAGCGTGAACAGCGCGGTGAGGAGATGCGCGGCGAGCCACGGCGGCGCCACTTCCACCATTCCGGGCTTGAGCCCGGAGGCGACCATCAGCCAGCCGAGCACGCCCTGGATGCCGATCAGCAGCGGCAGCGCGGCAAGCCGCCAGCCGAGCCCGCGCGCAATCGCGCCGCGCAACGCGAACCAGACCAGCGGCACCAGCGCCAGGAGGCCGACGAGGCGGCCGAGCAGCCGATGCGTGTATTCCCAGAGGAAGATGCCCTTGAACTGCGCCAGCGTCATGCCCGAATGCACCGCGGCATATTGGTCGATCTGGCGATAATGCGCGAATTCGGCCTGCCATTGCGCGGTGCCGAGCGGCGGGACGATGCCGCTGATCGGGCTCCAGTGGGTGATCGACAGCCCCGATTCGGTCAGCCGGGTGATGCCGCCGACGACGACCATGGCGACGATCGATGCCGCGAGCAGTTGCAACCAGCGCAGCAGCGCGGTGCTGTTGCGGGCCGACGGCGAGGCGTTGTGTTTCATGGCGGCGCCATGCCGCGCGGCCCGGCGGTGTGCAAGCGCGGGCTTGCCCGCATCGGACGGGCTTGCCGAATGATACATCATCACATAGATGGGAGCCGATGACGACGCGCGCCGCCTTGCTCCATTCCCGGCTCGACCGTGCGGGGATGTTCCTCTCCGGGCTGTGCGCGGTGCATTGCGTCGCCGGGCTGGTGCTGGTGACGCTGCTCGGGCTGGGCGGCGGGCTGCTGCTCAATCCGGCGATTCACGAGGTCGGGCTGGTGCTGGCGATCGGTATCGGCGCGGTCGGGCTGGGCGCGGGGGTGCTTCGCCATCGCCGCATGGGGGTGCTCGCGACAGGTGTGGCGGGGCTGGTGCTGATGGCCGCGGGCCTGCTGGTCGCGCATGGCCCGGTCGAGGCGGGGCTGACCATCTGCGGGGTCTTGCTGCTCGCCAGCGCGCATTGGCGCAATCTGCGCCACGCGCATTAAAGCCGCAATCTGCGCCACGCGCATTAAAGCCGCAATCTGCGCCACGCGCATTGACGGCGTTGCGGCTTTCGCTGCCCGCTTTTATGGCGGGGGCATGTCCGAAGCTTTTTCCCTGACCGTCAATGGCGAGCCGCGCCGCGTTCCGGCTGGCAGCAGCATCGCCGATCTTGTCCGCCTGCTCGCGCTCAACCCGCACAAGGTCGCGGTCGAGCGCAACGGCGCCATCGCCCCGCGCTCGGCGCTGGAGACGATCGCGCTGGGCGAGGGCGACGTGCTCGAAATCGTCCATTTCGTCGGCGGCGGCGAAGATCTGGCCGCGCCTGCCGATGGCTGGAGCGTTGCCGGACGCCATTTCCGTTCGCGGCTGATCGTCGGCACCGGCAAATATCGCGATTTCGCGCAGAACGCCGCCGCGCTCGAAGCCTCGGGCGCCGAAATCGTCACGGTCGCGGTGCGCCGGGTCAATATTTCCGATCCCAAGGCGCCGATGCTGACCGATTTCATCGATCCCGCGCGCTTCACCTATCTTCCCAACACCGCCGGCTGCTTCACCGCCGACGAGGCGATCCGCACGCTGCGGCTGGCGCGCGAGGCGGGCGGCTGGGACCTCGTCAAGCTCGAAGTGCTGGGCGAGGCGCGCACGCTTTATCCCGACATGCGCGAGACGCTGAAGGCCACCGAGGTGCTCAGCCGCGAAGGTTTCCTGCCGATGGTCTATTGCACCGACGATCCGATCGCGGCGCGGCAGCTCGAAGAGGCGGGCGCGGTCGCGGTGATGCCGCTCGGCGCGCCGATCGGCTCGGGGCTCGGCATCCAGAACCGCGTCACCATCCGGCTGATCGTCGAGGGCGCGCGCGTGCCGGTGCTGGTCGATGCCGGGGTCGGCACCGCCTCCGACGCGAGCGTCGCGATGGAACTGGGCTGCGACGGCGTGCTGATGAACACCGCGATCGCCGAGGCGAAGGACCCTTTGCGCATGGCGCGGGCGATGAGGCTTGGCGTCGAAGCGGGGCGCGAGGCCTATCTCGCCGGCCGCATGGCGACGCGCAAATATGCCGATCCGTCGAGCCCGCTTGCCGGGCTGATCTGAGCGGCGGGCATTCTCTTGCCTCACCCGCGCAGGCGGCGAGCGGCTTAACCCGTTGCTAACCAAAATCGGTGATCTTCGCGCCGGTGGCATCGGGCCGCTGACGGGACAGACTGAAATCATGGCCAACACCGGAATGGCATCGCTGGCGATAGCCGAACTGCGCGAGTTCGCGAGCTTCTCGCCAGGCGAGCAGCGTTATATCAAGCGCAGTCTCGATGTCGGGCTGGGGCGGCAGGATGCGTTCCGGCTGTGGGCGCGCTCGGCCGACGAGTCGACCTCTATCCGCAGCCAGTATGTCGTCTATCAGGACCTCAAGATCCTGCGCCAGGCGCTGCCGGGCGATACCGGCTTCGATGCGCTCGAAAGCTTCATGGGCAAGCTCATCCGCGTCTCGGGCTTCGACATGGCGCAGGACCGGCTGGCGAGCTTTTGCGCCTATCGCTTCCTTTACGAGCGGCTGCTCGGCCCCGAGGTGCGCCCCTGGCTGCCGAGCGCCTTCTGCGCCGCCGCCGCGCTGCCGCAGATCAAGCCCGAACGCAGGAAGCGCCTGCTCCAGTCGATCAGCGAAGCCGCCGCGACCGCGCCCGGCTGGTCAACCCGCGCGCCCGCCTTCTTTCCCGAATGGGTGGAGAAGGAAGCAGCCTGAAAGACATCCGGACAATCGCGCCGGAACCGGCTGCCGGACTTAAAAAGCTGTTCGATAATAAAGATATGTAGCAATTTTCGCGTTTCGGAAATCACCCAGGTTGCGCCGGGTTCAGCCGGTGTCCAGCATGCGCAGCATCGCGCGATAGGCGGGGCCGCGCGCGGCGTTGTGGTTGAGCCAGCGGTGAAAGTCGTAGAGCCGATCGGGGCGCAGCCGGCGCTGCTGAACGCCGGCGCGAAGCGCGGCGAGCGCGGCGAGATCGCCCTGTTGCGCCGCGCGTTGATACCAGGCGAGCGCCATGTCGGGCATCGCCAGCCGGGGGTTGAGATCGCTTGCCGCGGCCAGCGCGCGTTCGGCCCCGGCATCGCCCGCCGCGGCGCCGGCAGCCAGCCATGCGACGCGCCGTCCGAACAGATCGAGGCTGAGCGCCGCCCCGCGCGGGGCGGCGAGCATCGCGGCCTGATAGGCGGCGGCAAGGATGCGCGCGGCTGTGGCATCGCCCCGGCGCGCGGCTGCGGCAAGGCACCGGCCGCGCATCGTCGCTTCGGCGGGCCGGCCGGCGGCGATCGCGCCGACAAGCTCGGCCGGGGTGCCGGGCGGGCAGCGGATGGGCGCCAGCGCGGAAGGCGCGGCGGGCTTGCAGGCGCCCAGGCCCGCGGCGAGCGCCAGCGCGAAGCCCCGGCGCATCAGTGCCCGAGCCGCGTCAGCGCGCGACCATAGTCGAAATCGCCGGCACCGCCACGGCATCCGCCCGGCCGCAGGAACAGGCAATTGCCCTGCTGCGCGCGCGGCACGTCGGGCGATGGGCAGCCGGCGAGGCGATAGGCCGCCGGCAGCGAGGCCCCGGCAAGGCGCGGCGCGATCGCGACATTGAACCGGTCGCGATTGGCTGCGGCGGTCTCCTGCGCGATCGGTCCGTCGATCAGCAGCAGCGGGACGGGGCGGTTCACCAGCGCATGGCTCGCGCGCGGATGCACGCCGATGCGATAGAAGGCGATGCCGCAGACCCCGGGGATTTCGCCCGCCCGCGCCTCGGCGATCAGCGCGTCATGGCCGATCGACCAGAAATCGCGGAAGGGCTCGCCCGCGCCGACGGCGATTGCCAGCCCCAGCCAGAAGGTCGCCAGCGCCGGAAACAGCGCCGCCTGCATCGACGGCCGGCGGCGCGTCAGCCACAAGGCGGCATCGGCGCTGCCGATCGCGGCGAGCAGCACCAGCAGCGCCACCGCCAGCAGCACGAAGCGATATTCCTTGTGCGGCACCAGCATATGCGTGGCGAGCAGCACCCCCGCGCAGGCGGCGAGCATTGGCAGCCGCCGCGCGCCGAGCGCGATGAGCGGCACCAGCGCCAGCGCGGACCAGCCCCAGATCGCGCCGATCGTGGTGAAATACCAGCCGGGCGGGGAGGTGCCGAACAGCGCGCTGCGGCTGGCGATCATGTTGGTCGCGTAATTGCGCAGCCCCCAGGAGAAGGGCGCCTCGCCCATGCCCAAATCGGCGAGCCCGCCCAGCGCCAGCGCGGCGGCGTTGCCGAGCAGCAGCGGCTTCCACACCCGCCGGCAATGATCGGCCGCGCCCCAGACCGCGATCAGCGCCACCGCCGGCAGATATTGGAAG
This sequence comes from Sphingomonadales bacterium, assembly GCA_028870315.1. Taxonomy (GTDB): domain Bacteria; phylum Pseudomonadota; class Alphaproteobacteria; order Sphingomonadales; family Sphingomonadaceae; genus Novosphingobium. The sequence continues at coordinate 9,305 of JAGWPW010000120.1, read as the reverse complement.
CGGGCGATCACCCCGAGCAGCAGCAGGAAGCCGGCGGCAAAGGCGGTACCGGCCGCGGGCCGCTCCTTCAGCCGGTAGAGGAGCGCGATCGCCGGCAGCAGCAGGCTGAGCGCGATGGCCTCGGCCGAACTGCGCGAGGCGAAATAGACGATCTCGGGCCAGATCGCCGCAACCCAGGCGCCAACCAGCGCGTGCAGCCGCCCGCTGCGCGCGCCCAGCATCGCCGCGGCGACGACGATGCCGAGCGAGGCGAGCGCCAGCACCAGCCGCACCAGCCAGATATGGAGCTGGCTCGCCGGCGCCAGCCAGTGCCCGATCGCCACCGGCGGCACCAGCAGCATCGGGATCAGCCAGCCGCGGATATGCGCGTGGAATTCCCAGGTTTCGATCCAGCGGCCGGTGACGATCCCATAGGCGGGTTCGAGATATTGCCAGATCTCGTCGGGATGATTGACCAGCGGCAACGTCGCCAGCGCCAGCCGCAAGCCCAGCGCGACGCCCGCCGTCGCCAGCCAGCCGTATCGCTCAGCCGCGCGCGGTTCGGTCACGGAAGACGAGGCTGCGTGACAGCAGATAATTGAGCAGCAATCCGCCGAGCGATCCCGCCGCGACCGCGATCACCGGATGCGCGGCGACCCGCGTGAGGCTGGCGACGAGCATCGTATAGATCCCCAGATTGGCGAGCCCGCCCACCGCATTGGCGGCGAGGAAGCGCAGCCATTCGCCGGCCGACGGCGCGATGCGGCTGCGAAAGGTGAAGCGGCGATTGAGCGCCCAGGTGAAGCTCGCCGCGACGAGATAGGAGACAAGGCGCCCGCCATAAAGCCCCAGCCCAAACCACAGGCCGGCGTAGAGCACGGCGGTATCAACCAGAAACCCCAACGCGCCGACCATGCCGAAGCGCAGGATTTCGGCAAGGTGCCCGCTCACGGATCGCGGCATTGCACCGGGTGAGGCGGGCGGCGGCATCAGATCGGTATCTAACGGCGGATTTTCGATCGACCAAGCTTCTATCCAGGCTTGCCGGGAGACAGGCCTGGTTTCAGGCGGAACAGTTCGAAATCATGATAGCCGCCGCGGGTCACCGCATAGCGGGTGTAATCGCGGGCGAGCGCGGTGAGCAGGATACGGCGCGAGGCCCGGTTGGCCGGCTTGGAGATGGGATCGGCCGAGATCATCACCACGCTTGGCCGGCGCGCCATGATCCGCACCATCTCGGCATCGACGTTGATGCCGAGCGAATCGACATCGATGGTTCCGGAAAGGTGATTGGGGAAAATATAGGGGGTGAGGAGGCACGAGCCGGTGGTCAGATAAAGCACCGGATCGCCCTCGTTCAGATAGGCGCAGCCATGGCCGAGTTGCCCCTTGATGAGCGCGGTGATCCGCCGCACCTGCGCGGACGAGGCATGATGGGTGGTTTCGTGAATCGTCGTATAGGCCGCGGCGACGATCCCGACGCCGAGCATCAGCCCGGTATAGATCCGCAGCCCCGGCGCCTTGCGGCCCAGCATCGGCGCGGCCAGGATCGACAGCGGCATCAGCAGCGGCGCGACATAATGATCGTACCATGAGCCGAAGACGAGGAACCCCGCCATGGCGAAGGCTGCCCACAGCCGCAGAAAGCCGAGTGCTGCGGGATTGTTCCCCGGCGCCGTGCCCCAGCCGGTCGTGCCGTCCGCCGCCGCTAGCGCGCGGCCGGGGGCGTGGAAAATGGCGAGCCACAAGGGGATGAGCACCGCCATCTCCTTCACCAGCCGCCCGAGCGAGGGCAAAAAGGGCTCCTGCCGCGCGAAGATCGACTGGAAATTGGCGAACCAGAATGCGGCGCCATGGCCGAGCGCGGCATAGGTGGCAAAGGCGAGCGCGGTCGGGGCGAGCGCGACCGCGATCCAGATCAGCGCCGACAAGCCGATCCGCGCGCGGCTCTGGCCATCGACATAGGCGCGATACAGCAGCGCCAGTCCGAAGAACCCGCCCTCGAACAGCACCGTATATTTGATCTGAAGGGCAATCCCCACCAGCGCCATCACCGCGCATCCGCGCGCGAGCAGCCTGCGCTGCCCGTCGCGGGTCATGATCGGGATCATCGCCCAGGCGCCAAGCGCCATGAGCAGGTTGTAGAATACCGGCGCCTGCCCGCCGAAGCAGTTGAAGGCGGACAGATAGAGGAGATAGGCGACCCCCGCCCAGAACGCCCCCGCAGGCGGCGCGATGCAGCGCGCAAGACGGTTGACGACCAGCGCGGTCGCCGTGGCCGAGAGCAGCGCCATCGCCTGATACTGGATGATCCCTTCGCCACCGAGCGCGCGGATCGCGGCATAGAGCACGAACAGCCCGATCGGCTTGCGATCCCAGATGTCCACATAGGGCAGCGCGCCATGCAGCATGCGATCGCCGACCAGAAGATAGAATTGCTCATCGACATGCAGCGCCGGAACGCCCAGCGTCAGCCCCCGCAGCACCAGCGCGACGAGCAGGTAGCCGCCGGCGGCGGTGGCCCAGCCCGCGATCGGCGCCGGCGCCGGGATCGAAGCCGGGGCAGCATCCGGCGTCGGCCGGGTGGCAAGACCCGCTTGTCCGATGAGGCCCGCCTGTCCGATGAGCATTTCATTCATACGCCGTGCGCCTCGACTGGTCGGCATATGGCCTTGCCGGCGGGCACGGCTTGCGGCAAGACCGCCGCTGCCGCGAAATCGCGCATTTGGCGGTGAGCCGCGCCGAAAATCGCACGACCCGATGGCGCGCCTCAGCGCACCCAGTCGAGCCCGATTTCCTCATAGATTTCCTTGGCATCGGCCCAGCCTTCATCGACCTTGACGTGCAGGAACAGATGGATCGGCACCCCCAGGATCGCGGCGAGTTCCTTGCGCGCGGCCGCGCCGATCGCCTTGATCCGCGCGCCGCCCTTGCCGAGCACGATCGCCTTCTGGCTGTCGCGCGCGATGACGATCTGCTGGTGGATTTCGATGCTGCCATCGCCGCGGGTGCGATAGGCCTCGGGGCGCACGGTGCTGTCATAGGGCAGCTCGTCATGCAGCTGGCGGTAGAGCTGTTCGCGGGTGATCTCGCAGGCGAGCAGCCTTTCGCTGGCGTCGGAAACCTGGTCTGCCGGAAAATGCCACGGACCGGGCGGCATCCGCCCGGCGAGATGCGCCTTGAGCGCGCCGACCCCGTCGCCGGTCAGCGCCGAGACGAAGAAGATGTCCTCGAACAGGTCGAGCGCGGCGAAATCCTGCGCCTGGATTAGCAGCCGCTCCTTGACGCATTGATCGACCTTGTTGAGCACCAGCAGCTTGCGTTCGGGCCGCAAGCGCAGCGTTTCGAGCACCGGTTCGAGTTCCTCGTGCCGGGTCTTGCGCGCATCGACCACCAGCAGCACCGCATCGGCGGCTTGCGCGCCCTCCCAGGCGGCTGCGACCATGGCGCGGTCGAGCCGGCGCCTGGGCGCGAAGATGCCGGGGGTATCGACCAGCACGATCTGGACCGCGGTGTTTTCGGTTTCGGCCAGCGCGATGCCGAGCAGCCGCGCCCGGGTGGTCTGCGCCTTGGCCGATACGATCGCCACCTTCTGGCCGACGAGCGCGTTGACCAGCGTCGATTTTCCGGCATTGGGCGCGCCGATCACGCTGACAAGGCCGCAGGCGGGGGCACGTTGCTCGCTAAGGCTCATGCGAAGCGCTCCAGAAAGCTGCGCGCGGCCTCGGTTTCGGCTTCCTGCTTGCTGGCGCCTTCGGCCGCCGCCTCGCCCACGCCCCTGATCGCGACCGCGACGGTGAAACGCGCCGCGTGATCGGGGCCTTCGCGCGCGACGAGGCGATATTCGGGCATTTTGCGGCGCTGTTCGGCGGCCCATTCCTGCAAGGCCGATTTGGGATGCTTGGCGTGTCCGGCAGCGCCGGTGAACTCACGCTCCCACAGCCGCCGCACGACCGCGCGTGCACCCGCGAAGCCCAGCGCCAGAAAGGCGGCGCCGACCAGCGCCTCGATCACATCGCCGAGGATATTGTCGCTGTCGGCCGCGCCATCGTCGCGCGCCTGCTTGCCGAGCCGGATGTGCGGGCCAAGCCCGAGTCCGCGCCCGATCGTCGCGCACATGCTCCGCGCGACCAGCGCGTTCAGCCGCTGCGAGAGCGTGCCCTCGCGCGCGTCGAGCGTCTCGTGCAGCCATTCGGCGATCACCAGCCCCAGCACGCGGTCGCCGAGGAATTCAAGCCGCTGGTAATCGCGTGCCTCGCCCATGCTGCCGTGAGTCAGCGCCTCGTGCCACAGCGCATCGCCCCCGGCCGCCCCCTCGGTACCCAGGAAGCGCACCAGGAAGGCGCGGGTTTCGGCCCCGATCGCGGGCTCGCTCAAAAGGTTCCCCCGATCCGGCTCCACCGCGCCGCGGTGAACCAGGTCCAGGGCTCGTACCATACCATCGAGCCATCGGTGGACCACATCATGATCGTCGCGCGGCCGACGAGATTGGCCTGCGGCAGGATGCCGACGCCGCCCGCCTCGACCGGAACCCGGCTGTCGGCTGAATTGTCGCGGTTGTCACCCATGACGAACACCGAGTCCCGGGGGACGATGACCAGCGGGGTGTTGTCGTTCGGCCCGGGACCCATGTCGAGCACCTCATAGCTTTTCTCGCCGCTGCTGGTCGGGATCGTCTCGCGGAAGCGCGGATAGCGGCAGGCGGCCGAGCCGTCGGGCAGCACGATCTGGAACTTTGCATCGACGCAGGGCAAGTGGTCCTCGGCCCGCGCCTCGGCGATGACGTTGGGCGTCAGCGGATGGATGAAATCGGGCTCGCGCAGCTTGGGCACGGCATTGCCGTTGAGGAACAGCTGGCCGTTCCGCATCTGGACGCTGTCGCCGGGCAGGCCGATCACGCGCTTGATCCAGTCCTGGTCGAGATTGGCCGGTGCCTTGAAGATGACGACGTCGCCGCGTTCGGGCTGGCGCGCGAGGATCCGGTGCGGCAGCAGCGGCAGGCTGAACGGCAGCGAATAGCTCGAATAGCCGTAGGGCCATTTCGCCGCGAGCAGATAGTCGCCGACCAGAAGGCGCGGCAGCATCGATTCGCTGGGGATGTTGAAAGGCGAGAAAATGAAGCTGCGGAACACCGCGACGATCAGCACCAGCTTGACGAGGAAGACGAGAAAGCTGTCCTCCTTCTTCGCCGGCCTGGCGCCGGTTTGCGGGTCGGTCACGTTCAAGTTCCTGTTCAAATCGCTGTCGCTCATCATCAATCCGGGAAAAATGGGCGAAGATGCGCGAGCAGGCACCGCCCGCTTGCCGCGCCGCGCCGGCTTCACACTTCTGCGCTCTTGCCTCGCCGGCGGCCGGCGGCATAGGGGAGGGCGTTCCAAATGGCAATTCCGGCCAAATGGCAATTCCGGCGCAAGGACGAGGCATGACCACAGCCGCTTTCGCATGGCAGAATCTGCATGCGCTTCCCAGACCCGGCCTTGCCGAGCTGTTCCACCACGGCGAAGCGCGCGTCGCGGCGCTTTCGGCGCGGCTGGCGCTGGGCGAGGGGGCGATCACCTTCGACTGGTCGAAGACACATCTCGATGCGGCGCATCTCGCCGGCTTCGAGGCGCTGGCACAGGCGATGGATTTCGACGGGCGGCGCGCGGCGCTGTTCGCCGGCGATATCGTCAATACGACCGAGCAGCGCCCCGCCGAGCATATCGCCCAGCGCGGCTTCGGCAAGGACAGCGCGGTCGAGGAAGCGGCGGCGCTGCATGCGCGGATGCGCGCGCTGGTCGATGCGATCCACAGCGGAGTCCTTGGCGAGGTGCGGCACTGCATCCACATCGGCATCGGCGGCTCGGCGCTAGGCCCGGCGCTGGCGCTCGACGCGCTGGCGCGCGACGGGGCGGGGGTGGAGATCCATGTCGTCTCGAATATCGACGGCTGCGCGCTCGAAGCGGCGATGGCGCGCTGCGATCCGGCGACCACGCTCATCGCGCTCGCCTCCAAGACCTTCACCACCATCGAGACGCTCACCAATGCGCGCAGCGCGCTCGCCTGGCTCGAAGCGGGCGGGGTTGCCGATCCGCATGGCCGGCTCGTCGCGCTGACCGCGGCGCCCGAACGGGCGGTCGCCTGGGGGGTGGACGAAACCCGGGTGCTGCCCTTCGGCGAAGGCGTCGGCGGGCGCTATTCGCTGTGGTCCTCGATCGGCTTTCCGGTGGCGCTGGCGCTGGGCTGGGACGGGTTTGCGGCGATGCTCGCCGGCGCCGCGGCGATCGATGCCCATTTCCGCGACGCGACGGGCGCCGCCAACCTGTGTCTGCGCGCGGCGTTTGCCGACCTCTACTACACCCATCTCGCCGGCTGCCAGACGCGCGCCTGCTTTGCCTATGACGAGCGGCTGCGCCTGCTTCCCGCCTATCTCCAGCAGCTCGAAATGGAATCGAACGGCAAGCGGGTGGACGTGAACGGCGTGCCGCTCGCCGGCCCCTCGGCGCCGATCACCTGGGGCGGAACCGGGACCGACGCGCAGCACGCCGTCTTCCAGCTGCTCCACCAGGGAACCCTGGATGTGCCGGTCGATTTCATCGCCGCGATCGCGCCGGGCGACGATCTCGATCCGGCGCATCACCGCATCCTGTTGACGAACTGCTTCGCGCAAGGTGCCGCGCTGATGGCGGGCAAGCCTTCGCGCGATGGCGCCCGCGCCTATCCGGGCAACCGGGGAAGCGCGACGATTCTGCTCGACGATGTCACCGCCGAAAGCCTCGGCGCGCTGATCGCCTTCCACGAGCATCGCACCTTCGCCAATGCGGTGCTGCTCGGCATCAATCCCTTCGACCAGTTCGGGGTCGAACTCGGCAAGGATATCGCCCGGCAGATGGAAAAGGGCGGCGCCCATTTCGATGCCAGCACCACCGCGCTGCTTCGTGCCGCGGGGCTGGGCTGAATATCGCAAGGGCCGTGGCTCACAGCGCTTCGCTGATTGGCGGCGGCGCGGCGACCGCTCCGCCACGCGGCCGCAGCCGGATCAGCGCGACGAGCGGCGCCACCAGCAGGCTCGCCACGACCAGCGCCCAGAAGGCGTCGATATAGGAGACCATCGCCGCCTGGCGGGCGATTTCGCCGTCGAGCCGCGCCATCGCCGAAGGCAGCGCGAAGTCGAGGTCGGGGCGCGTCAGCGCCAGCACCGGATTGTCGGGGCGCAGCCCCTCGACCAGCCGGGCATGCACCCGCGCCTCGTTGCGCACGGTCAGCGTTTCGAGCAGCGAAATGGTGACCGCGCCGCCGATGTTGCGGACGAGCGAGTTGAACGCTGCACCTTCGTTGCGCAAGGCAGGGCCGAGCGTCGCGAAGACGATGGTGGTGATCGGCACGAACATGATGCCCGCGCCCACGCCCTGCACAAACCCCGAGACGATCAGCAGCCGTTCGTCCATGGCGAGTGAGAAATTTGCCATCATCCCGAGCGAAATGCCGCACAGCGCAAGGCCCAGCGCCAGCAGCAGCCGCAGGTCGATGCGGTTCACCAGCCGCCCGGTGAGCAGCATGGCGAGCATGGTGCCGACCCCGCGCGGCGCGGTGGTGAGCCCGACAAGTTCGATCGGATAATCGAACAGGTCCGATAGCATCGGCGCGACCAGCGCCATCACCCCGTACATCACCCCGCCGAGGAAGAAGCCGAGCACATTGCCGATAAGATAGTTGCGGTCGGCGAACAGCGCCGGCTGGACGAAGGGATGCCGCGTGGTCAGCGAATGGACGGTGAAGGCATAGAGCGCGACCAGCGCCAGCGCCGCCTCGATCCAGATTTCGGACGAGGCGAACCAGTCCTTGATCTGGCCGCGATCGAGGAACAGTTGCAGCGCCGCGACGCATAGCCCCAGCATGATGAAGCCGAAGACATCGAGCTTGCGGCTTTCCTCCTCGCCATGGCCCTTGCCCAGCACCAGCCACAATCCGGTGAAGGTGGCGATGCCGATCGGAAGATTGATGTAGAACACCCAGCGCCAGCTGTAGTCCTCGGTCAGCCAGCCGCCGATGAGCGGGCCGATGATCGGCCCGATCACCGCGCCGATCCCCCACAGCGCCATCGCCGAGCCGTGCTTTTCGGGCGGGTTGATGTCGAGCATGATCGCCTGGCTCAACGGCAGCAGCGCCGATCCCATCATGCCCTGAAGCAGGCGGAAGGCGATCAGCTGGTCGAGCGTTGCGGCCGCCCCGCACAGCGCCGAGGCAAGGGTGAAGCCGGTCACCGAGACGAGAAACACGCGCTTGCGTCCGAAACGCTGGGCAAGCCAGCCCGAGAGCGGGGTGAAGGTCGCCGCCATGACCAGATAGGAGGTCAGCACCCAGGCGATCTGCTCGCGCGAGGCGGCGGTCGCGGCCTGCATGTGCGGAAGCGCGACATTGGCGATCGTCGCGTCGAGCTGGGTCATGAACGCGCCGGCAAGGGTGAACAGCGTGATCAGCCGGCGACGGGCGGGCGGGGGAAGGGCGGGCGGGGGAAGGGCGGGCATCTGCGGCCTGTCTTGACGAATTGCCCGGCGATGGGAAGCGATTCCGGGTGGCACGGTCCCGTCCGGGCGGCACGGTCCCGCGCCGTTTTTGCGTTTTCTCTGTCTACCCTTTCCGATTGGCGCGTGCGCGCGGCGCGAGCCATATCGCGGCCAAAGCGAGGAGCATGCGCGCATGGCAGCCTATGATTATGATCTGTTCGTCATCGGTGCGGGCTCGGGCGGGGTGCGCGCCGGCCGGGTTGCCGCCGCGCATGGCGCGCGCGTCGCGGTTGCCGAGGAGCATCGCATCGGCGGAACCTGCGTCATCCGCGGCTGCGTGCCCAAGAAGCTGCTCGTCTATGGCGCGCATTTCGCCGACGCGCTGCGCGACGCCGAGGGCTATGGCTGGACGCTGGGCGAGGCGCATTTCGACTGGGCGAAGCTGCGCGATTTCGTCGCCGCCGAAGTCACCCGGCTCGAACGCGCCTATACGAACACGCTCGATACCCACAAGGTCGAGCATTTTCACGAGCGCGCCACCGTCACCGGCCCGCACGGCGTGCGGCTGGCGAACGGGCGCGCGTTCAGCGCGCGCCATATCCTGATCGCGGTCGGCGCCTGGCCGGCGATGCCCGGCTTCATCGGCACCGAGCATTGCATCACCTCGAACGAGGTGTTTCATCTCGCCAGCTTCCCGCGGCGGGTGGTCATCCAGGGCGCGGGCTATATCGCGATGGAATTCGCCGGGGTCTTCAACGCGCTCGGCGCCGAGGTCAGCGTCGTCAACCGCTCGGACCAGATCCTGCGCGGCTATGACGAAAGCCTGCGCGATCGCCTGCT
>JAGWPW010000119.1 GCA_028870315.1 Sphingomonadales bacterium | reverse complement strand
GCGAGCCCGCTCACCCGGTCGAGCTACCATGCGGGCGAGGATTTCGCGCAGATGCGCGCGGCGCGGCTGGCGAAGCCTGGCACCCCGAAGCCGGGAAAATGACCTCGATCCGCGAGACGCGGCGGCTGCCTTACAGCGCCGAGCAGATGTTCGATCTCGTCGCCGATGTCGGCCGCTATCCCGAATTCCTGCCATGGGTGGTCGCGACGCGGGTGAAGTCCGACAACGGCACCGAGATGGTCGCCGACATGCTCGTCGGCTTCAAGATGCTGCGCGAGAAATTCACCTCGCGCGTCGAAAAGACCCGGCCCGGGCAGATCCGCGTCCATTACATCGACGGGCCGATGCGCGATCTGGACAACGACTGGCGGTTCCGCGCGCTGGGGCCGGATTCGTGCGAGATCGTCTTTTCGGTGGATTTCACCTTCCGCAACGCGCTGTTCGAAAAGCTTGCCGGCCAATATGTCGACCGCGCCTTCGGCAAGATGGTGACCGCCTTCGAGGAACGCGCCCGCGCGCTTTACGGCAGCAGCAGTTCGAGTGCGATCAGCGCCGCCTGATGGCGCACCGCGGCGCGGCTCGATGCGTCGAGCTGGCGTTCCTCGGCGACCACCTCGGGCAGGCCGCGCACGGCCTTGGCAAACACCACCAGCCCCACCGGTTTCTGCGCGGTGCCGCCGCCGGGTCCGGCGATGCCGCTGACCGAGACCGCGACATCGGCGTCGCTGCGCTTGAGCACGCCCTGCGCCATCGCCCATGCGCAGGCGGCCGAGACCGCGCCGAAGGTGTCGATGATGTCGGCCGAGACGCCGAGCAGGTCCTGCTTGGCACCGTTCGAATAGGTGACGAAGCCGCGGTCGAGCACCGCCGAGCAGCCGGCGATCTCGGTGAGCGCGGCGGTGACCAGCCCGCCGGTGCAGCTTTCCGCCACTGCCACCCGTCGCCCGGCCGCGGCGTTCTCGGCGATCACCCGCGCGGCGAGCGCGGTGACATCCGCGGGCAGCAGGCCGTCGTTCACGCCGGGCACACCAGGATCGGGCCGAGCCTGGTATGCCCGGTCGCGGTGCCGAGCCCGACCGCGAGCGCGATCAGCGCGGCGGTGTTTTCAGGCGGGAGCGGGGCGAGCAGTTCGACGAGGCGGCTCACCGTGCCGCAGCGCTTGAGCGGCAGATTGTCGGCGATGCCGGTGGTGATCGCGGTATCGGCGACCTGCTGCAACGTATCGTCGGGAAGCCCCTCGACGATATTATGCGCGTTGGCATCGGCACGCTGGCTGATCTTGGTGATCGCTGCTTTCGCGCCCGGCCAGGCGGCGGCGCGCCCGCCGGCATAGCGGTCGGCCAGCCCCTTGCCACCGCTGCGCAGGAAGGCATCGGCGGGCAGCGAGGGCGTGCAGCGTTCCTCGGCACCGGCGATCGCGCTCGGCAGCGCCCAGGTGGCGAGCGCGGTGAATTCGGGCGGGGTGAGGCAGTCGGCGGCCTGCGCAGCCGCAGGCGCGAGGCTCAGCGCGGCGATCGCCACCGCAAGGCCGGCACGGGATGGGAGCTGTCTGTGCATGGTTCGTCTCTTGGCTGCTTAGCGGCGGATCACGGTCGCTGCGGCTTGCGCTGCGATGCCTTCGCCGCGCCCCGTGAATCCCAGCCGCTCGGTGGTGGTTGCTTTGATGCTGACCCGCGCGATGTCAATGGCCATGATCTGCGCCAGCCGTTCGCGCATCGCTGCACGATGCGGGCCGATCTTCGGCGCCTCGCAGATGATGGTGATGTCGAGATGCGCGGGCTCGTAGCCCGCAGCGCGCACCAGCGCGGTCGCATGGGCAAGGAAGTGTTCCGAAGCGGCGCCGCGCCACTGCGCCTCGCCGGGCGGAAAATGCTGGCCGATGTCTCCGGCCGCGACCGCGCCGAGCAGAGCATCGACCGCGGCGTGGATCGCGACATCGGCGTCGCTATGCCCCGAAAGCCCATGGCTATGCGCGATCCTGACGCCGCACAGCCACAGCTCTGCGCCTTCCTCGAGGCGGTGGACATCGAAGCCGGTCCCGACGCGGACCGGGGGGCAATCGTCTGCTGGCATGGCGTCTGCTGGCATGGCGTCTGCTGGCATGGCAAAGTCGCTCGCATAGGTCAGCTTGTGGAGCGCCTCGTCGCCGGCGACCAGCGCGACGGCAAGCCCGGCGGCCTGCGCGACCTGCGCATCGTCGCCCGCATCGGCAGCGCCTTGCCAGTTGCGGTGCGCGGCGAGAATTTCGGCGAAGCCGAAGGCCTGCGGGGTTTGCACCCGGCGCAGCGCCTCGCGCCGCGCGGGCGCGCCCATGTGCGCGCCCTCGGCATGGACGAGGCTGTCGGCGAGCGGCAGCACCGGGATCGCGCCGGGATCGCGCGCCAGCGCGGCGAGCAACCGGTCGAGCACCGCGCGCGGCACATCCGGGCGCGCGGCGTCGTGAATGAGCACCAGCCGCGGCGACCGCGGCGCCAGTGCTTCGAGCCCCAGCCGCACCGACTGCTGGCGGGTGGCGCCGCCGGTGACGAAATCGAGCCCGGCAATCCCGGCGCAGGCCTCGCGCGCCAGCGCCTCGGTCCCTTGCGCGATGACCACCACGATCGGCGCCGCGCCCGCCGCATGCAGCGCTTCGACCGAATGGCGCAGCACCGGCTTGCCGCGCCAGCGCGCGAACTGCTTGGGCAGCGGCTGTCCCGCGCGCAGACCCTGGCCGGCGGCGACGACGAGCGCGGCGGTAGCTTCGGGCAGGAGAGGGCTGGCCATGCGGCGCTGCCGGTAATCGCTTGCCGGGCCCGGGGCAATCCACTATGCGCCTGCCTGTTTTTTAGGCAGCCGATGTCCGACCCCGAAATCTCCCTCCCGCCGCCGCCCGCGATCGCCCCGATTCACATCGGGCCGGTCGCCGTCGATTGTCCGGTGGTGCTCGCGCCGATGACCGGAGTGACCGACCTGCCGTTCCGCCGGCTGGTGCGAAGCTTCGGCTCGGGGCTCAACGTCACCGAGATGATCGCCAGCCCGGCGATGATCCGCGAAACCCGGCAATCGCTGCAAAAGGCGGCCTGGGATCCGGTCGAGGAGCCGGTTGCGGTGCAGCTTGCCGGCTGCGAGCCCGCCGAGATGGCCGAGGCGGCGAAGCTCAATGCCGATCGCGGCGCGGCGATCATCGACATCAACATGGGCTGCCCGGTCAAGAAGGTGGTGAACGGCGATGCCGGCTCGGCGCTGATGCGCGACCTGCCGCTCGCCGCGCGGCTGATCGCGGCGACGGTCAAGGCGGTGGACGTTCCGGTCACCGTCAAGATGCGGATGGGCTGGGACCATGCCAGCCTCAACGCCCCCGAACTCGCGCGGATCGCCGAGGATCTCGGCGCGCGGATGATCACCGTTCACGGCCGCACCCGCAACCAGATGTACAAGGGATCGGCCGACTGGGGTTTTGTCGCGTCAGTCAAGGCGGCGGTGCGGGTGCCGGTGCTGGTCAATGGCGATATCTGCACGCTCGACGATGTTGCGACGGCGCTTACCCGCTCGGGCGCGGACGGGGTGATGATCGGCCGCGGCGCCTATGGCCGGCCGTGGCTGCTCGGCCAGGTGATGCATTGGCTGCGCCATGGCAGCGCACCGGCCGCGCCCGATCTCGACGCGCAGCTTGCCCTCATCACCGGGCATTATCGCGCGATGCTGAGCCATTATGGCAACGAGACCGGGGTCAAGCTCGCGCGCAAACACCTGGGATGGTACACGAAGGGGCTGCCCGGTTCGGCCGAGTTCAGGAACCGCGTCAATGTCATGGACGCGCCCGCGGCGGTGCTCACCGCGCTCGGCGAATTCTACGCGCCCTGGCTCAAGCGCAGGGCGGCGTGATGCGCGGCGCGGGCAGCGGGCCGGACCCGCGCCGCCAGCTGGCGAGCCTGCCGGTCGCGGTGATCCTGCTTGCCCCCGACCAGCGCATCGCCTCGGTCAATCCTGCCGCCGAGCAGTTCCTCGGGCAGAGCGCGCGCCGCCTCACCGGCCGGCTGCTGTCCTCGACGCTGCGGCTCGAAGCCGCGCTGGTCGAGCGCATCACCGGCAGCGACACGCAGATTTCGGCGCGGCAGATCGCGGTGCAGGTCGTGGGCGGCGGGGTTCGGCGGGTCGATCTGACGATCGCGCCACTCATCGACGAGCCCGGCTGGCAGATCCTCACCCTGCTCGACAGCGCGGTCGCCGAGGCGATGGGCGAGGCGGCGATCAGCGCCGACCGCGCGGTGCTGCGTGCGCCCGAAATCCTCGCGCATGAGATCAAGAACCCGCTCGCGGCGATTCGCGGCGCCGCGCAACTTCTTGCCCGCAAGGTGTCGCCGGGCGAGCGCGCGCTGACCACGCTGATCGCCGAGGAAGTCGATCGCATCGCCAAGCTGATCGACCAGATGCAGACGCTGAGCCAGCGCACCGCCGAGCCGGTCGAGCCCTGCAACCTCCACCAGGCGATCCGCCGTGCCTGCGCGGTGATGGCCGCGGCCGATGGCGCCGCGCCACGGATCGAGGAGGAATTCGATCCCTCGCTGCCGATCGCGCTCGGCAGCAGCAACGGGCTGGTGCAGGTGCTCATCAACCTCATCGCCAATGCGCGCGACGCCAGCCGCGAGGTCGCCGATCCGCGAATCGTCGTGCGCACCCGCTTCGCGAGCGGGCTCCAGCTCCATGTCGGTGGTCCGGCAAAGCCGGTGCGGCTGCCGATCGAGCTGCGCGTCAGCGACAATGGCCCCGGGATCGACCCGGCGATGCGCGAGCATATTTTCGAGCCCTTCGTCACCACCAAGAACAGCGGCCAGGGGCTGGGCCTCGCGCTGGTGCGCAAGCTCGTCGGCGACATGAGCGGGCGCATCACCCATGATCGCGACGAGGCCGGCGGCTGGACGCATTTCCGCCTTCACCTTCCCGTCGCGCCGCGCGGCGTGGCGGGCGGGGGGGCGGCCGCATGAACGTCCTGCTGGTCGAGGACGACGAGGCGATCGCCATCGTCATCACCGCCGCGCTCGAAGCCGAGGGCTTCGCGGTCACCCGCCGCGACGGGGTGGCGGGGCGCGACGCGGCGCTCGCTGAACACGGCTTCGCGGCGCTGATCACCGATGTCATGCTGGCCGATGGCGACGGCATCGAGACGCTTGGCGCGGTGCGCGCGCGTCACCCGGCGATGCCGATCATCATCCTTTCGGCGCGCAACACGCTCGATACCGCGGTCCGCGCCAGCGAGACCGGCGCCTTCGAATATTTCCCCAAGCCCTTCGACATCGAAGAGCTGGTGCGCACCGTGCGCCAGGCGGTCGGCGCGGTTGGCGGCAAGGTCGATTCGCGTGCCGAGGAGGAGACGACGCAGGGCCTGCCGCTGGTCGGGCGCAGCGCGCCGATGCAGGCCGTCTATCGGATGATCACCCGCGTGCTGCGCAACGACCTGACCGTGCTGATCCTCGGCGAATCGGGCACCGGCAAGGAACTCGTCGCCGAGGCGATTCACCAGCTCGGGCATCGGCGCGACGGGCCGTTCGTCGCGGTCAACACCGCCGCGATTCCCGGCGAACTGATCGAGAGCGAATTGTTCGGGCATGAGCGCGGCGCCTTCACCGGCGCGGTCGCGCGCCACGCCGGCAAGTTCGAGCAGGCGGCGGGTGGCACGCTGTTCCTCGACGAGATCGGCGACATGCCGATCGACGCGCAGACGCGCCTGCTGCGCGCGCTGCAATCGGGCAGCATCCGCCGCGTCGGCGGGCGCGAGGAGGTGCGGATCGACACGCGGATCATTGCTGCCACCAACAAGGATCTCGAACCGCTGATCGCCGCCGGCCAGTTCCGCGAGGATCTCTATTACCGCATCAATGTCGTCCCCATCACCCTGCCGCCGCTGCGCGAGCGCGCCGACGACATCGAGGCGCTGGCGCGTCATTTCCTCGTGCTCGCCGCCACCGACGGGCTGCCGCGCCGCCAGCTCGCCGCCTCGGCGGCGGCGCTGCTGCGCCGCCAGCCGTGGCGCGGCAATGTTCGCGAACTGCGCAATTGCCTCTATCGCGCCGCTCTTCTGGCCCGTGACGATGTGATCGACGCCGCGCTGATCGAACCGCTGCTCGCGTCCGGCGGCCGCACACCGGGCGAGGGCGGTGCGGGTGAGGTGGCGGCGGGCGAT
>JAGWPW010000118.1 GCA_028870315.1 Sphingomonadales bacterium | reverse complement strand
GCTCGACGGCTTCGCGGTTGCCGCCGCCGCGACCGGGTGGAGCGCTGCCGACCTGTTCGGCATCTGCCCCGACAAACCGCATTGGGGCGGTATCGCCGATCGGCTGCGCGGCGCACGCTCGCTGGCAATCGGCGCGGACGTGGCGAGCTGGCGGCATGGCGGCATCGCCGAGCAATATGCGCGCGGGGTCTGTCCCTGGCTCGCCCCGCTATGGGAGGTGATGAATACTGGGGCAAATTGTCCCACTAATCGCGGGCGCGGGCATCGCCTTCGCGCGCGTAACGGCTAGGGAAAATTCGTTTCGCCCGCGCGCGCGCCCACCGCCTCACGCGGATCATTATCTTATCATTTCCTATCATTTCCTATCAGGCTTCGCCCGCGCCCCATGCGTCGATGATGGCAACTGATGGCAAGGTTTCGTCCCCGAGCGCGCGCCTTTTAGGGACTGCAATAAGTGGGGCGGCCATGCCGATCGCGAGGCGCCGTTAGCGCCAAGTTCGCACCTCAGCCGTCCAGTGGAATTTTTTCTGCGCGTGCGGACCAATGCGGTAAAGGCGGCAAACCACCGCGAAAATTAAACCCCTAGGGGGTGGAAGCTGGTTCGCGGGTGCGAACTTCGCGAACCATGCGAACCTGATGCGAACCGCCGCCCAGCTCGAATGGTGTTCATATCTCACAAATGCCCTGCGGCGAATCCGTCCGCTGCCGTCCACAGACATTCGTGTGCTACCGCGAAGTTATCATGGGCTTAGTCATGGGCAACGCGCGGATTTCAGGAAATTATCACGCAAAATCAATATGAGTTGGCGGAAGAGGTGGGATTCGAACCCACGGACGGGTTGCCCCGTCGCCGGTTTTCAAGACCGGTTCCTTAAACCACTCGGACACTCTTCCCCGGCAGATGGGCTTGTCCGCTAGACTTTCGCGCGAGCGCGCACAAGCCGGCAGCGCCGGGGCGGCATTTTCAATCGCGGGCATCTGTGCGATGATGCGGTGATGGCCCGGTTGCGCGCAATCCGCCGGTTTTCGGCCTCGTTGTGGCTGGCGGTTGCGGTTGCGCTTGTGCCGCTGCCCGGCGCGCGCGCGCAGGTGGACGAAGACACCGCGCGCAAGGCGGGTTTCGATGCCTATCTCCAGCAACTCGCCGCGCACGCCCGCGCGCAAGGGGTGCGTGCAGCGACGATCGACAGCGTGCTCGCCGGGCTGACCCCCGATCCTGCGGTCGTCGAACTCGACCGTGCGCAGCCCGAGATGAATCCCGCTGCCGCGCCGCCCGATTTCGCGCCCTATCTGCGCGCGCATGTCGATGCCGCGCGGATCGCCGAGGGGCGCGCGCTGTATGGCGAGGTGCGGCCCTATCTGCCGGGGATCGAGGCGCGTTACGGGGTGCCGGCTTCGATCATCCTGTCGATCTGGGGAAACGAGACCAATTACGGGCGCTACACCGGCAATTTCGACCTCGCGCGTTCGATCGCGACGCTGGCCTGGGAAGGGCGGCGGCGCGAGCTGTTCGCCGGAGAGTTCATCGCGCTGCTGAAGATGGTCGATGAAGGCGTCCCCCGTGCCCGATTGAAGGGAAGCTGGGCGGGCGCTTTCGGCAATCCGCAATTCCTGCCGAGCACCTATCTGCGGCTGGCGCAGGATGGCGACAGCGACGGCGTCCGCGATATCTGGAGCGACAAGCCCGATACCATGGCCTCGATCGCCAATTATCTGCGCGATGCCGGCTGGCGGCCGGGCGAGCCATGGGGGGTGCGCGCCATGGTGCCGGAAAATCTGGACCGCGCGGGTCTTGCCAGCACGCTTGTCGCGCCGAGTTGCACCCGTGTCGAGGCGCGGCGCTCGCGCTGGCTGACGGTCGGCGAATGGCGAAAGCTCGGGGTCACGCCCGAAGCGCCGATCGGCGATGATGTCCTTGCCGCCCTGCTCGAACCCGACGGGCCAGGAAAAAGCGCGTTCCTTTTAACCGGGAATTATCGGGTCATCCTCGAATATAACTGCTCGAACTTCTACGCGCTGAGTGTCGGGTTGCTGGCAGATGAGATTGCAGGCTAGGGCGTTTTCGGCCCGCGTGAACATTGCTGGCGGCACGGAAGGCGTGGCAGGGCGAAACCTCGGCGCGCTCGGCGCGGTGCTGATGGTCGCGGGCCTGGCCGCTGGTGCCCACGCCCATGGCGCGCCGCCGCCGCCGACCAACGGACCCGATGCCGATTATCCGCGGATCGTCGGCGATCCCTATGTGGTGGATGGCAAGAGCTTCACCCCCGTCGATACCATGAATTACGACGCGGTTGGCTATGCCGACCTTGGCGGGGAGGGCGGTTCGGCGATCGCCGGCGCGCATCACACGCTGCCGATCCCGAGCTACGTCGAAGTCACCGCGCTCGACAGCGGGCACACGATCCTGCTGCGACTCACCCGGCGCGGGCCGATGACCGGCACCGATCTCATCGCGCTGTCGCCCGGCGCGGCCGCGCAGCTTGGCCTGTCGGGGCCCCGGGCGGCGGTGCGCGTGCGCCGCGTCAACCCGCCCGAGCCCGAGCGCGCGCTGCTGCGCGCGGGTTCTGTCGCGCCGCTGCGGATGGCGACCCCGCAAAGCTTGCTCGCGGTGCTGCGTCGCAAGCTGTCACCCGATGATTCGGTGGAGCTTGCAAGGACGGCAAGCACGCCGCCCCCGCCATTGCCTCCAGCCGCAACCTCATCCCCGCCGCCCCCGACGACGACGGCGCAAAGCGAGGATGCGCATCGTCCCCCGCTGCGCAAGCCGGCCGTTTCCGGCGACACGCTCATCGTCCAGGCCGGCGCCTTCGCGCTGAAGGCGAATGCGCTCGCCGCCGCGAATCGAACGCATGGCGCGCTGGTGCAATCGGGGCGGCTGTGGACCGTCAGGGTCGGGCCGTTCGCCGCGCGCGATCAGGCCGCGCTGGCACTGGCGAAGGTGAAGGGCGAAGGGTATAGCGGCGCGAGAATCCAGCGCGCCGATTGATCCGTCGATTGCTCGACCGCGGGGTGTCAGCGGTTGAGGAACGGTTTTGCGACAAGCGAGAAGGACCGCCCGGCGGGTGGCGGTCGCGGCCATGGCGGTGGCGGTCGGGGCGATGGTCCTCATCGCCGGCGATGGCGCGACGATTGCCCGGCCGATGGCGACGCCGCCCGGCGGCATGGCCGATGCCGGCGGAACGCCGCCGCCGGTGCCGGCAGCGGTGGCCGCAGCGCCGGTCGCGCTGCTTGTCGACATGAGTTCGGGGCGCACGCTTTATGCGCGTGATGCCGATCGCCGCTTTCTGCCGGCGTCGGTTACCAAGGTGATGACTGCCTATACCGCCTTCGACCTTTTGTCGCAGGGCCGGCTGCGCGCCGATCAGCCGATCGCGGTCAGCGATTCGGCGTGGGCTGCCTGGCACGCCAAGGGGTCGCGCATGTTCCTTGCGCGCGGCAGCCGGCCGACGGTCGATCAACTGCTGATGGGTATCGCCACGGTCTCGGCGAATGACGGCTGCATCGTGC
Source organism: Sphingomonadales bacterium (assembly GCA_028870315.1). Classification (GTDB taxonomy): domain Bacteria; phylum Pseudomonadota; class Alphaproteobacteria; order Sphingomonadales; family Sphingomonadaceae; genus Novosphingobium. The sequence continues at coordinate 14,856 of JAGWPW010000118.1, read as the reverse complement.
TGGCCGAAGGCGCGGCGGGCAGCGTTGCCGGCTGGGTGGCGCTGATGAACGCCGAAGCGCGCAGGCTCGGCATGACCGGCAGCCATTTCGGCACGCCCAACGGCTGGATGGACAAGGGCAACACCTATTATACCGCGCGCGATCTCGCAACGCTGGCCGAGGCGATGATCGCGCGCTATCCGCAGTATTATCATCGCTATATCGGGCACAAGTGGCTGACCTGGAACGGGATCACCCAGCCGAACCACGATCCTGTGATCGGCATCGTCGCCGGTGCCGATGGCATCAAGACCGGCTTCACCGATGAGGCGCGCTACACCTATGTGGGGTCGGCCGAGCGCGGCGGGCGACGGCTGGTGATGGTGCTGGCGGCGGTGCCGACCGCACCCGAGCGCGCGCGCGCGGCACGCGCGCTGCTCGAATGGGGTTTCGACGCCTGGAACGCCTGGCCGCTGTTTGCCGCCGGCGACATCGTCGGGCAGGCCGAGGTGCAGCAGGGCAGCGCAGCCACGGTCGGGCTCGTCGCGCCGCGCCCCTATTTCCTGACCATGGCGCCGGGCGAGGCGCAGCCGGTCAGCCTGCATGTGATCTATGAGGGGCCGATGCGCGCACCGATCACGAGGGGCGCGCATGTCGCCGATCTCGAAATCCGTATCGGCAGCGCGGCGCCGGTGCGCATGCCGCTCGTGGCCGCTTCCGATGTCGCGCGCGGCGATGCCTTCGACCGGCTGCGCGCCGGGCTGACGGAACTGCTCCGGTGAGCTGCGCGCCGGGCCGTTTCATCAGCTTCGAGGGTGGCGAGGGGGCGGGAAAATCGACCCAGGCGCGGCTGCTCGCGCAGGCGTTGCGTGGCGAAGGGCTCGAAATCGTGCTCACCCGCGAACCGGGAGGGACCGACGGGGCCGAGGCGATCCGCGCGCTGCTGCTCGATCCGGCAGGGCCGGATTGGGGTGCGGCCGCCGAGGCGCTGCTCTTCGCCGCGGCGCGAAGCGATCATGTCGATCGCCTGATCCGGCCGGCGTTGGCGCGCGGCGCCTGGGTGATCTGCGATCGCTTCCTCGATTCGAGCCTTGCCTATCAGGCCGGCGCGGGCGGGATGGCCGAGGCAGCGATCCGCACCCTGCATGCCATCGGCAGCGGCGGATTGCTGCCCGATCTCACCTTGCTGATCGAGGTCTCGCCCGCCGAGGCGCAGGCGCGCCTTGCCCGGCGCGACGGCACCGCCCTCGATCGCATCGGCGGGCGCGGGGCGGCGTATCACGCCCGCGTTGCCGCCGCCTTTTCGGCGATCGCCGCAGCCGAGCCCGAGCGGGTCGCAAGGATTGACGGCAATGGCCCGCCCGATGCGACCCATGTCCAGGTGCGCGCGGCGCTGGCCCGGTGTGGGGCGCGCGGCGGGTGAGAGAGGAGGCGCAATTGTGCGGCCATGCCGCGCCGTGGCAGGCGTGGTGCACGGCGATCGCCTCGGGACGGCTGCACCATGGCTGGCTTCTTGCCGGCCCGCAGGGGCTCGGCAAGGGGCACTTCGCCCGGGCCGCGGCGGCGGCGCTGGTGAAGGAAGACGCGTCGTTCGCGCCGTCGTGGGACCGCCATCCCGATATCCTGCTTCTCGAGCCGCTGCCGGCAACCGAGGGTGAGGAAACCAAGCGTGCAGAGGGCAAGCCCTATCAGACGCGCCGCAACATCACGATCGACCAGGTGCGGCGGATGCAGCAGCGGCTGACGACGCGGCCAACGCTGGGCAACCGCCGCGCGATCATCATCGATCCCGCCGACGATCTCGAAAGGTCGGCGGTCAATGCCCTGCTCAAGAGCCTTGAGGAGCCGCCGGCCGGGAGCATCTTCCTGCTGGTCAGCCATCGGCCGGGAAGGCTGATGGCAACGGTGCGCTCGCGCTGCCGGATGCTGCGTTTCGCGCCCTGCGAGGATGATGAGATCGCCGAAATCCTCGCGCGTGAGGTGCCCGAAGCCGATGCCCCGACGCGGATCGCGGCGATCGCCGCCGCGCAGGGCTCGCCCGGCGCGGCGATCGGCTTCGTCACCGCCGATCTCGGGCAGGCGCATGGCTTGATGCTGGCGATCCTGCGCGATGGCGATGCGACGCTCGCGCTGCGCGGAAAGCTCACCGAGGCGATCGGCGCAAGGCCCGATCGCCCGCGGCTGACAGCAATCCTCGAACTTGCCAGCGCGGTGCTCGCCCGCGAGCTTTCAGGCGCCGAACCCCGACGCCAGCGGCGGATGATCGACGCGTATGAAGCGCTGGCGCGCCTCACCGTGCAGGCGCCGAGCTACAACTTCGATTCCGGGATGGTGTCGATGGAAATTGGCGGGTTGCTGGCCTCGGTGGCGAACCCTAGAGAAGCGTGACGGCGCCGGCCAGCGGGCCTGCCTCCACCCGAACAGCATCAAGGTTTCATGGCCGATCCCTATTACGTCACCACCGCCATCGCCTATCCCAACGGACGGCCGCATATCGGCCATGCCTATGAGGCGATCGCCGCAGATGTCATCGCGCGCTTTCACCGCCAGCAGGGGCGCGACGTGCGCTTCCAGACCGGGACCGACGAACACGGGTTGAAGATGGCGCAGAAGGCGCGCGAAACAGGCGTTACGCCAGCGCAGTTGTCCGATGAAATGTCATCCTATTTCATTGCAATGTGCAACAGGCTTCATGTCAGCTATGATGTGTTCCAACGCACCAGCGAACCGCGTCACCATGCCGCGAGCCAGGCGCTGTGGCGCCGCATGGCGGCAAGCGGCGATCTCTATCTCGATCGCTACGAGGGCTGGTATTCGGTCCGCGACGAGGCCTTCTACGAGGCGGGCGAACTCATCGAAGGGGAAGGGGGCGAAAGGCTCTCGCCGCAGGGCACCCCGGTTGAATGGACCGCCGAGGAAAGCTGGTTCTTCAGGCTTTCGCGCTATCAGCAGCCGCTGCTCGATCTACTGCGCGACAATCCCGGGTTTCTCGAACCCGAAAGCCGGCGCAACGAAGTGATCCGCTTTGTCGAAGGCGGGCTTCGCGACCTGTCGGTGTCGCGCACCAGCTTCGACTGGGGCGTGCCCGTGCCCGACAGCCCGGGGCATGTCATGTATGTCTGGGTCGATGCGCTGACCAACTATCTGACCGGCCTTGGCTTTCCCGATGAAACCGCGGAGATGGCGAAGTGGTGGCCGGCCGATCTCCACCTCATCGGCAAGGATATCATCCGCTTCCACGCGGTCTATTGGCCCGCCTTCCTGATGAGCGCCGGCCTGCCGCTGCCAAAAGCGGTGTTCGGCCATGGCTTCGTCCTGCATCGCGGCGAGAAGATGTCGAAATCGCTCGGCAATGTCGTCGATCCGCTCGAACTCGCCGACCGTTTCGGGGTCGATGGCTTGCGCTATTTCCTGATGCGCGAGGTCAGCTTCGGCCAGGACGGCAGCTATTCGGCCGAAGCGATCGTGCTGCGCTGCAATGCCGAGCTGGCGAACGGTTTCGGCAATCTCGCGCAGCGGGTGCTCTCGCTGATCTTCAGGAATCTCGGCGGCAGGCTTCCTGAGATTCGCGCGCCCGGGGCCGGCGATGCCGCGCTGCTGGAGCGGGTCCGCCAGGCGGCGCGCAAAGCGGTGCCGGCGGCGATGGGCGCGCTCGATTTTTCCGGGGCGATCGAAGCATGGATGGGCGAAATCTTCGCCTGCAACCAATATGTCGATGCCGAGGCGCCGTGGGCGCTGAAGAAGGAAGGCCGGCTCGATCGCATGGAAACCGTGCTCGCGGTGCTGTTCCAATGCCTGCGCGACCTTGCCATCGCCATCCGCCCGGTGGTGCCGCAATCGGCCGATCGGCTGCTCGACCAGATGGCGATCGCGCCCGATGCGCGCGACCGGACCGCGCTGGAAGACGACGATTGGTATGCGCGGCTTGGCGCCACCGGGGTCTGCCTCCAGCAGCCGGTCGGCGTATTCCCGCGGCTGGAACTTGCCGACGGCGCGGCGCATTGAGGACGCCATGCTGATCGATTCGCATTGCCATCTCAATTATCCCGGCCTCATCGAGGATCAGCCGGCGGTGCTGGCGCGCGCGCGCGCCGCGGGGATTGGCGGCTTTCTCAACATCTCGACGCGGCAGAGCGAATGGGCAGCCGTGCTCGCCTCCGCCACGCGCGAGGCGGATGTCTGGGCGAGCATCGGCATCCATCCGCATGAAGCCGATACCCATGCCGATCTTGGCGCGGACGCGCTGCGCGCCGCGGCCGCGGCACCGCGCGTCATCGGGATCGGCGAGACCGGCCTCGACTATTACTACGACAAATCCGACCGCGCGGTGCAGCGCGCGCTGTTTCGCACGCATATCGCGGTTGCGCGCGAAACCGGCCTGCCGCTGATCGTCCATACCCGGGAAGCCGAGGCCGATACCGCCGCGATCCTTTCCGAGGAAATGGCAAAGGGCCGATTTCCCGGGCTCATCCATTGCTTCACCGCGTCGGCCGATTTCGCCCGCGCCATGCTGGCGCTCGGCCTGTCGATCTCGCTGTCGGGGATCGTCACCTTCAAGAACGCGAAGGACCTTCACGAGGTCGCGCGCATGCTGCCCGAAGACCGGCTGCTGCTCGAAACCGACGCGCCGTTTCTCGCGCCCGTTCCGCATCGCGGACAGGTCTGCGAGCCGGCCTTCACCGCCGATACCTGCCGCTTCGTCGCCGGGCTGCGCGATAGCGAGCCTGACGCGCTCGCGGCGGCCACCACCCGCAATTTCTTCGCGCTGTTCACCAAGGCGGCGCGAGGCGGCATGAAGGCGCCGTGAAGCTCGTTCTTCTGGGCTGCGGCACCTCGACGGGCGTGCCCCGGATCGGCGGCGGCGAGGGGCCGGATTGGGGAGCCTGCGATCCGCTCGAACCGCGCAACCGGCGCAGCCGTGTCTCCGCGGTCATCGAAAGCGCGGCCGGCCAGCGGCTGCTCATCGACACCTCACCCGATCTGCGCGGCCAGCTCATGGCGACCGGCATCTACCGCCTCGATGCGGTGTTCTGGACGCATGACCACGCCGACCATTGCCACGGGATCGACGATCTTCGCCCGCTTCGCTATGGCCGCGGCGGGGCGCTGCCCGGCTATGCTGCCGAAGAGACGGTGCGGCGGCTGCGCCAGCGCTTCGGCTATGTCTTCGCCGGGCAATTCGGCTATCACACCATCGTCGCGCTCGACACGCTTGACCGGCTGCGGCTGTGCCAGGGTTTCGCGGTCGGCTCGTGCCAGATGCCGCACGGGCCGATGAAAAGCACCGGATATCGCTTTGAATGTGACGGTAAATCAATATCCTATGCAGTAGACTTCAGTGAGATTACGAGCGAGATGATCGCGCTGTTCACGCATTCGGACATTCTTGTCGTCGATTGCCTTCGGCGCGAGCCGCATCCGACGCATGCGCATCTCGCGCTCGCGCTCGAACTTGCAAAGGCGGCAAGCGTGCGGCGGGCGGTGCTGACCCATCTCGACAAGAGCATGGATTTCGCGACGCTCGGCCGCGAATTGCCCGAAGGCGTGCAGGTCGGCTTCGACGGGCTGGAGATCGTGGCATGAGCGCATGAGCCAGACCGACATGATCACCATCGTCGGCGCCGCGATGGCGCTGATCCTTGTAGCGCGGGCGCTGCCCGGATTCGAGCTGCCGAAGCGCCGGCTGGGGATGATGGCGGCGCTATGGGTGGCGTTGATCGTAGCCGTTGCGGCGATCGCCAGCCATTACCTTATTTAACATAATATATCTTATCATCCTAACATTCTCGACGCGGTGGATTCTATTTCGAAGTGCGAGATCTGAGGTTTTTAGGGCATCGCCCCGCCTTGGAGGAATGCATATGTCAGGACACTGTCGCCATCTTGGTCTGGATGAACGCAACATAGTCTGGGGCATGACGGATGCGCGAATGGCGGTCAGCGGCATCGTTGCCAGGCTGGGTCGGCATCCTTCGGTTCTTCGAAGTGTCCGGTTCATTCCGCCCCGCCCCGCGCCGCGCGGTGTCGGTGAAAGTAGAAATCAATCCTCCTTGAACTTGTTGTGACAGCCCTTGCAGGCCATGCCCATGGCCTTGGCGCTGGCATTGATGCCGGCAATATTGCCCTGACCGGCGGCAACCGTCATCTGTGCGGCCGCAACAGCGAGTCGGGTCGCGTCCTGCTGGAATACCACCGGCTGCGTCCAGACCAGCGCCCTGGCATCGGTGCGTTTGCCATCCTGCGGGCCGGAGCCGGCAGGAAACCATTCCTTGATGTGCAGCGCCAGGCCGGCAATCCGGGCCGCATCGGTCCTGATCGCACCAAGATCCGGCGCGCGCTCCTTGAGCTGGCCATTGATGTCCTTGAAGGCCTTGCCGATCTCCTTGAACTGTTTGTGCCTTGCCTGCACCGCCCTGCCGCCCGGAGAGTTGTCGGCGCAGGCGGTCAGCGCGAGAGCGGTCAAAAGTGCAATCGGCAGGTGCGCTTTCATGGGGAGACTCCATCGATAAACGTTTGTGTTTACATGACAAGTTTCTCGCGAGCGGGCCGAACCGCGGTTCGCCCGTTCAATCGTCAACACGGGCGCTGGCGCGTGGCAAGGCACAATACCGCGGTCACCAGCTATCTGACGTCCGCCCATGCCAAGCCGTCAGGGACGGCGCCGACATTGATACGCGCGACCACCTCGAGCCTGGCGAGATCGACAACGGCTATGTAGTTATCCAATGAGCAGCCGACAAATACCCGCTTTCCATCAGCATCGACAAGGATTCCTGCGGCGCCATGACCAAGGCTCAGTCTTTTTATCTCGCTGCGTGAGGCGACATCGTAGATCAGTAAATCGCCATTATAGAGGCTGGAGACAATCACTTTGGACCCGTCCGGGGTAAACTTGAGTCGGTTTGCGCCTTTTATCCCGGCGTCTATACGACGGGATAGTTTCTTGTTCACAAGATCGATGACGGCGATCGAACCGTCGTTGGCAGATGCGGTCCACAATTCCTTGCCATCCGGCGTCACGTCGAAGCCTTCCGAGCCCGGGGTGACGGGAACCACGGTTTCGGTCCAACCAGCGATCGGCACGCCGCCGGGTGAACTGGAGGCTGCCCGCATGCTGTAGCCCGGGGATGAAATTGGCTTGTGCTCGAAAACGCTAACTGTCCCGGAAGTGACGTTGGTCGTGTAGATTTGGGAAGCATCCGGGAGAACGTGGATCATATGCGTCCTGATCTGGCTCGTGCCCATGCTCCAGTCGAACCGGGCCCTTGCAGGATCGTACTCGCCGATCGCCCTCGAACCCTCGGCGGTGAACCACAATTTGCCATTTGCGAACGCAAGTCCGTGCGGCCCGTACAAGGGGGCCGTATCGAGAGCCGGCAACGGCTTTCGCTTGACCAGATCGATCACGTCAATCTCGTGCAGCAGGCCGCTGCCATAGATCGACACATAGGCCCGCGTTCCATCCGGCGAGGCAATCACCTCGTGCGGGTCAGTCCCGACGGCTATTCGTGCGGTCACTTTCAAGGAATGCGGATCGACAAGGGCGAGGACATGATCCGCCTTGGACAAGGCCAGCAAGACCAGATGCGGTTCGTCCTTTGCGAAGGCATGGCAGCCGCCAAAGAGAGCACCAGAGGCAGCAGCAGCGCAGAATGCGAGCTTCAATTCCCTCATATTAAATCTCCATGGCACAAAGAATTCACCTCTGGTCTTGCTGTATTTCTACCCTACAACCCCAGTTGTGTGACCACCTGCGGTTCTATCTTCAGGACCTTGAAGCCGCCGACATCCGAAAAATAGATCAGCTTGCGCGCCGGGTCGTAATAGCCAACCTGGGCGTGCACCGGGGCACCGTGGTTGAAATATGCAACTTCTGTCGGATTCAATGGATCACGAATATCAAAAATCCGTAAGCCGGCGTCCCCGAAATTCACCGCGGCAAACTTCGGATTTATCGGATTGTCGAGCAAGTGATAGGCGATCCAGGGGTCGTGACCCGAGGCTTTCCGCTCCTGGCAGAATTCCGGCTTGTTGATCGCCAGCTCAAGCATCGAAACGTTTCGTGCCTGCGCGGGATCGGTGACATCGGCGATATAGGCTTCATACGCCCAGCCAAGCGCGAACGGGCGCGGAAATGGGGCGCAACTATCGCCGTTGTGCGGCTGACCGGGAATGGCGCTCGTCCCTTCGTTGGAATGCAGCACATATTCGCGGTCGCCCGAGCGGAACCAGTCGAGACCATGACCGGCGCCGTCGACCTCGCCCAGCACCTTGAACGGCTGCCGGGTAATGTCGATGATGCGGACCTTGGGAACCGGCGCCCACAGCGCGCTGTTTCCGCCCGCCTGATCGCCGACATAGAGCAGCGTATCATCGGCATTGAAATCAGGCGAGTGCGAGACCTGCGGCCATAGCAGCGATATCTGATAGGGGCTGGCACCCATCGAATAATTCGAGCCGGCAGGCGCGGGCTTCGTCGCATCGTCGCACAGGCTGCGCCCCGCGTTGATCGCGGCGCGGTGAACCTCTTGCCATGGCCCCGGAAGCTGGGCCGCAACCTCGCAACGGTGGTCGGTGATCTTCCAGCTGTCCGGCGCGTTCAAATCGCTGATATCGGCCTCCCACACGCCGAAGGCGGCGAATACCTTCGTGCCCTCGCGATTGATGCGAATGTCGTGCGGCAGTGTTCTGGTGCGCACGCCGGGAACGGTCGTGTCGGGCCATTTGATCTCACCGGCGAGCCTTGGATGGAGGCAATCGCTGATGTCGAACACCGAGCCGCCCGAGACCATGACCGCGCGATCCCTGGTGACCACCACGCGCAAGGTTTCCGACCGCAAATAGAGCGGCAGCGGGTTGCCGACGACGGCCGGCTTTCTGGGATTGCTGACGTCGATGACGGAAATCGTGGTCGGCCCCGATGCGCCCCCCTGCCCGCCGCTGCGGACGTAAGCGCATTTGCCGGTGCCGGCGACATTGCCCGCGATGGGAAGCTGGCCGATCAGCTTGACACCGCAGTTGTAATCCGGCGCTTGTCCCGCCGAGACTTCGCCCTGAATGCCAGGTTCCGGCGCGTCGCCAACCGAACACCGCGCGGGGGATTTTCCCGAAATCTCCTGGCCGACAGGCGGCGTCGGGCTGGCTGCCACGGCTGGCAAGCTCATTGCCGACACCAAAGATGTGGTCAGGAAAGAAAAAACGACCTTCGATTTTGTACGCATTTCACACTCCCACGTTCTTCAGGCTTGCAGAGATCTGGCTTCCTGGACTCACAGCGTTTCGGCCAGACGCAACCACAGGCGCCGACCGTTCAAGCGATAGAAACTGTCGCTGCCGAACTCGCTGGCGGTGACGGGCGGGCGCTGGTTGCTCAGGTTTTCACCCTCGAACGCGACAAGCCATTTCTCGAAACGGTAGCCCAGTGTCGCCGCGATGGTCGTGTAGGCGGCGACGGGCGCGGCGTTCTGTTCGTCGAGGAAGCGTCTGCCGACGCGGCTGACCGCCATCGTCGCATTGAGGCCGCTGGGCGGCGTGTAAAGCAGCCCGGCCGAGGCGAGGACGTGCGGCGCCAGCGTCAGTTGGTTGCCCGCGACATCGACGCTGGTGCCGCTATCAGGTTCGACGAAAAGATAACGGGTGAAACTCGCGTCGTGCCAGGCGAAGTTGGCAACCGCGGCGAAATCGCGCGTCGCCTGCCAGCGGCTTTCGAATTCGACCCCGCGCAGTCGCTCGCCGGCGGCGTTGGCCAGCGCGCCCGAAGGTGTCGGCACCACCAGATTGTGGAAGTCGAGGGTGAAGGCTTCCGCCTGGAAGGTCAGCCTGCCATCGTCGAGCGCGGCCTTGAGCCCCGCCTCGTAGCTTTGCGCGGTTTCGGGCAGGAGAACATCGGGGGTGTAGTCGGGGCCGAAGTCGAGCGCCGCGGGTTTGAAGGCATTGCGCCAGTCGGCATAGACGACCACCTCGTCCGCACCGGCCTGCCACGCGCGATAGCTGACGCCGAGCGTCTCGGTCAGGCGCACCACGGTGCGGCTGGCGCTCGCCGCGCGCAGCACCGGCGACGGCGTGGTGAAGTCGCTCGTGCGCTTGTGTTCCCACGTTTCGTTGAGGCGCAGCCCGGCGGTGATGTCCCAGCGGCTGCCGGGCTTCCCGTCGGCTTGGGCGTATTGGCCGGCGAAGACGCGCCTGTCGTTGACCGTTCCGATCTCGTTGACCGCGATTTGGGATGTCGGCGGCGGCAGCACCGAGCCGTCGAGCGGCACCGTGTAGCCGCCATTACCGTTGCGCGTGGTCTGCCTGCCGAGGCCATAGAGCAGGTCGGCGCCGACGATGATCGAGCCATCGTTGCCCAGCGGGTTGGTCAGGTGGGTATCGAGATAATCGTCGTCGATGTGCCGGTGCTGGTTCTGGCTGTCGGCGGCGCCGCTGAGGTCGGGATGGAGGAAGGCACGGATATCGGTGATGTCGGAATGCGCGAGCGACAGCGTCGTCTCCCATTTCCCAAGCGCGGTCGGCTGGCTGTAGCCGAGCGCCAGATGGTATTCGTTCTGATCGATCCGCGCGTCGGCCGGATTGAAATTGGCGTCGATCGGGGTGAGCGTGGTGAGCGCCGATCCGGTGCGGATCACCGGGCTCGACGGCGTATCGCGAACGATGGTGAGATCGGCGTCGATCGTCAGCTTGCCTTGCCCGGTGTCGAGCGCGCCGCGATACAGCAGCCGCCCGTTCGAGACCGTCTCGCGCCGGTCGGAAAAGCCCAGGCTTTGCCCGTCCACCGCCAGCGACTGCCGGTAATGGTCCGAGCCCGGCAAAACGAACGCCGCCGAGCCGCGCGCCGAGCCATGGTTGCCGACCGCGATATCGGCCTCGTTCGCCGCCTCGCCGGCGGGATAATCGATCGCCTGCACCACGCCGACGAAGGCGGTCGCGCCATACATCACCGGCGCCGCGCCCTTGAGCACCTCGATGCGCTGGACATCGGTCATGTCGATCGTGGTGATCATCGGATTGAAGGCGCCGCCCCACGGAACGCCATCTGCGACAAGCAGGAAGGCGTCGAACTCGTGCAGCCCCCAGAGCGAGGGGACTGCGCTCGACGGCCCGGCATCGCCGCCCGACGGTGCCTCGACGCCCGGCACCAGCGCCAGCGCGGAGGCCATGTCGTGCGCATCGCGGGCCGCGAGATCGCGCGCGGGCACGACCGAGATGTCGAGCGGAACCCGATCCACCGTCTCGGGAACGCGGGTGCCGGTGACGACGATCGTCGCAAGGCCGGCATCGGGGCCTTCGGCGGGTGGCGGCGGGGCAGCCTTCGCCGCCATGGCCGGAACGGGAGTGCATAGCGTGCTCTCAAGCAGGGCTGCGGCGATGACCACCGCATCCACAAGCCGTGGTGTCGCCCACGCTCCGGGCTGACGCCCGGCGCTCATTGGTGGCAATCACAAGTCAGGCTCTGCGTGCCGTCGGTGCACATGATCGCAAGGTCGCGCTGAAGAAAGGCGACCGCACCATGGCCCTGGCAGCATCCGTCAATCCTGCAAGCAGCGCCCCCAGCCCCCAGCCCCGCATCAGCCTGGCGAGGCGGGGCAGCCGGAGGGGCGGCGCATCCCGCGAGCGCCACGATGACGATCCAGCCAAGGCGCCCGGCACGGCGGACAGCGAAATCGCGGCGGCCGCGCATCGACCAGCCTACGGCCGGCCACAGGTCGAGCCGCCGGTAAACATCGCAAACGGCACCCTTCCGTAATAGGCCTGGGTGCCACCAGCCGCGCCCGGCACATTCCTGACCTGGGGCAAGGCGCGATGGTCACCCCACACCATGTGCACGTTCCGATCATCCATGGTGAGATAGGTGAAATCGTCACTTGCCGACGGCCCGGCGGGTGACACAGCCGAGTTGACGCGAATCGGCTGGAACCAGTGCGCGCCGCCGTCGCAGGAGATCGACGAGTAGACGTCGAAAGCCGGACCGATAGCCGGCGGCATCGTTTCGCTGCCCGAAGGTGGCGCAAGCGGCGGGGTCAGATCGTCGCGTTGCTTTTTCCAGACCATGCCCAGGACGCCGGTTGGCCCATAAGCCATCCAGAACTTGAAGTTGGCGCCCGATGCAACTTCGGGAATCGCCGCGGGAGGTGCCCAGGTTTCACCCGAATCTTCGGTGACCAGAACCGAAAAATGCGTCGCGGTCGGATCAAGCACCGAGATGGCATAGCGGCCCGGTCGCCCGGCATCCGCCGAGACGAGCGTTTGACGGCTCGCTATTCCGCCCGGAACCGGCACATGATGGCGGGTCCAATGCTGCCCCTCATCAGTCGATGTCTCAAAAAAGAGGCAGGGCGCCTGCAGCGAGCAACTGGTGACACCATCCTTCATGATGCTCACCAGCGAAGCGGGGACAGGCCTCGCCGGCGCATTCCCGCCGGTGCCGCCACCAGGCGGTGGACCGCCAAGAACGAAGGTCGCGGCGATCACGCCGTTGGCGGCGGTGATGGTGCTGCCGCCGGCGGCGCTGAAATCAGGGCCACCGAGGCGGCGCGGCTCGCTCTTGCCGGCAAGCCTGGGCTTCCAGGCGACAAGCCAGCGATCGTTGGGCGCATCGGGGCCGGGTGCGTTGTGCAGCTTTCGCGCGGCGCTGTAGGTCCCGGAGCTGACGGTATACAGCGTGCCGTTGGTCCTGTCGACCGTCATCCATGGACGATCGATCGGCGTTCCGGCACTCTGCGGTGCGCTGAAGCTGCGGCCCGCATCGGTCGAGGCGGCGATGAACAGGTTCGCGCGCGGCAGCAACTGCCCATAGACCTCGATCAGGGATTTGCCGGGTGCGGGCTCGGGATCGGGACCGGCCTCATCGCCGACGTAGAGCGTGCCATCCGGCCCCCAGGCGATGAACGGGTCGCCGCCGCCGCGATGGGGCTTGAACGCGGGATCATAGGCCGGCGCCGGTCCCTGCTGCTGCCACCTGTCGCCGCCATCGTGCGACACCATGACCCGGCCGGTGTTCGACATGGCAGCCGGCGGCGGTTCGAGCAGCGCAGCGGGGCTGAATGTCGACGCCGGCATCTGGTCCGAGCCGACGCCGAACTCGACAATCGCGAGATTCCTGTAGTTCGTGGGATCGACGGCGATTTCCGGCTCGCCGCTCGAGATGGCGAGGTCGTTCGTCACGTTGACCTCGTGGACTTGCGGCGCGGCTGCGTTCTGCGCGCAAGCGAATGTCGGCGCCAACGCGGCAGTGGCGGTAATCGAGAAGCTCGCGAGAAGACGCGCCGTGCGTTTGGCGCAAGCGCGGTGTTTCGGCTTCGAGCACGCATTACCCATTTCTGCTCTCCCTTTGGATTTTGTGGCTATGGTTCGCTCAGCCTTCGTGCGGCTCGGCTTGCGCGACGGCACGCCGCTCGATCCATGGCCTGCGCCACCACTCGGCACGCCGGTCACAGATCATGTCGTAGTCGCTTTCGAACCTCTTGCGCATCGTCCCGCACAGGCGATCCCAGATCGTCGTGTAGCCGCCGAAGTTCCAGTTGAAGTATTTGTGGTGCTGGTCGTGGAAGGTGGTGGTGATGAACCACTTCGTCGCCCAGCTCTTGTGCCACCAGCGCGGGAAGAACTCATAGCCGGCATGGACATAGAGCCCCATGATGATGTTCGTCGGCAGGATCAGCACCGCTGCCGCGGTGCTGATCGGAAGCCCCGAAACGGTCGTCACCGTCAGGAACAGCGGCACGAAACCGCCGTTGATGAACGACTCCAGCGGATTCACCGAAACCGTCGTCAGAAGGTTCGGCGAGGTCGATTTGTGATGAAGCTTGTGGATCAGCCGGTAGAACGGCTCCTTGTGCATCCAGCGGTGCAGCCAGTAGAACCAGGTGTCGAACAGCAAGAAATAGGCAACATACTCAATGGCGATCCGCCACCATCCGACCGGCCGGCTGTCGAAGATGATGAGGCCGTGAGCGTTCAGATACCTGTTGGTCGTTCCCAGAAGCAGGCCGGTAAAATAGCCACCGATGATCGCGACGACGACCTCGAAGGCAAGCTGCTTCCATTTGAAGCCCTTGGGCTGAACCTTGTGCGCCCGGAAAAACCCGGTGAGAATGCCGATGAGGATGGTCGAGGCGACGAAGCCGATCAGCCACAGATGCATCAGCCATTGGCCCGAAAGGATCATTCGAATCATGTTTGCCTTCTATCCATCGGGTGGACGACGTCGACGCAAGGTCGTCACAGGAGCGCTGCAACCTTGCGTTTGCCAATGACCGCCATCTTGCCTGCGGCGACTCGCCCTTGCATCAACATATTTTTTATAATATATTAGGCCATCAACGTCGGTGCAACGATGCAATCATGAACAGCAAAAAAATCAGATTCGACTCGCTTGCCGACACCATCGGCTTCCAGCTGCGCCGTGCGTCGCATGCGATGCAATCGGCTTACGAGGCGTCGTTCGAGCCACTGGGCCTTCGCATCAGCGACGCCACCGTGTTGATCGGCATAGGAGAGAGCCCGGGATGCACTCAGGCAGATTTGTCTCGCAGTCTCCACATCAAGCCCGCCAATATCGTCCCGACCGTTGGTGGCCTGGTGGCAAAGGGGCTCGTGACCCGTCGGCCTGGCGAGGGCCGGGCGGTGTCGCTGGGCCTGACCGAAGCCGGCAGCGCCCGGCTGGCGCAAGTCCATCAAGCGATTCAGCAGCAGGAAGAGCGTATCCGGCAATTGCTGACCGCTGCCGACGAAGAGCGGGTCCTTAGCGCGCTTAAGGACATTGCCAGAAAACCTGCCGCGACATCGGCCGGCGTGCCATCGCCGGCGGACGCGACGAACGGCGTCGATTCCGCAGCATGAGGGTAACGGCCGCACGTGCCGCACATCGCCCCGGGCATG
>JAGWPW010000117.1 GCA_028870315.1 Sphingomonadales bacterium | reverse complement strand
CTCCGCCGCAGCCGGCAGCGCTGCGCCGCGCGCGGCCGCGGCGGCTTCGGCCGGGTGCCTTGCGGCAGCGGCAAGGCCCGGTGGTGCCGGCATCGGCGGCACGCTCGCCCCGAACATCATCGGCGACGCATGGTCCGTGCGCACGGATGGCGGGAACACGGCCCAGCCGTTGACGATGGTCGCGGCGGTGCGCAGCGCCATGACCATCAGCGCGGCGTGGACCGCGGCGATGAGGAAGAAGGCCATCGCGCCCCGCGCATCGACGCCGTCGGGTCCGGCGAGACGGCCGACCGCGGGCGCCGCGAGTTCGAGCGTGAAGGCGCCGCCGATCACCGCGAAAAGCGGGGCGAGCGCGGCCAGCACGGTGGCCCGCAGCCAGCCGGCGGCAAGCCCGCGGGTCGCGCGGAACAGCGCCATGACGACGAACACCGGCCCAAGCGCGAGCAGCAGCGCCAGCACGATCCGTGCGGTCACCAGCACGCCGACCGTGCCGAGCAGCAGCATCGTCGCCCCGATCCACAACAGCCCGGCCGGCGAAAAGCTGGCCGGCGTGGCGGTTGGCGCAGACGCTGGCGGGGTGACGGCTGCCGCCGCCGGTTCGGACGCCGGTTGCGCCTGCCGGCCGGCGCTGTCGCTGATTTCGGACAGGGCGGCGAACAGCGTGTCGATGCGCCCGGCGAAAATCTGCGTCGCCGAGCCCTTGCTCCCCGTGACCGCGCCCGCGATCTCGTCGGGCGCGCCCGTCGCCAGCGTCCAGACGACGCTTTGATAGGCGGCCCAGCTGGTGGCGAAGGCGAGCACCAGCCCGAGGCCGAGCATCCGCGGCATCAGCGCGCCGAGCCCGAGCCGGGTCCGCCCGGCGAGCAGGCCGAGCGCGAAGACCGCGATATACAGCGTCAGCAGCGCGGTCAGCGCCGGCATCAACGCGCCGTGCAGGCCAAGCAGGCGGTCGAAGGCGGCGCCAGTCGCCTCGCCGCTCAGGCAATCGACCGCGCGCAGCGCCGGGGCGACGCCATCGCCCGCGACGGCGGTGAGGTCGGCGCAGCCGCTCATTCGGCGGCCGCCCTTGGCAGCGGCCAGGCAAAGCTCGCCTGATCATCGAGGCTGCCGAGCGGCTGCGCGCCCGGCCAGGCCTGCCCGGTCAGTTCGCCATACCACGCCTCGGGGCTGTCGCCGAGCCGGGCGCGCAGCCGGTCGAGCCGCCTGACGGTCGCCTCGCGGCCCGACAGCACCGTCAAAAGATCGTCCATTCCCGACAGGTCGAGCCGCAGCAGCGCCGAGGCATCGCCCTGGCGCAGCAGGAAGCAGCGGCTGTGGACGGGAAGCGTGCGCACGAGATCGAGCTCGTGGCCGGTCAGCCCGAAGCCGGTGCAATAATCCTCGGCGCGCGCGCGCGGGTTGGGGGTGAAGATCATCGTCGCGGTCTGCTCGACCAGCGCCGCCGCGATCGAGCTGTCGAGCGCGTCGCGCGCGCTTTGCGTGACGAAGCCGACGAGCGCATTGCGCTTCCTGAGCGTCTTGAGCCAGTCGCGGATGCGGGTGGCGAAGACCGGATCGTCGAGCACCTTCCAGCCTTCGTCGATCAGGATCATCGTCGGCGATCCGTCGAGCCGTTCCTCGATGCGGTGGAACAGATACATCATCACCGGGGTGCGCAGCGCGGGCGCATCGAGCAGTTCGGTGAGATCGAAGCCGAGCGTCCTTGCGCCAAGGTCGAGCCCGTCCTCGGCATGGTCGAACAGCCAGCCATGCGGGCCGCCGGCGATCCACGGCGCGAGCCGGCTGGCAAGATCGCCGGGATGCGGGCGCCTGCCGCCGGCGAGCAGTTCGTGGAAATGCGACAGGCGGCGCAGCGCCGGATCATGCGCATAGGCGGCCTCGACCGCGCCGGCGATCGTCGCCCGTTCCTCGGGGCCATCGGCGGCGAGCAGCACGCCCAGCCAGTCGCGCAGGAAGGCGCGGTTGGTGGCGGTGTCGGGCAGCGCCAGCGGGTTGAAGCGCGTCGCCTCGCCCGCGGTCAGCCGCGCATAGCGCCCGGAGATCGCGCGCACGAAGACCTCCGAACCGCGGTCCTTGTCGAACAGCACCATCCGCGGGGCGAAGCGCTGCGCCTGCGCGGCAAGGAAGTTGAGCACCACCGTCTTGCCCGAGCCCGAGGGGCCGATGATGCTGAAATTGCCGAGATCGCCTTCGTGGAAATTGAAGAAGAAGGGGGTCGTGGACGTGGTTTCGAGCAGGCTCACCGCCGTGCCCCAGTGGTTGTCGCCGGCGCTGCCCATCGGCGCGCCATGGAGCGAGCCGAAGCAGGCCATGTTGGCGCTGGAAATCAGCGCGCGCCGGACGATGAACGCCTCGTTGCCGGGGAACTGGCTCCAGAAGGCCGGCTCGCAATTGATGTCCTCGCGCACCGCGATGGCGCCGGCGCCGGCAAGCGCCGAGGCGGCTTCGGCGCAGGCACGGTCGAGCTCGTCGAGGCTGGGCTCGCGCAGCAGCAGCGAGAGGTGATGGTCGCCATAGCCGACCGCGCCGAGCCCGAGCGCGTCGCGCGCCGCCATCAGCTCGCGCCGCTCGCCCAGCGCCTCCTCGTCGGCGGAGCGCAGGCGGCGCAGCGCAAGGTCGATGCGTTCACGCGCGAGCTGCGGATCGGCGGGCGCCCAGGTCTCGGTCAGCACCATCTCGCGCGAAAGCCGCAGCAGCGGATCGGTGAGCCCCGGCGCGGTCGCCTCGGGATAGCCCTTGAGCCCCAGCATCGCTGCGAAATCGGCACCATCGGCGCCGCGGCGTTCGAGCGCATCGAGCCCGAAGCTCAGGCGCCGACAGGGGATGAGTTGGCCGATGTCCTCGCCCGCGGGCGGGCGGCGCACCGGGCGCATCTCGCCATTGTAGAGCGCCGAGAGCAGTTCGAGCAGCTCCGAGCAGGTTCCGCCCTCGCCCTCGTAATCGCCCAGCACCCGCGCACCATAGGGCGCAAGCGTGCTGACGAGGCTGTCGAGCGCAGCCGAGAGCAGCCTGAGGTCGGCGGGTTCGGGCCGCGCGTCCTCGCCCCCGCGTGCCACGCGGCGCAGGAAGCGTTCGCCCCAGCCCGCCTTGCCGCGCGCCGGCCGGCGCAGGATGGTCAGGAACTGGTCGTTGACGAACAGCGCGCCGCCGCCGACCCGCGCACCCCAGCGCGCGTCGATATGCGCGGCGAGCGGATCGTCGAACTGCCCGGGAAAATCGATCGCGACCCGGCGGCGCAGGATATGGTGATAGACGATGAAGCGCGCGTCGAGCCCGCTGCGCAGCCACAGCTCGCGCACCGCCGCCTGGGCGTTGAGATCGATCGCCTCGGCGGTGTCGGCGGGAAGCCCGGGGACATGCAGCGCCGCCATCACCGAGCCGTCGCGCAGCGCAAGGAGGTTGCGCGCCGGATCCTCGCCGGTCAGCGCGCGCCAGCCGAGCCGGTCGCCGCCACGCGCCTCGCGCCGGCGCCAGCGCGCGAAATATGCCGCGCTCATCCGCCGGCCCCCGCGGCACCCGGCCCGCGCCGATGCATGGCTCGACCGGGAGCGTCAGGGCGCATAGGAATTGCACCCCCAGCGCTTCCAGTTGGCGACGCGCGGGCAGCGGCTGACCCTGGTGATCCACAGATCGAAGATGCGCGGCTCGCGCAGGCAGGCAAGATAGGCGCCGGCATGCAGCACCAGCGCCAGCGGCAGCGCGAGAAAGCTGCGCGTGACGAGAAAGGCCTCGGTGGTCACCGCGGCATTGATGACGAAGAAGCCGTAGGTGACGCCGGCGAACATTTGCGGGCGGGTCAGCCCCTTGCACAGCGGATGGCGGACAAGGTTCATCGCTCAGCGCCCCTCGCCGGCGAGCCGGGTCAGGATCGCGGCGACATAGGCGCGCGTCTCGGCGATCGGCGGCACCCCGCCTGCGCGTTCAACCCGCCCCGGCCCCGCATTATAGGCGGCGAGCGCCTTTTCGATATCGCCACCGAAGGCGCCGACAAGGAGATGCAGATAGCGCGCGCCCGCATCGATATTGGCCGCCGGATCGCGCGCATCGGCGCCGAGCGCGCGCGCCGTTGCCGGCATCAGCTGCGCAAGCCCGCGCGCGCCGCTGGGCGAGAGCGCCTGTTCATGCCAGCGGCTTTCCTGCCAGACCAGCGCGGCGATGATCGCCGGGCTGAGATCGTAGCGCTCGGCAAGCCGCGAAACCATCGGCCGCCAGCGCGGCGGCACCATCGGCATGGCAGCGCCGGTCGCGGGTGCGACGGGACCGGCAACGGGCCGCGCCGGCGCCGCGCTCACCCAGTGCCAGCCATTGCCGGTGATCTCCATCACCTCGCCACGCGCGGCGACGGGCGCCGCCAGCACGAGCGCGCCCGCCCAGAGCCGCCGCCATGCCCGGCCGCCCGCGCGGCCTTTGCCCGAATGGCGCGCCTGCCGCCTTCGCATCATCAGCGCCCGACCCCTCACGATCGGCGATACAGACCACGAGCGACGCCCCCGTGGCAACAGGGAATCCGCCATGCCGGTATTTTGGCCAGCAAGCGCCGGTTTCGCAACGCGCGGCACAGCGCGTTCCGAAACCGGCGCTTACGTCGGGGGGAATCCATGTTATTATGATTCCCGGGGATTGTGTGGAGTCGCAGCGACTCTAGGGTGAGCATGCCGTCCGCGGTCGCGGAAGGCGCAAGATCAGGGGGCTGGGGTGCCTGGGGCTCTTGCCAGCAAATTGGGGGCAGAGATGACGGTTCGACGAGTCGATCGCGTCGGCGTCGCGCGATCGCCGGTTCCGGCCGGAGCGATGGCCGGCGCCAGCCGCAGGGTGGCCGGGCGTTGCGGGCGGTGGCTGGCGATGGCGCTAGTGCTGGGCGCGGGCGCGCCCGCCTTCGGCCAGGCGGTCAATCCGCTGCCGCCCTCGGCGCTGCCGACGCGCGAGGAACTCCAGGCGGGCGCGCCGCCGGTCGAGCCCGCCGCCGCGCCGCGCCGGCAGCACCGGCTGCATGTCGAGGGCGAGGTCGAGCGTTCGCCCTGCGCGCTCGACAATCCGCAGTTCGCCGGCATCCACGTCCGGCTGACCGCGGCCAGCTTCGCCAATCTCGGGCCGGTGCCCGCTGCGGCGCTCGACGACAGCTGGCGGCAATATGTCGGCACCGACCAGCCGATCAGCGTGGTGTGCCGCATCCGCGACGCGGCGGCGACCGCGCTGCGGGCGATGGGCTACATCGCCGCGGTCGAGGTGCCGGTGCAGCGCATCGAGGGCGGGGCGGTGCGCTTCGAGGTGCTCTATGCCAAGGTCACTTCGGTACGGGTGATCGGCCGGCCCGGGCGCGATGCCGGGCAATTGCAGGTCTTCCTCGACCAGCTCCTCACCGGCCGCGTGTTCAACCGCTTCGAGGCCGAGCGCAGCGTGCTGCTCGCGCAGGACATCCCCGGCTACGACATCCATCTCACGCTCAAGCCCTCGGGAACCGGCGCGGGCAACATGGTTGCCGAGGTGCGGGTCGATGACACGCCGGTGATCGTCGATTTCAACGCCTCCGACCTTGCCGCGCCCAGCACCGGGCGGATCGGCGGGCAACTGCGCGCCACCTTCAACGGGCTGACCGGGCTCGGCGACCAGACGACGCTGTCGGCCTATACGACCGGTGAATTCCGCGAACAGCAGATCTATCAGATCGGCCACCAGTTCCTGCTCGGCGGCAGCGGGCTGCAACTCGCCGCGCATGTCACCTATGCGGTGACCCGGCCCAATCTCGGTCCCGGCGGCCCGAACATCGATGCGCACACGCTGTATGTGAACGGCGAGGCACGCTATCCGCTGGTGCGCAGCCAGGCCTTTTCGCTGCATGGCGCGCTTGGCCTCGACGTGGTCAACCAGAACGTCGATTTCGATGGCCAGCCGCTCAGCCGCGACCATCTGCGGATCGGCTATCTGCGCTTCGATTTCGAAGCGATGGACATGAAGGGGCTCGGTCCCGACGTCAGCACGCTGTGGCGGATCACCGGCTCGGCCGAAATCAGGAAGGGGCTCGCGATCTTCTCGGCCAGCCCCGATTGCGCGACGGTCTCCTGCGCGGGCATCGTCCCGCCCGGGGTCAATGTCGGCGATCCGCAGGCGACGGTGTTCCGCGCCTCGGCGGCGATCGACCTCCATCCGCTGCGCTGGCTGGACTTCGCGCTTGCCCCCAGGGTGCAGCTCGCCTCGGCGCCGCTTCTGGGTTTCGAGCAGTTCACCCTCGGCAATTACACGATCGGGCGCGGCTTCGATCCCGGCGCGGTGGTCGGCGACAATGGCGTCGCCTTCGCATTCGAAGCGCGCAGCCCCTTCCGGCGCTTCTCGCCGACCTCGGTGCTGGCCTGGCAGCCCTATGTGTTCTCGGACAATGGCTGGGCCTGGCAGCTCGATGCGCTCCAGCGTGCGGGGATCGGATCGCCGCTCGCCAATCCGCAGCAACTGCATTCGCTGGGCGGCGGCGTCCGGCTGGCCTTCGAGAACGATGCCCGGCTCGATCTGTCGATGGCGGCGCCGATAACCAGGCTCGCCGGCGAGACAAGGACGCGCCCGGCGCTGTTCCTCGCGACGCTGTCCGCAGTCCTCTTCCCCTGGAGGTATCACTGATGCGCAAGAGTCCTGGCAGGCCGTCCAGCCGCTGGCTGCCCGGCGTATCGCGCGGGGCGATGGCCGCGCTCCTCCTCGCGGTTCCGGCGGGCGCGCGGGCGCAATTTGCAGGCACGCCCACGGTCATGCGCGGCAGTGCCTCCTTCTCGACCACCGGCACCACGCAGACGGTCACCGTCGGCGCGCCGATCACGACGATCAACTGGGTGCCGACCGATGCCGCGGTCGGCGGCCCGCCGATCAATTTCCTGCCCGCCGGCACCACCGAAAGCTTCGCCGAGCCGGTCGGCGTCCCCGCGTTCAGCGCGACGGTTCTCAACCGCATCCTGCCCAATGACCCCACGCGCAGCGTCGCCTTCAACGGGTCGGTGACGAGCCCGGGCAATATCGCGGTGTGGCTCTACAGCCCCGGCGGGCTGCTGATCGGCGCGACCGCGCAGTTCAACGTCGGCAGCCTGCTGCTCACCGCCGCCGATCCGGTGGTGGATGCCAACGGCAATTTCATGGCGACCCCGGGCCAGTTCGCGGTGGCGGCGGCTGCGGGCAGCACCAGCGCGATCACCATCCAGCAGGGCGCGCAGATCAACGCGCTTGCCGCCGGGCAATCGAATTACGTCGTCGCCATCGCCCCGCAGATCAGCCAGGCGGGCAGCATCAGCGTCAACGGCTCGGCCGCGCTCATCGCCGCCGAGAGCGCGAGCTTCACCATCGATACCAACGGCCTGTTCAACATCCAGGTGACCTCGGGCACCACGGTTGCGAGCAACACCTTGGTCAACACCGGCAGCGTCGGCGGCGCCAATGCCGCGGCGGCGGGCAGCTTCCAGCGCGTCTACATGGTCGCGGTGCCCAAGAACAACGCGATCACCATGGCGATCTCGGCGGGCGGCGCGCTGGGCTTCGCGATCGCCGATGCGGCGAATGTCTCGGGCGATGCGATCGTGCTGTCGGCGGGTGGCGACGTTGCCGACATCACCAATGGCGGCAGCAGCAATCCCGTGGTGGCGAGCGCGGGCGGGACGGGCGCCGCCAGCCTGACCGTGGGCGCGGGGCAATATACGTCCAACACCTATGCGGTCTCGACCGGCAGCGCGACCGTGACCGACCCCGCGGCCAGCATCAGCTTCGCCTCCGACCTTGCAGTGATCGCCCCGACCGCAACCGTCCACGCCGCCACCGCCACGATTTCGGTCGCGGGCAATCTGACCGTCGGCCCCGCGGCACCAGCCGCCACGATCGCGCTGGCGCAGGTCGATGCGGGCGCGACGCTTGCGGTTGGCACCAATGCCGCCGCGCTGCTCGTCAATGGCGATCTCCTCGTCAGCGCCGATGACAATTTCGCCGGCAATGGCGGCAGCGCGACGATCAATGTCAATGCCGGCACGCTTTCGGTCGCCGGCAATGCCAGTGTATCGGCCAACGGCACCTGGAACACCGCCACCGCCAACGCCGGCGTCACGACGACCCGCGGCGGCACCGCGCTGATTTCGGTCAGCGGCGGCGGGACGCTGACCTCCGGCGGGCTGGTGTCGGCGACCGCCGACGGCGATGGCACCAACGCCGACACGATCTATACCGGCAGCTCCAATTTCGATCAGGGGCTTAACGCCTACGGCGGCAACGCCTCTGTCACCGCGAGCGGCGCCGGGTCGAGCATTTCGGGCGCCATCCAGATCATCGCCAGCGCCGCCGGGCTGGGCGGCACCGCCTCGCTGACCGCTTTTGGTGGCAATGCCACCGGCGGCACCGCGCTGATCGAGGCGTCGAACGGCGCGACCATCGCCAACACCGCCACTTTCGGCGGGCTCACCGCCGATGCCTCGGCCAGCGGCGGCGGCGTCACCAGTTCGGTCCCGGTTGGCGTGACCGGCATGGCGACCGGCGGCAATGCCTCGATCATTGCCGACAATGCGCTGATCACCACCGTCGCGCCGGCGCAGTTCAACGTCGCCGCCTCGGCCACCGGCGGCAATATTTCCACGACCACGGGCAACGGCGGCAGTGCCATCGGCGGCACGGCGCTGCTCGCGACCCTGGGCACGAGCGGCACCATCCGCACCGATACCGGCGGCGCCACCAATGTCGATGCCTCAACTTTCATCGATGCCAGCGCCATAGGCGGCGGCGCCTCGACGGCGGGCGCCGGCGGCAGCGGCACCGGCGGCCTGGCGACAATCTCGACCAGCGGGCCGGGCGAGGCGATCACCCTTGCCGGCAGCGGCCAGGTGGCGATCAATGCGCTTGGCATCGGTGGCGGCGGCAACGGCGGCGGCGGCGGCGCCGCCATTGGCGGTATGGCGCAATTGCTCGCGCTGGGCAGCCCGATCACGATCACCAACGCAAACCTCATCGTGGAAGCGAATGCCACGGGCGGTGCCGAACAGATGGTCAACGGCGGCGCCGCCACCGGCGGCACGGCGGACATCGAACTGAGCGCCGGTGGCACGCTGAATGCGCAGGCGAGCGCGCTTTTCAACGCCGTGGCGGTTGGCGGCAGCGCCGGGCTCATTTTCGGCAGCCTGGGCGGCGATGCCACCGGCGGCACGGTGCTGATCAACAACACCCAGAGCAGCCTGACGATCGCCAACGGCACGACCTTTCTGGCCTCGGCGCTGGGCGGCAATTCGCTTTCGGGCTCGGGCGGCACGGCGCTGGGCGGCAATGTCCTTGTCACCGTCACCGCCGCGCTGGCCAACCATTTCGACGTCAACGGGGTCGGCACCATCATCGATGCGAGCTATACCGGCGGCACCGGCATACTCGCCAATGGCACCGCCGCCACCGCGGGCGGCGGCCTTTTCACCATCGACACCAACTACACGGTCAACGATGGGGTGGTGCTGATCGGTAACACCCCGGCCGAGATCGCCGCGGCCGGCAGCATCAATGTCACAGGCTCGGTGATCGCCGCCTCGCCCGGGGCCTATCTCAAGCTGCTTTCGGACAGCCAGGGCACCGGCACCGGCACCGTCACGCTGGCCACAGGCGCGATCAATATGTCGGGCGCGGGCGATGCGGTCGATATTTTCTACAACCCCACGGCGATCGGCACGCCGACCAATTATGCCCCGGGTGTTACCGCCGGCACATGGACCGGCTACCAGCTGCTCGACAATGTGACGCAGCTTCAGCAGGCCGGCGGTTTCCTCGCCCAGAACTTCGCGCTCGGCCGCAACATCGACGCGACCGCGACGCTGACCTGGAACGCCGGCGCGGGCTTCCAGCCGATCGGCAGCACGGCCAGCCCCTTCACCGGCAATTTCGACGGGCTCGGCCATGCCATCTACAACCTCGCCATCAACCAGCCCGGTGGCACCGACATCGGCCTGTTCGGCGTGGTCGGCGCCAATGCGAACAATGTGATCTCGATCCGCAATGTCGGCCTCGTCGGCGCCAATATCACCGGCGGCAGCCAGACCGGCGGGCTGATCGGCGCGATCGATCCGACCGGCACCTGCGGCTGCGACACGATCACGGTGCGCAACAGCTATGTCACGGGCGCGGTCGCCGGCGGGAACGATGTCGGCGGGCTTGTCGGCTACGTTCCGAACGCCGATACGGTTGCGCTTGCCAATGTCCACAGCGATGCGGCGGTTTCAGCCAGCGGCACCGGCAGCCTTGGCGGACTCATCGGCTATGACGGCATTGCCGCCATCACCGACAGCTGGACGACCGGCAGCGTCACCGCGCTTGCCGCCGGCGCGACCGCGATCGGCGGCGCCATCGGCGAAATGGCCGGCGGCAGCGTCACCGGCGCCTATGCGACGGGCGCGGTCGGCAGCAATGGCGCCAATGTGTCCGACATCGGCGGGCTCATCGGCAATGTCACAGGCGGCACGATCAGCATCGCCTATGCGACGGGCAATGTCACGACGGGCACGGGCAGCAGCGCGGTCGGCGGCCTTGTCGGCCTCAATGCCGGCACGCTGAACCAGACCTGGGCAAGCGGCGCGGTCTCGAACATCACCGCTGCGACGATCGGCGGGCTTGTCGGCAGCAACAGCGGAACGATCAACAATTCCTATTGGGACAGTTTCACCACCGGGCAGGCCAATGGTTTTGGCGCCAGCACCGGAAGCGTGACCAACCTCAACCCGGTGACCGGCGATCCCACGCTGAGTTTCAGCAGCAATTACGCCTATAACGGCAACAACTATACCAATTTCACCGCCGCAAACTGGGCATACGACAATTTTTCCACCCGGCCGATGGGCGCCTGGGAAATCCCGCAAGCGCAATTCGACGTGGCGACGGTCGCCAGCGCGCATGGCGTCCAGCTGATCGATGCCAACCTCGCCGGGCATTACGTGCTCGGCCAGAACATCGACATGACGGGGACCGCGAACCCGCGTGATGTCTGGAGCGCGAGCGGTTTCGAGCCGATCGGCGGCTTTTACAGCGACATCCCGGCCGGCACGCCATTTACCGGCGTCCTCGACGGGGCCGGGCATGTGCTGTCCAATCTCTTTGAAAACGCAAGCGGCTATTTGTACCCGGTCAATGCCGGGCTTATGCAGGACAATGCCGGCGCGATCACGAATATCGGACTTGCCAATGTCTCGCTCAGTGCCGGCGGACAATATACCGGCGCGCTGGCGGGGGTGAACAGCGGGTCCATCTTTGGAAGTTTCGCCACCGGCACGATCAATCTTGGCGCCGTTACCCAGAATGTCTCGACCTATGCGGGTGGGCTTGTCGGCTACAATGGGCCGCCGCTGTTCAGCAGCGCGCCGGGTCCGTCGCTTCCGGGCGCGATCTCGACCTCGTATGCGACGGTCAATCTCATCAACGGCGGCGCCACCACCGGGATCAATGTCGGCGGCCTCGTCGGCGAGAACGAGGGGACGATCTTCGGCAGCTTCGCCAATGGCAGCGTCAGCGGCACCAACACCGGCGGGCTTGTCGGCGCGAGCAACAATTCCGGCGGCGTCGCGATCATCGGCAGCTATTGGGACAGCCAGCTCACCGGGCAGGCCGGTGCCTGCGGGTTTGCCGCCGCCGCCGTCGATTGCAGCGGCGCTGCCGGCCTGACAACCGCGCAGACGCTGCAATCGAGCAGCTTTGCAGGCTTTGCGATCGACGCGATCGGCGGGCTGGGGCTGCCCTGGCGGCAATACAACGGCGCCACCACCCCGCTGCTCGAAGCCTTCCTGTTCCCGGTCGCGGTCGGGGCGAACAGCGCGACGGTGCAATACAACGCGACGATTCCGTCGGTCACGGCCAATTACATCGCCGCCGATCCGGCGCTGGTCCTGGGTTCGGCCAGCTTGTCGGCGCCATCGGCGAATGTCGGCAGCTATCCGGTCTTTTACACAGGCGGGCTCTATTCGACCCAGCTCGGCTATGATTTCGTGCCCTCGACCGCCCCGGGGACGATCACCATCACCCCGGCGCCGCTGACCATCGCCGCGATCAGCACCACAAGAACCTATGACGGCACCACCAGATCGGCCGGCGCCCCGCTGGTTTCGGGCCTGTTCGGCAGCGACAGCGTCACCAATGCGACGCAGGCCTACACTTCGGCCAACGTGCTTGGCGCGGATGCCAGCACGCTGGTGGTGAATACAGGCTATGTCGTCAACGATGGCAATGGCGGCGGCAATTACACGGTGACGCTGCAAAGCGCCCCGGGCACGATCACCCCGGCGCCGCTGACCATCGCCGCGGTCAGCACCACAAAGACCTATGACGGCACCACCAGTTCGGCGGTCGGTCCGATGGTTTTGGGCCTGTTCGGCAGCGACCGCGTCAACAATGCGACGCAGGCCTTCACCTCGGCCAATGCGCTGGGGACGAACGCCAGCACGCTGGTGGTGAATACAGGCTATGTCGTTGCCGATGGCAATGGCGGCGCCAATTACACGGTGTCGCTGCAATCCGCCTCGGGGACGATCACCCCGGCGCCGCTGACCATCGCCTATGTCGCCAATTCCGCCACCGGCACCTATGGCAATGTGCCCGGCGTTTCGGGGACGGTGTCCATCGCGGGGCTGGTCGGCAGCGATACGCTGGCAGGCGTGACCAGTGGCGCGG
>JAGWPW010000015.1 GCA_028870315.1 Sphingomonadales bacterium | reverse complement strand
GGGCACGCCCCCGGCGGCGTATTCGCGCGCGATCTGCGCAAGGCCCGCGTCGATCGCCGTCGCATCCCCGGTGCCGATGATGCCCTGCCTTGCCAGCATCGCGGCATGCGCGCGGCTGGCGGCGATGTCCTGTCGCCACAGCGCCTTGTCGAAGGGGATCGAGGCGTTTATCTCGCGCATGATCGCCGAGGGGCCGCCCTCGAAGCGGCCACCCCACATGGCATTGGCGGAGTTGGTATCGGTGTCGCGCGCGTTCACGCTTGCTCTCGTCCTTGGTTTTTCGCTGCTGGGTGGCTGCGATAGGAAAAGCGGCGAGGCGGCGCAACCGGCACCGGGCGCAAGCGGCGGCGCGCTTGCCGGCGCGATCGACCGCAGCCACCGGCACAGCGCGATCCCCGGGCTGAGCTTCCACGATGCCGCGGGCCACACGCTGCATCTTTCGGCGATCAGGGGCACGCCGACGCTGGTCAACCTGTGGGCGACGTGGTGTGCGCCCTGCATCATCGAACTGCCGCAGCTCGATGCGCTCGCCGCGAAGACGGGCGCGGGCTTGCGGATCGTGACGATTTCCGAAGACCTTGCCGGGGGCAGCGCGAAGCCGGGCGAATTCCTCGCGCAGCACGGCTATCGCCATCTCCCCGGCTGGCTCGACCCCGACGATGCCGCTTCCGATGCCTTCAAGGCGCCGACGCTGCCGATGACGATCTATTTCGACGCCTCGGGCCACGAAGTCTGGCGCTATGCCGGTGGCCGCGACTGGACCGACGCCGGGACCAAGAGGATGCTGGCGGAGAGCTGAAAGCCCGCGCCCAAACGCGATGCGACAGCAAAGCGCTGGAGCAAAATGTGTGATTTTGGAGAATCACGCGTTTTTTCCAGGCCACCGCCCGCCCCGCGCGCCACGTCGCGCGGGGACAGTCAAGCGACGGCCCCGGGTGGCGCGCGGCGCGAATTGCGGGTTATAGCACGCCGTCCCCCGCGCCTGTGAGACCCCCGCCATGCCCCTTGTCCGCTACCGCTTCCACGGCACCTGTAACCCGCCGCAGCCGATCCGCGTCACCGTGCCCGGCTGGGCGGGGGACAGGCAGCCGCGCGCCGATGGCAATCACGAGCAGGCCTGGCACTGCATCCCCTTCTCCGAATACGCGCGCTATGGGCTGGAACTGGTCTATCCCTATGAGCAGGAACTGCACGTCACCACGGTGGATGGCCAGGTGCGGCTGACGGCCGACTGGGGGCCGCCGCCGGCGCCGGGGGCGATGTGGCCGCCGTTCCGCACCTTCGGCGAGGATTTCTATTCCTGCCAGCTCTCGCTCGACCTCGAGGTGCCGCCGGGCTGGGCGGTGCGCACCGAGCCGCATCCGCGCTATTTCACCGATGCCACCAACAGTTGCCCGCTGGCGGTGCCCGCGCTGATCCGCACCGATTGGTGGCCGATGATCCATTTCGCGATCTTCAAGGCGCCGCCGCCCGGTGTCACCCATGTCTTGCGCAAGGGCGAACCGTTCATCGCCTTCACCATCCTTCCCGCCGATCCCGATCTCGACCTGCGCGAAATGGACGAGGAGGCCGCGGCGCAGCGCGAAATGCGTTCGCGCCGGCTGGCGGCGAGCCGCGACCGGCTGGCCGCCGGAACCCGCTGGACGTCCTCCACCCGCACCATTTTCGACGGCACCTACCGCAACATGGCCCGCGCCGCCCGCGCGCAGCAGCGCGAGGATGACCACGCGCCGGATTCGTGAACCACCGCTTGCGGCCCCGTTCAGCTTTGAGGAAGAATTTTGCTGGCAGGAATGTCGCGGGTCCAAGGGCCGTTGTGCAAGGCTATCGAGGAGACAAGCGATGCAACGAAAGATCCTGCTGGCGGGTGCCGCTGGCGTGGCCATGGTCGCCGCCGCCGGCATGGCGAGCCCGGCGATTGCCGATCCGATCCCCGAAGCGATGAGCTATGCCGATCTGTTGCAGCCGGTGCCGGACGCCGCGCAGCGGCTGGCGGCCGATGACGCCGCGCAGCCGTCGCCCGAGGCACGGCTCGAACTTGCCCAGTATTACCATCATCACCACCATCACCACCATCGCTACTGGCGCAGCCGGGCATGGTATATGGCGAACGGCTATTACTGGAACGGCGGCGGCTGGATGCCGCCCCCGCCGCCCCCGCCGCCCGACTATTACTACCACCACCATCATCACCATCACCACCACCATCATTGGTGAGGGGCAGCACGGGCGCGGTGATGGCGCGGGGCAGCCCCGTGCCGGTGCCGGTCAGCCGCGCTCGGCGACGCGGATGTTGCCGAACATCATCCCTTCGGCCGGGCCGCGCAGCACGTCCATCGGGAACACCTGTGGCACCGCGCTTGCCGCATCGAGCCGCGCCAGCTGATCGGCGGAGAGTTCGACCGCCAGCGCCCCCAGATTGTCGGCAAGCTGCGCCGGGGTGCGCACGCCGATCACCGGCGAGGTAACGGCCGGGTTGACCAGCGTCCAGGCGAGCGCGATCTGCGGCGCGCTCCTGCCGGTTTCGGCAGCGATTGCGCGCACGACATCGGCAATGCCAAGGCTTGCCTCGGTGATCCGCCCGGTGGCGAGGTTGATCGCCCTGCGCGATCCGAGATCGCCGGGCGCGGGCGCCTTGATGTCGGCGCGGCTGTATTTGCCGGTCAGCACCCCGCCGCCCAGCGGTGACCATGGGCACACCCCCATGCCCATTTCGCGCGCCATCGGGATCAGTTCGCGCTCGACCGTGCGTTCGGTGAGGCTGTAGCTGATCTGCAAGGCGCAGAACTGGCTCCAGCCGCGCAGCTCGGCAATCGCCTGCATCCGGCTCGCCTGCCAGGCGGGGGTGTCCGAAAGTCCGATGTACAACAGCTTTCCCGCCCGGACGAGGTCGTCGAAGGCGCGCAGGATCTCATCGACCGGGGTGCGGAAATCCCACATGTGGAGATAATAGAGGTCGATGTAATCGGTGCCGAGCCGCCGCAGGCTGTCCTCGACCGCGCGGACCATCGCCTTGCGGTGATTGCCCGCGGCGTTGGGATCGCCGGGCCGGGTGGTCAGCGAATATTTGGTCGACAGCACAAGCCGGTCGCGCCGCCCGGCGACCGCGCGCCCCAGCAGCACCTCGGACTGGCCCATCTGCCCATAGAAATTGGCGGTATCGATGAAATTGCCGCCCGCCTCGACATAATCATCGACCATCCGGCCCGCGTCTTCATCGCTGCTGCCCCAGCCGCCGGGGCCGACGCCGAAGGTCATGGTGCCAAGGCACAGCGGCGAGACCCGCAGTCCTGAACGTCCGAGCAGCCGGTAATCATCGAGTGCCATCGCGCCTCTCCTTCCGCGCCACCCTTGCGCGCCCGCGCCCGCGCCGTCCCGACAATTGACGCCCGCGCGCCGGCAGATGATGCAGATGGCGGCTGCGGCGGAGCTCAGATGCGGGCGATGGTCAGCGAATAGGCGGGCAATGTCAGCCTGCCGCGCGCGGTGAAATGGCGCGGCGGCTCATCGCGGCTCGGATGGCCATCGGGGCCATCCGCCTGCCAATGATACTGGGCTGGCCCATATTGCACGACATCGAACGGACCCGCGATGGCCTGGACGCCTGTGGCGCCGCGCGCCGCGAAGCTCACCACATGCGCATGGCCGGGATCGCGGTTGATGAGCAGCACCGAAAGATGGCCATCGGGGCGGCGCAGCGCATAGCTTGCAACGAGGTCGCGCGGGCCGGCCGCGCCCTGCCACTGCGCGCGATAGATCAGATGCGCGCCATCGCCCGGCTGCGCCCAGTCCTGCGTGACGAGCCGCGCCCCCCAATAGGCCGGGGTCGGCCAGGTCGCGCGGCCGCGCGCATCCTCGCCGAACAGCATCAGCTCGCCATAGCCCGCGCAGGGGTTTTCGGGATCGTAGAGCTCCTCCGGGCCATAGCCGAGGAAATAGGCGGACGTGCCCCCCAGCGTAAGGAAATGCGCGAGCATGTCGGCTTCGTAAAGCGCCTCGGGCAGCTCCATCGCCACCGCGCCCGAAAAGGCGGAGAAGCCATATTCGATGATGCTGCGCGGCAGTGCCCGGGGCACGCCATCGGCATCGAGCTGGCGCATCCCCTGCGCAAGCCTGCCGTCCTCCTCGCGCAGCTTGGCGTCGATCGCGCCGCAGGCCTCGTCGAACGGGTAATGCTCGAAGGTGAAGATATCAAGGTCGCCGAGCCGGTGCGCGCGGCGCAGCGCGGCGATGAACAGCCGGTTCCAGCTGTGGTCGCGATGCCCATCGAGCCAGGTTTCGGTCACCGCGTCTTCGAGCCCGGGGCCGGCGATCGGCACCTGCGGATCAACCGCGCGCACCGCCGCCGCGGTCTGCATGAACAGATCGGCGAAATCATCGGCGGGAACGAACTGCCCGTCGGGTTCCAGCCCGATCTCGACCGCGCGCAGCGGATAATGATGCGCGGTGAAATAGCGCAGCTCGGCCGCGGTATTGTCGGGCGTATCGTAAAGCGCGCCGACATTGAGCATCACCGGCTGGCCGTTGGTCAGACCGCTCGAAAATATCCGGTCGAAGCCGAGCTGCTCGGTGGTCGGATCGCGATCACGCGCGCGATGCCAGGGATCGGTCGAGGAGACATAGATCTGGGTCTGTTCGTGGCCCTCGCGGCGGTGGACGATGCGATCATGGAACCGGCCGGCGGCATCGAGCGTGCCCAGCCCCAGCTCGCGCAGCGCATAGCCCATGGCATCGCGCCGGTCGCGCGAGCCGGTGGGCGCGACATGCGAGGAGCTTTCGAGCAGGATGCGGAAGAACTGCGCCGAAACCGGCCGTGGCGAGAGACGCAGGAGCTGCGCACCGTCCCTGCCGTGGCCCTCGGCAAGCGTGATCCAGTGCCCGTCGGGGTCCTGCTCGTCGTCGCCCGGCCAATATTGCACGGCAAAGCGCGCCGCATAGGGCAGGCCCCAGAGAATGCGCGCCGCCGACACCGCGACCGGCCCGTCGAAATGCACCACCACCCATTGCCGGGCATCGCCGGGCTGCGCATAGGCGGGATCGAGCCACGGGTTCGATTTCCAGAAACTTGCAGGCTGGCCGTCGTCGATCCGCGAATAGCCCTCGTCATTCGCCTGGTCGATCGAATCGCCGCGGCGCGGCAGGAAGTAACCCCAGGCCTTGCGCAGCGGATGATCGGTGCGCTGGTCCCCGATCCAGTAGCCCTGACGATGGACGGCATCGCTCCAGCGTCCGCGGTCGGTCCAGTGCCACGCCTCGATGCCAAGCTCGGTGCGCAGATTGTAGATCGTCGCGCCGAACCCCGCGGTCTTGAGCGCGCGGATATTGGGGGCGGTATAGGTCTGGTCGATCCGGCCCTGGTAAAGCCCGTCGATGACCGCGCCGAAGGCACGGTCGGGGGCGAAACGGGCAACCGGGCCATCGGCAAGGTCGATCACGACCTGCCCGGTCACAGGCGCGGCATGGGGCGCGGCACGGGAGGCGCAACCGGCGAGCGCGAGCAGCGCCAAAAGCCAGGCGCCGGCGCCTCTCACCCCCGGCTCGGCCCGGTCATCCGCATCGATCGCTGGTCCGGCGTTGTCATCCGGCCGTCGGGGCCGATCGCGTCAGGCGGCGACGACCGCCTTTTTTGCCAGTTCGCGCTTCACCTTGAGCGCGCGGGGGGAAAGCGCGGCGTCAGCCGACTTCTTGAGCCAGTTGTCGAGCCCGCCGACATGCTCCACCGAGCGCAGCCCATGCGCCGAGACGCGGAAGCGGAAGCTGCGGTCCAGCCCTTCGGACATCAGCGTCACATTCTGCAGATTGGGCAGAAACAGGCGCTTGGTCTTGTTGTTGGCGTGGCTGACATTGTGGCCGGTCATACGACCCTTGCCGGTCAGTTCGCAGATACGGGACATGGTGCTTCTCGCTGGAATCGGGGCCATCGGCACGGCGGCCGGCGGCTGGGAAGGCGCGCGCATAGCGACGGCACCGGCAAAGGTCAAGTTGCACCGCGCTTGGAGGCATCCTAGGAACCCCCGGTGCGCTGGCCGCTCCCCGAACCAATGGCGCTGGCGCTGGCGCAGGCCGAAGCGGCGGCTGTGGCGGGCGAAGTGCCGATCGGCGCGGTGGTGACGCGGCGCGGCGCGGTGATCGCGGCCGCGCATAACGCGCCGCGCGCGCTGCGCGATCCCACCGCCCACGCCGAAATCCTGGCGATTCGCGAAGCGGCGGCAGTGCTCGGGCGCGAGCGGCTGGAGGATTGCGAACTGTGGGTCACGCTCGAGCCCTGCGCGATGTGCACAGGCGCCATCGTCCATGCGCGCCTCGCGCGGGTAACCTATGCCGCCGGTGATGCGAAAGGCGGCGCCATCGAGCATGGCGCGCGGATTTTCGCACAGGCTGGCTGCCTCCACCGGCCCGAGGTGGTGACAGGGATCGGCGAGGCGCGCGCGGCGCAGCTGCTCAAGGCGTTTTTCAGCGCCAGGCGTTCCTGAAGCATCGCGCCAGGACCTGCGCGCCGGCTTGCCATCCGCGATGGACGCCGTTTCGGCAAACCGCGATGCGACCACAGGGCCGGGCGCACATATGTGTTTTTCGAAAGGGAATGGCTCCCCGAGTAGGATT
>JAGWPW010000116.1 GCA_028870315.1 Sphingomonadales bacterium | reverse complement strand
TCGCCCATGTGAATGCCAGCTTCAACAACACCATGGTCACCATCACCGACGCGCAGGGCAATGCGATTGCCTGGTCGTCGGCGGGTGCGATGGGTTTCAAGGGCAGCCGCAAGTCGACGCCCTATGCCGCCCAGGTCGCCGCCGACGATGCCGGCAAGAAAGCCGCCGAACATGGCGTGCGCACGCTCGAGGTCGAGGTCAAGGGCCCGGGCTCGGGCCGTGAAAGCGCGCTGCGGGCGCTCCAGGCGGTGGGCTTCACCATCACCTCGATCCGCGATGTGACGCCGATCCCGCACAATGGCGTGCGTCCCTCGAAGCGCCGCCGCGTCTGACAGCGGGGCGGGGCGTGCTTCCGCCCCGCGCCGCCGCGCCGCCGCCCTTGGGCGTTGCGGCCATCCCGCCAGAAGTTAAGCCTAGGGGAATTCCATGACTGTCAATATCAAGAACTGGCAGGAACTGAAGAAGCCCAACAATCTCGAAGTGCGTGGTGGCCCCGATGCCCGCCGCCGCGCGACCTTCATCGCCGAGCCGCTTGAGCGCGGGTTCGGTCTGACGCTGGGTAATGCGCTGCGCCGCGTGCTCTTGTCTTCGCTCCAGGGCGCGGCGATCACCTCGATCAAGATCGAGAATGTGCTGCACGAGTTTTCCTCCTTCGCCGGGGTGCGCGAGGATGTGACCGACATCGTGCTCAACGTGAAGCAGATCGCGCTCAGGATGCAGGGCGAAGGCCCCAAGCGGCTCCAGCTTGCCGCCACCGGCCCCGCCAGGGTCACCGCGGGCGACATCGCCGTCTCGGGTGACATCGAGGTGATGAACAAGGATCTGGTGATCTGCCACCTCGACGAGGGTGCGAGCTTCAACATGGAGCTGACCGCCGATACCGGCAAGGGCTATGTCCCCGCGGTGGCCAACCGTCCGGTCGATGCGCCGATCGGCCTCATTCCGGTCGATTCGCTCTACAGCCCGGTGCGTCAGGTGTCCTACAAGGTGGACAACGCCCGCATCGGCCAGGAACTCGATTTCGACAAGCTGAGCCTCACCGTCGAGACCGACGGCACCGTCACCCCCGAGGATGCCGTCGCCTATGCGGCGCGCATCCTTCAGGACCAGCTGGCGCTGTTCGTCCACTTCGAGGATGCAGCGCCGATGAGCGCCTCGCCGATGATCGGCCTTGCCGCCGCGCCGGCCGAGGAGGGTGACACCAACCAGCTCAACCGCTATCTGCTCAAGAAGGTCGATGAGCTTGAGCTGTCGGTGCGCTCGGCCAACTGCCTCAAGAATGACAACATCATCTATATCGGCGATCTCGTGCAGAAGACCGAGGCCGAGATGCTGCGCACGCCGAACTTCGGTCGAAAGTCCTTGAACGAAATCAAGGAAGTGCTCTCGTCGATGGGGCTGCGGCTTGGCATGGACATCCCCGGATGGCCGCCCGAGAACATCGAGGAAATGGCCAAGAAGCTCGAACAGGAACTGCTGGGGTAGTCCGCTCTCTCTCCCTTCCGGGGAGAGGGCTTGTTCGAGAAACGGGCATGGGCCGGCCCCGTTACGCCGGCCGGGAACGGGGTACCTTGCACGGCCCCCTTGCGAACGGAAAGAAGAACCATGCGTCACAAAATCGGCCAGCGTAAGCTCCAGCGCACCAGCGCGCATCGCATCGCGATGCTGCGCAACATGGCGGCTTCGCTCATCAAGCATGAGCAGATCACCACCACCCTTGCGAAGGCGCGCGAGCTGCGGCCCTATGCCGAAAAGCTGATCACGCTTGCCAAGCACGGCGGCCTGTCCAATCGCCGCCTTGCCCAATCGCGGCTGATGGACGATGCGCAGCTGGTCAAGCTGTTCGACGTGCTGGCCGCGCGCTATGCGGCGCGTGCGGGCGGCTACACCCGCATCGTCAAGGCGGGGATCCGCGCTTCCGATGCCGCGCCGATCGCGGTGATCGAGCTGGTTGACCGCGACCCCGCGGCCAAGGGGCTCGATTCGGGTCCGGTCCTGGCGGACGATACCGAGGATTGACCCTCGGCCGCGTTGCGTGGCCCGCGCTTGCCGTCCTTGCGCTGGCGCTGGGTGGCGCGGCCGGGCTGCGGGCGCCCCGGGTGCCTGACGCGCCCTATCCCGAGACGCGGCGTGACAGCGTCGTCGAAACGCTGTTCGGCGAGCGCATCGCCGACCCCTATCGCTGGCTCGAGAACGACGTGCGCGGCGACCCCGAGGTCGCCGACTGGGTCCGCCGCGAGAATGCCTATACCGAAGGCTATCTCGCCACGTTGCCCGCGCGCGAGTGGTTTGCCAGCCATATCCGCGAGCTGACCGACTACGAGCGCTTCGGCCTGCCGAGAAAGGCGGGGCGCCGCTATTTCTATCTTCACAACCGCGGTCTCCAGAACCAGTCGGTGCTGGAGGTGCGCGACGGGCTCGACGGCACCGCGCGGCTGCTGCTCGATCCCAACACATGGCAGGCGGACGGCACCGCCGCGCTCGATCCCGAGCTGTGGGAGCCTTCGCCCGACGGCCGGCTGCTTGCCTATGGCGTGCAGCAAAGCGGCAGCGACTGGCGGGTGATCCATGTCCTCGACGTGAAGCGCGCAAAGGTGCTCGCCGACGAGCTGCGCTGGGTGAACCAGAGCAGCATCGCCTGGACCGATCGCCACGGCTTCCTCTATTCGCGCTTTCCCGCGCCCCGGCCCGGCGAGGAGTTCCACGCGCTCAATCTCAACCACGCGCTGTGGTATCACCGCGTCGGCACCGCGCAGGCGGCGGACAGCCTTGTCTATGCCACCCCGGCGCATCCCGAATGGAACCACACCGCGCGCGTCACCAGCGATCATCGCTTCGCGGTGATCACCACTTCGCTCGGCACCGATGCGCGCCACGAGATCCATGTCATCGACCTTGCCGCAGGGCGCCGGCGCAACTGGGAGGTGCGTCCGCTGGTCCAGGGGTTCACCCATGACTGGACGCTGGTCGACAGCATCGGCAGCGTGCTGTGGTTCGTCACCAACTGGCAGGCGCCGCGCTGTCGGCTGATGACGATCGACCTTGCCGAGCCGCTGCCGCAATGGCACGAGGTGGTGCGCGAAGGCCCCGAGGTGCTCCAGCAGGCGAGCATCATCGGCGATGAGCTGATCCTCACCTATCTCCACCACGCCGCGACCCGCGCCTTTGTCGTTGATCTCCACGGCGGTCCGCTGCGCGCGCTTTCGCTCAACGAGATCGGCACCGCCGCGGGCTTCCACGGCAAGCCC
>JAGWPW010000115.1 GCA_028870315.1 Sphingomonadales bacterium | reverse complement strand
TGTCGATCGACGAACCCGGTCTCGCCCTTGCGATGCTCGACCGCACGCGCGCGCAGCATGAGATGCGGGAAATCAAGGTCGAAACTGTGCGGCGGCACATATGGACACTTGGTCATGAAGCACATGTCGCAAAGCGTGCAGGCCGAGACCACCGCCTCCATCTGCGGCGCCGTCAGATCGGCGACTTCCTCGTTGGGCGCGGCATCGACCGCGTCGAACAGGATAGGGAAGCTGTCGCACAGGTTGAAGCAGCGCCGGCAGCCATGGCAGATGTCGAAGACGCGGCGCAGTTCCGCATCGAGCGCGGACTCGTCGTACCAGGCTTCGTCGCGCCACGGGATCGGATGGCGCGTGGGCGCCTCAAGGCTGCCTTCCATGGACACTCCAATCGGCCGGAATCACCGCGTCACGACCGCCAGCCACGCCAACCGCATGCAAGCGGCCCGGGGTAGAGGCCGACGCGACCCCTCCCGCGATGGGGAGGGGCGCGGGGGTTGCACCTCAGCCTTCGGCGTTCAGCGCGTCGAGCGTCCTCTGGAACTTGCCGGCGTGGCTCTTCTCGGCCTTGCCCAGCGTTTCGAACCAGTCGGCGATTTCGTCGAAGCCTTCCTCGCGCGCGGTCTTGGCCATGCCGGGATACATGTCGGTATATTCATGCGTTTCCCCGGCGATCGACGCCTTGAGGTTGAGCGTGGTACCGCCGATCGGCTCACCGGTGGCGGGATCGCCGCAGGCTTCGAGATATTCGAGATGGCCATGGGCATGACCGGTCTCGCCCTCGGCGGTGGAACGGAACACCGCGGCGACGTCGTTGTGGCCCTCGATGTCGGCCTTCTGGGCGAAATACAGATAACGGCGATTGGCCTGGCTTTCGCCGGCGAATGCCGCCTTGAGGTTGCCCTCGGTCTTCGAGCCCTTCAGTTCCATGGTCTGTGCTCCTCGCTGGAAAATCCCGTCCGTTCATGGGGCCGGGCAGCGGCGAAAACCATCGCGTT
The DNA here is from genome assembly GCA_028870315.1 of Sphingomonadales bacterium. Classification (GTDB taxonomy): domain Bacteria; phylum Pseudomonadota; class Alphaproteobacteria; order Sphingomonadales; family Sphingomonadaceae; genus Novosphingobium. The sequence goes on along the minus strand of JAGWPW010000115.1, from coordinate 13,620 downwards.
TTTCCCGTCAAGCGCAATCGGGAAAAGCGATCACAAGCGCGAGAACGTCGCGCAGCTGCGATGAAAGCGGTCTGGTGCCCCTGGCCCGACTCGAACGGGCACGTCTTGCGACAATCGATTTTGAGTCGATCGCGTCTACCATTCCGCCACAGGGGCACACCGGACCGGCGCTTAGCCGCGGCAAATCCGAAAATCCAGCCACACGACCGCCGGTCAGTCCTTCAAGGCGCCGGTGATCACCTTGTGCAGCCGCGAATGGAGCGCATCATTGCCGGCGAGGACCTGCGCGTCGCAGACCGGCTGCGAACGCCCCTGCCAGTCGCTGACAAAGCCGCCCGCCTCGCGCACCAGCAGGCAGCCGGCGGCGGTGTCCCAGGCGTTGAGCCCGCTTTCCCAGAAGCCCTCGTAGCGCCCGGCAGCAACCCAGGCGAGATCGAGCGCCGCCGCGCCGAAGCGGCGGATGCCGGCAACCTGCGGCGCGAGCGCGGCGTAGATGCGCTGCCATTCGCCGGTATCGCCATGACCGGCGAAGGGAATGCCGGTGGCAATCAGGCTTTCATCGAGATAACGTCGGGCCGAGACGCGCAGCCGCCGCGATTGCAGCCAGGCCCCGCGGTTCTTCTCCGCCCAGAAGCTTTCGTCGGTGATCGGCTGATAGACGATCCCGGCGATGACGTCGCCCCAGCCCTTGCCGTCGGCCCGGGGTTCCTGCGCGGCGATCGAGATCGCGAAATGCGGGATGCCGTGGAGGAAATTGCTGGTGCCGTCGAGCGGATCGACCACCCAGCGCGGTTTGGTGACGTCACCGGCGATCTCGCCCGCCTCTTCCAGCAGAAACCCCCAATCGGGCCGCGCCGCAAGCAGTTCGTCATAAATCGTCCGTTCGGCGTTCTGATCGGCCTTGGAGACGAAATCCGCCGGCCCCTTGCGGCTGACCTGAAGATGCTCGACCTCGCCGAAATCGCGCCGCAACCGCTGCCCCGCCTTGCGGGCCGCCTTTTCCATGACCCGGATGAGGCCCGAAATCGCGCTCATCGTAGCGCTCAGCCGGCCTTGCCGACGTAGGTGCGCTCATAGACATCGACGACGATGCGCGTGCCGCTTTCGATATGCGGCGGCACCATCACGCGCACGCCATTGTCGAGCAGCGCCGGCTTGTAGCTGGAACTGGCGGTCTGGCCCTTCACCACCGCGTCGGCCTCGACGATCGTCGCCTCGACCTGCTCGGGCAGCGCGACGCTGATCGGCCGTTCATCGTACATTTCGAGCGTGACCTCCATACCGTCCTGGAGGAAGGCGGCGGCATCGCCGAGCAGGTCGGTCGGCAGGTTGATCTGCTCGTAGCTTTCCTGGTCCATGAACACGAGGCTGTCGCCCTCGCCATAGAGGAACTGGAAATCCTTGGTGTCGAGCCGCACCCTTTCGACCGTGTCGGCGCTCCGGAAACGGACATTGGTCTTGCGCCCGTCGATAAGGTTCTTCATCTCGACCTGCATGAAGGCGCCGCCCTTGCCCGGCTGGGTATGCTGGGTCTTGGCGACCTTCCAGATGCCCTTTTCATATTCGAGGATATTGCCGGGGCGAATATCGACGCCGCTGATCTTCATGTGTCTTGGCCTTCGTCGGAGAGGAAAAATGGAGGAATTTCGGAAGCCCGTGATCCGACGCCGTCGGAGCGCGCGCTCTAGCGTGGGGATGCCGGGCTGGCAATCGGCGCTTGCCGCGCTGCTGCTGGCGGCTCCGGCGCAGGCCGGCCCGATCCAGACGCTGCCGCTCGGCGCCTATTATTGCGAACTGCCGGGCGATGCGGAGCGCGGCACCGGCGTCCACGTGCCCAGCGAAGATTTCGCGATTCTCCATTCGTCGAGCTACACCGCCGACGGGCAGGTCGGCAGCTATCTCATGAGCCGCGGCATCATGGAAATGACCAGCGGCCCGCACCAGGGCGAGAAATTCCACCTCATCAGTCCGAATTTCCTGCGCAAGCTCAATGCCGACGGCACCGACAGCGAATTGCGCTGCGTGCGCAGCTTCACCAACAGCCGCGGCTGAGCGCAGGGCGGCCGCACGCCGTTTTCAGCCGAACCGCTTGCTCACCCCGAGGAAGACGCCGCGGCGCGGACCGAACGAGGGCGCGCCGACCCCGACGCCGGTGCCATCGCGAATCTCGTAGACCCGGTCGAACAGATTCTCGACATCGAGCCGGACATCGAAGCCCGACGTGCCGAAGCTGTGCCCCGCCGAAAGGTTGAAAGTGACATAGCCGGGCACCGCCGCCCCGTTCGGAATATCGGGATAGGCGCTCCCTGCGGGCAGGAAGAGCGCACGCCGCAACCCCGAGCCATAGATCATGTCGGCGCTGATCCGCGAACCCTTGAGCGCACCCTCGTGCCAGTTGTAGGCCGCGCCCGCCGATCCGGTCCATGTCTGGTTGTGATCGAGATAGATCCAGTGCGTCGCGATATAGGAAAGGTCGGCGGCGCTGAAATTATACTGGTTCGAATCGATCTGCGTCCCTTGCGCCTTTTCGAGCGCGAGATTGCCATAGGCGCTGAACCCGCGATGCGCGTAATTGAGGCTGAACTCTGTGCCCTCGATCCGCCCCTTGGCGTAATTGAACGGGGTCAGGATGATCGGCGCGCCGAACTGGCCCTCATCGACCACATTCGTCTGGCGACGCAGATAGCCGTCGAGCCCGACCGTGAAGTCGCCAAGCTTCTGCTGGATGCCCACGTCCCAGTAATTCTCGCGCTGGGCATAGGCCGGGATGGCGCTGCGCACCGCGGGCGAGATCGTCGTGTTGAAGACCTGCGCGAGATTGCTGCTGGCGACGAGTTCGAAGGGCGCCGGCGAGAAATAGCGCGCATAGCCCGCATGCAGCGTCAGCGATGGCGACGGCGTCCACACCAGATTGGCGCGCGGGCTCAGCTGGCGTTCGGCGCGCAGCGCGTCGTTCTCGTCGAAGCGCGCGCCGAAATTGACCACCACATGCCGCAGCACATGCCACTCGTCCTGAAGATAGGCGCTGTAAGTGTTGGCGGTGATGGTGGTGATATCGATCAGGCTCTCGGGCGGGCCGTTGATCGCGCCTTGCTGGCAAGTGATGCCGGTGGGGTCGCATATGTCGCCGGTGGTCGGAAAGACGTTCGAATTGGTAAAGCTCCTTGACCGGTCGTGCTCGTAATAGAGCCCGGCGCGCAGCGTATGCGCCGGTCCGAGCTTGAGCACGCTGTCGAGCTGCATGCCGAAAGCGACGTCGCGCTTGCTCGCATCCTGCGCCAACCCGTTGAACAGCAGCTCGCCGGTATAGTCGGGCCGGTAGTCGAGCGTTGCCACCCGCCCGAATCCCGACACCTGCAAGGTGAAATCGCCTGCGGTGTGCAGCAGGCTGAGCGCCGCGAAGCCGAAGGTCTGGAGTTGCTGCTCGTCGAGCGCCTCGCTGGGGTAGGAAGTGACGCCGTTCACCGCCACCGGGTTGCCGTTGGCGTCGGTCTGGCGGCCGACCAGCCCTGTCGGGTTGGGGATCTGGTAATGCTGGTTCGAATAGCCGCCCAGAAGCGCGATGCGGTCGTTGTCGCCGAGGATGTGGTCGATATAGCCGAAGCTGTTGAACTGGTCGGTCCGGTCATGCAGCGCCTGCGCGTTGCCGTTGACATTGTTGATGCCAAGATCGTTGTGCTTGTAATCGCCCGAGGCGAACCAGCTGGTGCCACCCGAACTGCCGGTCAACTGGACGCTGGGCTCGATTGTCGCATGGCTGCCGCCATAGAGGCTGACATCGGATTCATCCTTGAGCCCCGATTTGGTGGTGATATCGATGATGCCGGCTGTTCTCAGGCCATATTGCGCGGGCAGCGTGCCGGTGACGAGGTCGAGCCGCTCTATGAGCCGGGGGCTCAGCGTCTGGCCGAAAACCGCGATGCTCTCGGGCAGGATCACGCCGTTCAGGCGATATTGCACGCCGTTGTGATCGTCGCGGACGTGGAACTGGCCGAACTGGTCCTGGCTGACCCCGGGGAGCTGGAGGATGATATCCTCGATCGGCTGGTTGTCGCTGCCGGGCAGGTTCTGGATCGCCTGGGTGGTCAGCGTGTAGTCGGAAGCGCCAAGGCTGGGCTTGATACTCTCGCGCGCTTCGTTCAGCCGGCGCGCGGTGACGATGATCTCATGGCCCGCGCCGGCCGCGTTCGGTGCAACCGGCCGGGTGCCTGCCTGATCTGATGGCGCCTGATCTGATGGCGCCTGATCTGATGGCACGGGAGCGGTGGCGCTCTGCGCTTGCGCGCGGCCGGCGGCGAGCCCGCCCAGCAGCAGCGCGGAGGACAGGAGCAGAGCGACGCGCATAAATCCCTTTCGCAAGTCATGACCCAAATCCCCTGCCGCGTTCCTGTCGACCCGGTCTGGCCTGCGCCGGGGCTTCCGCCGCCCTATGTAACACTATATCATCCGTCAATCGCGGCGCGGCCAGTCGCGCCACGATACCGATGAACCGCCGGCGCCAGCCCGTCTCACTGGCCATTGTGCCGCGCGAAATCCAGGGTATTTTCAACGGCGATCGGATCGGCGATCGAGGCTGCCCCCCATACCGGACACCTCGCCTGATCCTTGCTGAACGAAATTGCGGGAGCACGGACAATGATCGTTGCCACCACCGAAAACCTTGTCGGTCACACCATCACCGAGACGCTCGGCCAGGTTTTCGGCGTGGTCGTGCGCAGCCGGGGCCTTGGCGGCAATGTCATGGCCGGGCTGCGTTCGCTCGGCGGCGGCGAGATCAAGGAATATACCGCGCTCGTCGAGGATACCCGCCGCCACGCGATCGACCGGATGGTCGCCAATGCCACCGCCATGGGCGCCGATGCCGTGGTGATGATGCGCTTCGATTCGGGCGAGATCGGCCAGACGATGAGCGAGGTCGTCGCCTATGGCACCGCGGTCAGGGTGCAGCGGGCATGACCGGCCGCGCGCGGATTTTCATCGGCGCGCTGGGCGGGCTGCTGGTGTTGTTCGGCCTGCTCATCGAGTTCCGGCCCGATCTGGCCGCGGCGATGATGTTGCCCTTCGCCCGCCCGAGCCTCGGGCCGCTCGTGCTCGGCGGGCTGCTGCTTGCCTCGACGCTGTTCGAAGGCCGCTATCGCCGGCGCGGCGAAGGCATTGCCGGACCCGGATGGGAACAGACCGGCGAAACCTTCCGCGACGAGGAAAGCGGGCGCTGGCTCGATGTGTGGTTCAACCGGCAAAACGGCGAACGGCGTTACCTGCCGCGCGACCGCGCGGATTGACAGATCAGCGGGGCCTTCCCACCTGACCCCTCATACCAGCGGCAACACCCCGCTGAGGTGGAACTTCCGATGATCGATATCCGTCCCTTTGCCGGCCTCGGCCACGCCGCGCATGGCTGGCTCGACGCGCGCCACCATTTCAGCTTCGCGAACTATCACGACCGCGCCCGCATGGGCTGGGGCGCGATCCGGGTGTGGAACGACGATACCATCGCCGCGCACACCGGCTTCGACCCGCATCCGCACCGCGACATGGAGATCGTCACCTATGTCCGCTCCGGCGCGATCAGCCACGAGGACAGTCTGGGCCACAAGGGCCGCACCGCGGCGGGCGACGTCCAGGTGATGAGCGCCGGCACCGGCATCATCCATGCCGAATACAACCGCGAGGATACGGCAACGACCCTGTTCCAGATCTGGATCCTGCCCGATCGCGGTGGCGAGCCGCCGGCCTGGGGGCAGCGCGAATTCCCGCGCGGAGGCAAGGACGATGGCGCGCGCGCGCGGCGTTGGGTGACGCTGGCGAGCGGCACGCCCGAGGACGGCGCGCTGCCGATCCGCGCCGATGCGCGGGTGCTGGCCGCAACGCTTCGCCCCGGCGAGACGCTCGACCTCGACCTCGACCCGTCGCGCCACCAATATCTGGTCGCTCCGGTCGGGCGCATCCGCGTCAACGGCCATGACGCGCAGCCGCGCGACGGCATCGCCGTGACCGGCGAGACCATGCTGACGGTCGAGGCGCTGGAGGACGCGGAACTGGTTCTGGTGGATGCGCGCTGAGGGCGCGAGCGTTCAGGCGGCGGCGCCGTGCAACCTTGCCTGCGTCGCCGCCAGCCGCCGCATCAGCTTGAGATCACCGCTGCTGAGGTGAAGCGCGGCATCGGCCCAGAGATCGACGATGTCGCGCAATTCGGCAAGCGCGATCGGCGCGGCACGGCGCATGGCGCGATGGCTGTTGACGAGGCCGACATGCCGCCGACTCGAACGGTCGATGAAGCGGCGCACCGCCTCGACCCCGCCGCCCGGCTCGGCAAGTTCGGTGACGATCCCGAGCTCATACATTTCCTCGGCGGTATGGACCCGGTTCGACTGGATCATGCGGCTCGCCTGCGCGGTTCCCAGCTTGCGCGAGAGAATGGCATGCGCGCCCATGCCGGGGAACAGGCCGAACATCGTCTCGGGCAGGCCGAAGCTCGACCCGCGCTCGGCGATGATGATGTCGAACGACAGCAGCGCCTCGAACCCGCCGCCCAGCGCCTGCCCCTGGACGAGCCCGATGGTCAGCATCGGCAGGTCGAGCGCGTGGAGATTGCGATGCAGGATCTCGACGCAGCGATAGCCGTAATTCGCGAGCCCATCGCGGTCGCCGTCGCGGATCAGCCGGTCGAACAGTTCAAGATCGCCACCGAAACAGAACACGCCCGGCGCCCGGCTGCCCAGCACGAGATAATCGAGCGCAACCTGCTCGGGCCCGAAGCCGCTGGCGATGTCTTCCTGCCAGCATTCGAAATCGGCAAGTATCGATGGCGTGAAACTGGGGCGTTGGCGTGGGCGCATGAAGGTCCACAAGCTCCGTCGTTCGCCATCATAGAGAACATCGAGTTCATTGAGTTCGAACAACCGCTGCGGGATCGCGAGGCGAACGAGCGCGTCCTCGCGCAATGCCTCATACCCGGCGTGAAGCGGGATGGCGCAATCGTTTGTATCGGCCTGGGCTCGCATATCCACACCGCTGACCAGATGCTGCATCGCGACCCTCAATTCTTTGATATTTTTCGCAATTCGCCCGGATGGCGGCGCCATGGAAAGAAGTTAAAGCGATTTTTGCGATGTTCCGCAATGGGTTTTTATCCGCGAATACCTGTCTCAATCCGGATCAGATCTCGACAAAGTCGCATTGCGATAACACATGCCGGGATTATGGTAAACGCCGGGCATTGCGCGCCTTTTGGCTCGGCCTGCAAGCACGGGCGCGGGCGAGGGCAAGCCGCCCTATGCGGGGTTGAGCCGCGCCAGCGCGCGTTCGAGCATCAGCAACTGCCACAAGAGGCGCGCATGTTCACCACGTCCGGAGATATGGGCTTCGGTGACGGAAACGATCGCACGGCTGTCGAACCACCCGCTGCGGGCCAGCGCGCCGCCGCTGGCGATCGCGCGCGCGGCCTCGGCCAGCGGTCCGCGGAACCATTGTGAAATAGGGGTTACAAAGCCCTGCTTGGGGCGGAAAAGGATGTCGTCGGGCAGATAGCGCCGCATCGCCTGCTTCATCAGCCATTTGCCGGTGCGCCCCCGCAGCCGCAGATGCTCGGGCAGGCTGGCCGCGAATTCGACGAGGCGGTGGTCGAGCAGCGGCTCGCGCGCCTCAAGCCCCACCGCCATGCTGGTGCGATCGATTTTGGTGAGAATGTCACCCGGCAGCCACAGCTTGCAATCGATATATTGCGCACGGTCGAGCGCCGAGCGCGCCGGCGCGTCGCGCATCAGGCCGACCAGCGGCGTCTCGGCGCGATATTCGCCCCTGAGCTTGTGGAAGTCGTCGCTGTAGAGGCGCGCGCGCAGCGCCGGCGGTGTCACCGCGAGCGCGCGCGCATAGGCTTCCTCGCCGTCCTCGGCGAGCGACAGCAGCGTCGTTTTCGCGCGCAGCCGCCGCGGCGCCCGGTCGGCCTTGGGATACAGCCGCCCCAGCGTGCCGAACAGCGGCCTGCGCAGCGCCGAGGGCAAAAACTGGCGCACACCGTCCTCGGCATGGTGGAATAGGTGGCGGCGATAGCCGGCGAAGGCCTCGTCGGCGCCATCGCCCGACAAGGCGACGGTCACGCTTTCGCGCGCGAGCTGGCAGACCCGCCAGGTGGGAAGCGCGGAGGCATCGGCGAAAGGCTCGTCGAACATGCCGGCGATGGTGTCGACCGCCCCGAAATCCTCGGGCGAAACCGTGCGGCTGCGGTGATCGGTGGCGAACAGCCGCGCCACCTTCCCGGCATGGCCGCTTTCATCGAGCGCGGCGACATCGAAGCCGATCGAACAGCTCCTGACCGGCGCCGCGCTCGCCTCGGCCATCAGCGCGACCACCGACGAGCTGTCCACCCCGCCCGACAGGAAGGCACCGAGCGGCACATCGGCAACCATGCGCGAGCGCACCGCCGCGCGCATCAGCGCCACGAACTCCTCCTCGAGCGCGGCCTCGCTCGCCTGTCGCCGGTCGGCGAAGGAGATGTCCCACCACCGCTCGGCCGGCCCCAGCCCGCGCCCATGCTCGACCCGCCGGATCGTGCCCGCGGCGAGCTTTTCGACCCCGGCGATGAACCCTCGCGTATCGGGCACATAGCCCCAGGCGAGATAATCCTCGATCGCCAGCGGATCGATCCGCCGCGCCAGTCCGGGATGGGTGAGAAGCGCTTTGAGCTCGCTGGCGAAAAGCACGCTGCCATCGGCGAGCTCGGCGAGATAGAGCGGCTTCACCCCCAGCCGGTCGCGGGCAAGGAGCAGGCTTTTCGTCCTGCAGTCATAGATCGCAAAGGCGAACATCCCCGAAAGGCGATCGACGCAGCCGCTGCCCCAGCGCTGATAGGCGGCGAGGATCACCTCGCTGTCGCCATCGCTGCGGAACTGCGCACCCGATGCCTTCAATTCCTCACGTAACTCACGGTAATTGTATATTTCTCCGTTGAATACCAACACCGCTCGCCCGTCCGCGGAAACCATCGGCTGCGCCGAGCCGGAAAGGTCGATGATCGACAGCCGGCGATGCCCCAGCCCGACCCCCGGCGCGGTCCAGATGCCGGCGCCATCGGGGCCGCGATGGGCGATCGCCTCGCACATTGCCGCGATCCGCGCATAATCGACCGGCTGCTCCGATGATCGGTGAAAAATACCCGCTATCCCGCACATTATAAAAGCTTTCTATCGAAACGGCTGGGGGCGGGCGGCGGTGCCGCGGCCGATCGCGCCCAGCCAGGGGCCGAGCGGGCCGATCGCGGCGCGAAAGGCGGCGATCTGGCGAAAGGGCGATCGCTGCGGCGCGGGTTCGGCGGAAAGGACGAGCAGCATCGTCGGGCGCGGGCGCAGCAGCAGCTTGTTTTCAAAATCGGCGAGCCGCAGCGCGATCCTGCTGCCGGTCACGCGGTCGCCATTGGCGAAGCTCGTCTCGGCAAGCCGCTGCGGCGCGCCGGGCGCGGCGAGCCGATCGCCGAAGGCATCGGCGAAACCCGGCCCCGGGCCCTGGCGGACCCAGCCGCTCTCGCGGCGGACCGCGCCCTCGCCGGTGCCGTCGGCCTTGGCGTCCGGCCCCTGTGCCGCGTAAAGCGCGACGAAGACATCGACGGCATCGCCGCCGGCATCGGCATAGCGGCCGATCAGCCGATGCGCGGCGCCGGCGGCGCGCGGCTCGAACCACGGGCGCGGCGCATAGGCGGTGCGGTGCCAGCCCGGGACCGCGGGCAGCGCGATCCGCGCCGGCAGCGGAGCGGCCATGCGCGCCGCCGCCGCCGTCCAGGCCCTTGCGCCGAGCACCAGCGCGAGCAGCGCGACGAGGATCGGCAGCGCGCCCGCGCGCGCGCGTTCGAGCCGCGCGAGACGTCGCGAGCCGGCAAGCGCGTCGGCATCGAACAACGGCGCCCGCGCCGGCCGGTCGAAGAAGCGCCACGACAACGCCAGCGTGCCGCCAATCACCAGCGCGAAGAAAATCCAGCCATAGACGATGTGATCGAACCCGCCGGCAACGCCCGCGCCCACGAACTGGGCAAGATAGACCGTCCCCCACGAGCGCAGCCCGTTCGCCAGCACCGGGATCACGATCGCGGCGGCAAGGAAGGCGGCGCGGCGCCACCGGCTCACGAAGCAGACATGCGCGGCAAGCACGCCGAACGCGATCATCGCCACGAGGAATTTGACCCCCGAGCAGGCCTCGGCGATCTCGAAGGCGCCGGCGGGTGTGGTGATGAACACGCCGTCAAGGCCCGCGCGGATGCCGCTTGCATGGAGCAGCGCGACCGTCAGCCGCGCATCCACCGTCTGCATGAGCGGAATGGCCTCGTCGCCCACTGGCACCAGGAACAGCATATAGGCGAGCGGAAAAGCGAGCCCCATGGCGATGCGCGGCCCCAGCAGCAGCGGCACCACCGCGATCAGCATGGCAACCGCGCCCGCCTGCTGCGCCTCGGCGATGCCGGCAAGGCTGCCGGTGATCCACAGCAACAACGCGGCGGCAAAGGCGGCAAGCCCCGGCCACCAGCCCTGCGGCGCAAAGGCGCGCAACCCCTCGCGCCGCTGCCACGCGAGCCAGATCAGGATCGCCGGGATCAGCAGGATGTGGCTGTAGGTCGAGATCGACCACCATTGATGCGCCATCGCCTGCCATTGCGGCAGGAACAGCAGCACCAGTGCCAGCCACACCGCGCCAAGCCGGGTCAGGCCATCAGCCCAGCCGCCGATGCGTTGGCGATGGCGCGGGGCGGCGGCGGTGGCCGCGTCAGGCGGCATCGCGGCAGGCCGGGGCGGGTTCGCCCAGCAGCCCCGGCAGCGGCACCAGCGTCGCCCGCCAGCTCTGCCGTTCGCAGACGAAGCGCCGCGCGGCAAATCCGACCCCGCGCGCCCGTTGCGGATCGGCGGCGAGCGCGATCACCGCCGCGGCGCATTCCTCGTCGCTGTTGGCCTCGATGAAATGATGGCCCGGCACCGCCTCGATCCCGGTGAGCGCCGCAGTGCTCAGGATCACCGGACGCTCCATCGCCATTGCTTCGAGAACCTTGTTCTGGACGCCGCGCGCGATGTCGAGCGGCACGATCGCCATGTCGGCGGCCTTGATCCAGCCGCGAATATCCTCGACCGCGCCCCAGACATGAACCCCCGCGTGCCCGTTGTGCGCCAGAAGCTCGGCGGTCGGGTTGCGGCCGACGACGTGAAAGCTCGCCTCGGGCAGATGGTGACGGATGAGTGGCAGGATTTGCCTCGCCACGCGCAGCGCCGCCTCGACATTGGGGCGGTAATCCATCTGGCCGGTGAAGATCAGCCGGGGCGCAGGCAGCGCCCGCAGCCGGGGTTCGGAATTGACGAGGCCGGGATCGAAATAGGCCGAATCGATGCCGTTCGCCAGCGTGCGAACCTGCGCATGGGCGCGGATCGCTTCGGGCAGGCGCGCGCAAAACAGCGCCGCCTCGGCATCGCTCACCAGAAGGCTGACCCCGGCCCGGTCGGCGAGCGCGGCTTCCTCGGCGCGCAGCTTGCGCCCCTCGCGCGCGTCCACCCAAGCCATGACCCCGCGTTTGCGCGCGCCATAAGCTTCGAATTTGGCCGAATCGACATCGACGAAATCGGCGATCAGCCGCCCGGCGAAATCGGCGGGCACATATTGGCCCATCTGGCCCGAAAACAGATAGATGGTGCCGATCCGCCGCGAAGCGGTCAGCTCGGCGACATAGCTGGCAAGCGTGCCATCCTCGAAGGCGGTGCGGCTGATCGAGCAGCCGCGCACGAGGCTCTGCAAGCCGGCCAGTGCCAGCGGTTTCGACCGGCGCACCAGCCGATAGCTGGCGGCGATCGCGGCGAGCTCGAATTCCTCGCCCATGTCGGCATCATCGTCGGCAAAGCAGCCGATGTGCACCGGCGCGATGCGCGCCAGCCGCTTGACGATGTTGTGCGAACGGATCTTGTCGCCGCGGTTGGGCGGAAACGGGATGCGGTGGCACAGGAAGAGGATTTCCTGCTTCATCCCAACCCCCGGGCGATCGGCGGACCGAGGCGGTTGGCGAGCGCCAGCGGCAGGCGCTGCCACAGCGCGATCCGCGCGGCATGGCGCGCGCTGCGCGGATCGGCATCGCGCGGCGCGCTGCCGGGCGCGGTCCAGCGCGCATAGGTCAGCGGTTGCGGCTCGAAGCCCCAGTTGCGCTTGAAATGCCAGGCGCCGCTCCCGGTCTTTGATCGCCCGAAGTCGAAGCGCTCGCAGCCCCGGCCGCGCGCATGGCTCATCAGCGCGAAATACATCCGGTCATTGGCGCGCAGCGCCCGCGCCGCCGTGGTGCCGCCGCCCCAATAGGGCAGCACCGTTCCGCGATGATAGAGCGAAAGCACGCTCGCGACCGGGCGTCCGCGGTGGTGCACGGTCAGGATGTCGGCATCCTCGTCGAATTGGGCGAGGACCGCGGCAAACAGGCCGCGCGGAAAGACCGGCGTGCCGAGATTGCGCAGGCTTTCGGCATAGACCGCGTAATGCGCCGCCAGCGCCTCGCGGTTGCGCCCGACGCTGACCGCAAGCTCTGCCGCGAGCCCCTTGCGCAGCTCGGCGCGCTGCTTGCGCGGGATCGCGGCGAGCTGGCTCTCGTCATCACCGGCCAGCGCGGCGCAAAAGCCTGCATGGGCGTTGCCGACAAGCGTCCAGCCGCGGCGATCGGCGGGCAGCACCCCGCCGCGCAGCTCGATTGACGGACAGCTCAGCCGCAGCGCCAGTTCTTCAAGCGCGGCGAACAGTGGCCCGGGGTTCCAGCCGCCGCAGCGCAGCAGCCCGCCGCCGACGGCAAAGCCGCTCGATGCCAGCAGCCGGCCGAACAGCGGCGAATGCACTTCGGTAAGCGGCAGATAACCGACGAGTTCGCCGGCAATCTCGGCCAGCATCGCCCATCCGCGCTGCCCCGTGCCATCCGCCACCGCCGCCAGCCATTGCGGGCGGTGAAACGCGCTTGCCTCCCGGTGGCCGGCAAGGAACGCGCCAATCCGCGTCGCCTCGCGCGGGTCGGCGGGATCGACCGCGCGAAACCGCACCGCTTGCCTGGCGGCAACGTCCGCTTGGCCGGGCGGCACGGGAAGGCGAAAGGGTGCGGTCACGCCGCGCCTTGCAGCACCGGCGGCCCCGCCCGCCACGCCTCGCGGCTGGCGAGCACATCCATCCGCCCCCACGCGAAATCATCCAGCAGGCGGCGCAGCTTGTCCTCCATGCCTTCGATATTGGTGTAATGGCGCAGCCGCGAGCGCAACGGCGCGCCGGGCACGCGCGGCTGGCCGGCATCGATTTCCCACGGGTGGAAATAGAACACCGCCGGCCGGTCCTCGTGCGAATTGACCTTGCCGATCGCCCAGCGCGAAAAGCGGTAGGGCAGCAGGCGGAAGAAGCCGCCGCCGCCCGCGGCCAGCCGGCGATTGCCGAATTGCGCGGTGGTGACCGGGATTTCGAGCAGTTCGGACCAGGGCAGCGGCTTGAAGGCGAAGCGCGGTGCCTCGCGCCAGCCATAGTGATCATGCACGATCGGCGCGACGCTCGAACTATAGGCATAGCCCTGTTCGGCCAGCACCATATAGGCCCAGGGCGTGCGCTGGTCGATCGAGAAGCTCGGCGCGCGATAGCCCATCA
>JAGWPW010000114.1 GCA_028870315.1 Sphingomonadales bacterium | reverse complement strand
AATTACGGTGACGCTGCATTTAATTGACAGGAATTGCGGCGGCGCGGCGCGTCGCCGACAGCGATGCAAATGCCCGAACCGGACTATTTAGAAATCGAAGTCCAGGATCGGGCCGTCGAAATTGCCGCCGAGCAGGGTGGTCGCCTCGGCGAGCTTCCTGGGGTCGGCGCCGCGCAGATGGCCGTCGATGATCCGCTGGTAATTGCTGATCATCCCTTCCTTGTCCTTCGACAGGCGCATGAAATCGAAGCCCTTGGCGTGGAGACCCTGCTGCTGGATGGGGATGTTGGAATAGTCCTGGCGCGGGATCGGCGGGAACTGATCGCTGTCATAGGGCAGCATGGTCGGCTCCTGCGGCGGCGCGGGCTCCTCGCCCTCGGGATAGAGGGTCAGCGACCACAGCTCGAACAGGCAGCTTTCCGGCCCCAGCGGGCGGATCCGGTACGAGGACATGCTGCTGAAGAACGGCAGCAGGAAATAATGCGGGAAGATGAATTCGACCGCATTGATCGGATCCGACACCGCGACCTTGTTGAGATCGGGCACCGGCTCGCCCCTGGCGCGCAGCTGTTTGGTGATCTGGTCCTGGACCAGCCCGAACCACATCATCAGCGCTTGATGCGGATCGTCCTCGGGCAGGTCGGCGTCGAGCAGGCCGCGGATGATGTCGACTTCCTTGGCGTGGAGCATGCCGGCCATGCCTTCGCTGAGCAGTTCCATGTGCTTGAACTGCGCGGCGATGTTCTGGCGCAGCGTCGTCGGGAACTGGCGCGCGCCCTCGCCGGTCTCGTTGCCGTACATGTCGTTGTAGATCGAGCTTGCCGCATGGTGCAGCTGCGGATGGGTGCGCATGACGTGGTAGCCTTCCATGAAGGCCTCCATCGCCACCTTCCAGTTGGCCGGCAGCACCGTGGCGAACCACCATTCGGCGCGCAGCTTGCTGACCGCATGCGCTTCCAGCCGATCGGCCAGCGGGCCGATGGTTTCACGGAACGAGGGCGCATCGTCGTCGAAATTGATCCAGGCGCAGCCGATCGCCACCTCGACCCGGCAGGGCCGCAATGCGAGATCGGCCTGGTCGAGCTGCGCCTCGCTGAACATGTGCCGGCCATAGACGAAGGTATTTTCGCCATCGATGTTCCAGCGCCAGCCGTGGAACGGGCAGATGAAGCCCGATTTGGCGCAATTGCCATGCTCGTTGCCCTTGCCACCGGCGATCGGCACGCCGCGGTGCCGGCAGGCGTTGTGGAACGCCTTGACCCCCGACTTCGTGCGCACGACGAGCACCGAACGGCCGACATTGGCATATTCCACCCAGTCGCCAACCTCGGCGATCTGTTCGAGCCGGCAGGCCATCTGCCAGACATGCGGCCACAGGTGATCAACCTCGGCCTGGTAGAAATCGGCATCGTAATAGCGCTGCGCGGGGATCCGCTCGGGATCGGTGACGGCAAAGGGCGCAGTCTTGACCAGCGCGGGATCAGCTTCTGACATCGGGCACTCCTCGCTCCATCGGGGCATTCGATCCACCGCGGCGAACCCGTCAGCTTATCGACCAGCCGGCATCGACCGCCAGCACCTGATTTGTCACGAAGCGCGCGGCCGGCGAAGCGAAAAACAGCACCGCGGCGGCGATATCGCGCGGCTCGCACAGCCCGAGCGGCGGGCGGCGGCGGGCCGGGCCGCGCGCTTCCGGCCCGGTCGCGCCCATCGCCCCGGGGGTGGCGACCCCGCCCGGCAGCACGGTGTTGACGGTGATGCCATGCTCGGCAAGTTCGAGCGCGGCGGTCAGCGTCAATCCGCCGAGCGCCGCCTTCGAGGCGGTATAGGCGGCGAGCCCGTGAATGATCGAGCCGATGAGCGCCGCCGAGGCGACATTGACGATGCGCCCGCCCGCGCCACCTGCCACCATCGCCCGCCCGATCTCGCGCATCAGCAGGAACGGCCCGCGCGCGTTGACCGCATGGGTGGCCTCCCAATGCCCGGCGCTGGCGTCGAGCAGCAGCTCGCGGTTCTGCAAGCCGGCATTGTTGACCAGCAGCCACGGCGCGCCATGGCGGCGGGTGACCTCTGCGGCGGCGGCGATGATCGAGCCCTCCTCGGCCAGATCGAGCGGCACCGCCTC
The DNA here is from genome assembly GCA_028870315.1 of Sphingomonadales bacterium. GTDB lineage: Bacteria > Pseudomonadota > Alphaproteobacteria > Sphingomonadales > Sphingomonadaceae > Novosphingobium. The sequence goes on along the minus strand of JAGWPW010000114.1, from coordinate 11,763 downwards.
GACCAGCCGCCCGCGCGCGGCAAGCCCGGCGGCAACCGCTTCGGCGTCCGCGATCGCGCGGTCGGCGATGACCACCTGTGCCCCCGCCTCGGCCAGCACCTCGACGATGCCGAGGCCGATGCCGCTGGCGCCGCCGGTGACCAGCGCCAGCTTGCCATCGAGCATGAAGGGCGAGGCGCTCATGCCGGGTCGCGCCGCATGATGCGCTCATCGTCGCGCCAGTTGCCGACACGGAACTGGTATTCGCCGACCACGGCAAAGCCGCGCCTCGCATAGACCGCCTGCGCGCGGGCATTGCCCGACCAGACGCCGAGCCAGATCGGGCCGCCCTGTGCATCGAGAAAGGCGAGCGCATGATCGAGCAGCCGGCGCCCGAGCCCGCCGCCCTGCGCGCTGCGCCGCAGATAGAGCTGATAAAGCTCGCGGTCGCCCGGCTTCACCTCGGGATGCGGCAGCTTGCACGGCCCGACATGCGCATAGCCGAGAAGCGCGCCGCCATCGCCTTCGATCACCCAGCTGCGATGGCTCGGCGCGGCCAGTTCGGCCGCGACCGGGCCGGGTGCATAGCATTCCGCCTCGAAGATCGCGAGATCGGCCGGCGGATAGGGGATCGCGAAATCCTCAAGGAAGGTCTCGCGAAAGCAGGCGAGCTTGAGCCGGCTGAGCGGGGCGGCATCGTCGGGCAGGGCATCGCGGATGCGCGGGGAATCGGTCATGCCGGCGCTCATAACGAGGCCGTGTCGAGTTCGCCAAGCCCCAGTGCGGCGAGCAGCGCCCGGCGCGCCGCGCCCACTTCCTCCCACAGCTGCGGCAGCGCCACATCGGCGGCGGCGATGCGCCGCGGCCAGTGCCGCTCGATCACCTCGCCGATCGCATCGAGCCTTGCCCGATCGACAAGGAAGCGCGGATCGACGGTCGCAGGATCGGCGACGACGCGCAGCCGCAGGCAGGCGGGGCCGCCGCCATTGGCCATGCTCTGGCGCAGATCGACGGGTATCAGCCGGCGGATCGGCCCGTTCGTGGCGACCAGCGCTTCGAGCCAGCCCCAGACCCGCGCGTTGTCGCACGCCTCGGTCGGCAGGATGAGCGCCATGCCGCCTTCGGGCAGCGAGACGAGCTGCGCGTTGAACAGATAGGCGCCGATCGCGTCCGCAAGGCTGACGAGGTTTGCCGGCACCTCGACGATCTCGACCGCGAGCCGCGCGCGCAGCCGCGCATACAGCGCCTCGCGATCGGCGAAGGCCTGCTCATGCGCGAAGAGCACCGGGCCGTTCGCCACCGCGACGACATCGTTGTGGAACGCGCCCGCGGCGATCGCCTCGGGTGATTGCCGGGCGAACACCACCCGGTCGGGATCGAGCCCGTGGAGCCGCGCGACCGCGGCGCTCGCCTCGCGATGCTGGCGCGCGGGAAAGGGGCCATGCGCCGGCTCGTCGGGGCCGGTGCCATAGACGAAGACCTCGACCCCCTGTTCGCCATGATCGGCGCACAGCCGCATGTGGTTGGCCGCGCCCTCATCGCCGAAGGGCGCGGGCACCGGCGGATGCACGGCAAAGCCGGGGTGCGCGAAGGCCAGCCGCAGCTGCGCCAGCGTCTGCGGCGCTTCGAGCGCGCGATGCGGCATGGTCAGCAGATTGGCGACGGTCAGATGGCAGCGGCCGTCGGCGCAATCGGGCGCGGGCGAGACGGTCGCGGCATTGGCGGTCCACATCGGCGAGGCCGACATCGCATTGGCGAGCAGCGCCGGATCGGCGCTTTCGGCACGCGCCCCCATCCGCGCCAGCCAGGCGGTCGCCGGGCGGGCGTGCGGCAGCAGGATGCCCTGCGCGAGACCGAGCGCGCAATTCTCGCGCATCTTGGCAAGCCCCTGGAGCGCCGCCTCGCGCGGGAAGGCGTCGCATCCGGCATTGCGCGTCGCCGCGAGATTGCCGAGGCTGAGCCCGGCGTAATTATGGCTGGGGCCGACGATGCCGTCGAAGTTGATCTCGCGCAGCGGCTATCTCCCGGCGACGTGGGTGATCTCATCGCCGCGCGCAACGTCGAGCAGCGCAGCCGCCGCGGCATCGATCGCCACCCCGCCTTCGCGCGCGGCGATGCGGCCACAGGTGGCGCGGAAGCCTTCGAGCCGGCCGGCGGCGATCAGCGATGGCTCGCCCGCCGTCGCATCGAGATCGGTGGCGATGATCCGCGCTTCGACGGCGGCGGCGATGGTGGCGATGTGGTCGGTGGCAACGGTCATCGTCGGGCCGCCGTCGAAGATGTCGAGATAACCTTCGTAGCGGAAGCCCTCGGCTTCGAGCATGCGCATCGCCGGACGCCCGGCCGAATGCGGCGCGCCGATCACCGCGACCGCGCTTTCGGGCAGCAACGCGGTATAGATCGGGTGCTTGGGCATCAGATCGGCGATGAACTGGTTGCCGTGGATCGCGTTGAATTCATCCGCTTCGCAAAAGCTCATCCCGAAGAAGCGGCCCGCCAGCCCGTCGTAGAAGGGCGAGCTGCGATTCTCGTCGATCACCCCGCGCAATTCGGCAAGCGTGCGGTCGGCAAAGCGCGCGCGATGGCGGCGGATGAACAGGTAGCGGCTGCGCGCCAGCAGGCCGCCAAGCCCCGCCGCGCGCACGCCGGGTTCGAGGTAAAGCCCGCCGACCTCGCTCGACCCGTCGAGATCGGTGGTCAGCGAGAGGAATTCGGCGCGGAAGCTGAAACCGAATTCGGCGCTGTGCTGGGTGATCGCGCCGAGGCGGTAGGAAAAGAAGGGATGATCGCTGCCGACGCGGCTGAAAATCTGCGCCGTGCCCACCACCTGGCCGTCGGCATCGGTCAGCATGAAGACGAAGCGATCATCGTCGATCCCGGTGCCGGCGCGCGCCAGCGCCTTCGCCGAGCGGTCGAGCCTGGCGGCGAGCGCATCGCGATCGGGCGGCAGATTGGTGAAACCGCCGCCGGTCGACAGCGCCAGCCGGTACAGCGCATCGAGATCCCCCGGCCGCGCCGGGCGCAGGACATGGCTCATGCCGGCGGTTCCCCGCGATCGAGCCTCATGAGCACGAGTGCGGTCAGCCGCGCGCGCTCGGCAAGCGAGGCGACCGTCAGAAATTCCTGCGGCGAATGGATCGCGCCGCCGAGCGCGCCCATGGTATCGAGCACCGGCACGCCGCAGGCGGCGATGTTGTTGCCATCGCAGACCCCGCCCGAATCCTGCCGCGCCATCGGCTGGCCCAGCGCCACCGCCGCGCGCGCGACAATCGCGAACAGCCGCTCGGCCCCGGCATCGACGGGCTTGGGCGGCCGGGCGAAGCCGCCATGCAAGCCGATCGTCACCTCGCGCCCGGCCGCCACCTCGGCGATCGCGGCGGCGAGCGCGGCTTCGGCGCGGGCGAGATGCGCCGCGTCGCGCGGCCGCAGGTTGAAGCGCAGGATCGCGAGATCGGGGACCCGGTTGTTCGCGCCGCCGCCCTCGATCCGCGCCGGATTGGCCGAAAGCCCCGGCGCCACCAGCGCCTCGATCCGCAGCGCGAGATCGGCGGCGGCAAGCACCGCGTTGCGCCCCGCCTCGGGGTTGCGCCCGGCATGCGCCGAGCGCCCGCGCACCACCGCGGCGAAATTGCCCGAGCCGGGCCGCGCGCCCGCCATCGCCCCGCCGGCGAGCGCCGGCTCATAGGTCAGCGCGGCGATCTTGCCGGCGGCAAGCTCGCGGATCAGCGCCGCCGAGGACAGCGAGGCGGTCTCCTCGTCGCTGTTGATGAGCACGTCATAGCCGAGCGCGGGCGCGCTGGCCTCGAAAGCGAGCAGGCCGGCGAGCATCAGCGCAAGCCCGCCCTTCATGTCGGCGGTGCCGGGGCCGCGCAGCGTTTCGGCATCGAGCCATTCGCAGGCCTGGAACGGATCGTCCGCGGCATAGACCGTGTCCATATGACCGGTCAGCAGCACCCGCCGCGCCGCCTGCGGGCGCACCCGCAGCACGAGATGGCGTCCGCAGGCCACCGCCGTCTCGGTGCCGTCGGCGGCGATCGCGCCGACCGGCGCCGGGTCGCGCAGGGTGAGCTCGCCGGGCAGCGCCGCGAAGGCCGCGGCCAGCACCTGCGCCATCGCCGCCAGCCCGGCAAGATTTCCGGTGCCGCTGTTGATCGCCGCCCAGTCGAGCACCTGCGGGACGAGCGGCGCAGCAGCGATCGACGCGAGGCAATCGCGTTCGGCGGGCGACAGCGGAGCCGGGGCGATCATCCCCACGGCCATGGATTCGTGCGTGAAAACGCCGGCTTCGTCACCCGGTTCTCCCTTGCAGAAGCGCTTCATATCGCCGCCGCGACACAATTCCCACCCCTCGCCTGCGCGCTGTGGTGTAGGTTGCCGGCCGGGATTGACCACGGGGGGACTTGCGCATGGCATTCATCGGCCCGATCGAGGACCGGCTGGCGATCCGCGAATTGTCGGGCGCCTATGGCTATGCGAGCGCCAGCGCCGATTGCGAGGGCTGGCTCGCCTGCTGGGCGCCCGAATGCCGCTGGATCACGGTGCTGGGCGATGTTTCGGGCAAACCTGCGTTGCGCCGGCAATGGCAGAGCCTGTGGGCCGATTGGGTATGCGTCGCCTTTTCCGCCGAGATCGGCAGCATCGAGGTCGACGGCGACACGGCGCGCGTGCTTGCCACGACGAGCGAGACCGTGCTGTTGAAAAGCGGCGGCCTGTTCAAGCTCGCGGGGCTTTACGAGGACCGGCTGGTGAAGCACCACGGCGCCTGGCTTTATACCGAACGCCGGCATTCGGCGCTGTTCAGCGAAAGCGGCACGGCCAATCCCCGGGCGGTGACCTGAGCGCGGAACGCTTGCCCGGGGCGAGCCGTCCTGCGGCGGGGATCACTTCCCCTTCGCCGCCGCGCTCAACCCCCGGGTCAGTTGCAGCAGGCCGTTGAGCCGCGCCTCGGGATTGCCCCAGGCACGGTTGACCACCAGCTTGTGGTCGGGGCGCAGCTTGACCGTGCCTTCGAGCCGCCGCGCATAGGCGACCAGGCCGGCGGGATCGGGGAAGCTGTCCTGGTGGAAGCTGACCAGCGTGCCCCTGGGGCCGACGTCGATCCGCGCGATATGCGCGGCGATCGCCTGGCGCTTGATCTCGATGAGCTTGACGAGATTGGCGGTGGGCTCGGGCAGCGGTCCGAAGCGGTCGATCATCTCGGCGGCCAGCGCCTCGACCGCGCCATGGTCGGTCGCATCGTTGAGCCGGCGATACAGCGCCATGCGCACCGCAAGGTCGGGGACGTAATCCTCGGGGATGAGGATCGGCGCATCGACGGTGATCTGCGGCGAGGGACCGGCCGCCTCGCGCGTCACCCCGGCGGCCTCGGCACGGACGGCGAGGATCGCGTCCTCGAGCATAGACTGGTAAAGCTCGAAGCCGACCTCGCGGATATGGCCCGACTGTTCATCGCCGAGGAGATTGCCCGCGCCGCGGATGTCGAGATCGTGGCTGGCGAGCTGGAAGCCCGCGCCGAGGCTGTCGAGATCGCCGAGCACCTTCAGGCGCTTGCCGGCGATTTCGCCGAGCGCGCGACCGGGTGGTGTCGTCAGATAGGCGTAGGCGCGCAGCTTCGCCCGGCCGACGCGGCCGCGCAGCTGGTAGAGCTGGGCAAGCCCGAAGCGATCGGCGCGGTGGATGACGATGGTGTTCGCGCTCGGGATGTCGAGCCCGCTCTCGACGATGGTGGTCGAAAGCAGCACCTCGTATCTGCGCTCATAGAAGGCGGCCATGCGCTCCTCGACCTCGCCGGGCGCCATCTGGCCATGCGCGGCGATGAAGCGCACCTCGGGCACATGCTGGCGCAACCAGTCCTCAAGCTCGGCCATGTCGGCGATGCGGGGGACGACGATGAAGCTCTGACCGCCGCGATGATGCTCGCGCAGCAAGGCCTCGCGCAGCACCATGTCGTCCCATTCGAGAACATAGGTGCGGACCGCGAGGCGATCGACCGGCGGCGTCTGGATGGTCGAAAGCTCGCGCAGCCCCGACATCGCCATCTGGAGCGTGCGCGGGATCGGGGTCGCGGTCAGCGTCAGCATGTGGACATCGGCGCGCAGCTGCTTGAGCCGTTCCTTGTGGCCGACGCCGAAGCGCTGCTCCTCGTCGACGATGACGAGACCGAGCCGCTTGAAGGCAACCGATTTCGCCAGCAGCGCATGAGTGCCGATGACGATGTCGAGCGTGCCATCGGCAAGCCCGGCGCGGGTGGCCGCCGCCTCCTTCGCCGCAACGAGGCGCGACAGCCGCCCGACCTTGAGCGGAAAGCCGGCGAAACGGCCTGAAAAGCTCTCGAAATGCTGACGCGCGAGCAGCGTCGTCGGCGCCACCACCGCAACCTGCATCCCGCCCATCGCCACAACGAAGGCGGCGCGCAGCGCGACCTCGGTCTTGCCGAAACCGACATCGCCGCACACGAGGCGGTCCATCGGCCGGCCGGCGGCGAGATCGTCGAGCACATCGGCGATCGCCGCGTCCTGGTCGTCGGTCTCGTCCCAGGGAAAGCGATCGACGAAGGGCGCATAGGAGGCGGGATCGGCGATGAACACCGGCGCCTGACGCAGCGCGCGCCGGGCGGCGGTCTTCAAAAGATCGTTGGCGATCTCGCGGATGCGTTCCCTGAGCCGCGCGCGGCGGCGCTGCCAGCCCTCGCCACCGAGCTTGTCGAGGCTCGCGGTGCCGGCATCGTCGCTGCCGTAGCGCGAGAGCACGTCGATGTTCTCTACCGGGATGTAGAGCTTGTCACCGCCGGCATAGCTCAGCATCACGCAATCATGCGGCGACTGGCCGACGGGGATCGACTGCAACCCCTCGTAGCGGCCGATGCCATGCTCCATATGGACGACGAGGTCGCCCGGGCTGAGCGCCGACAGCTCGGCGAGGAAGGCGTCGGCGCTTTTGCGGCGCGGCTTGCGGCGCACCAGCCGGTCGCCGAGCAGATCCTGCTCGGTGACGAGTTCGATCGCGTCGCTGGCGAAGCCCGTTTCGAGCGGCAGCACCAACGCCGCGACGCGGCCCGACGCGGCCAGCCCCAGCGCTTCCTGCCAGCTTTCGGCGAGCGCCGGGGCCGGCGGCAGCGCCTCGCCGAGGATCGCGGCGATGCGCGCGCGGCTGCCGGTCGAATAGGCGGCAAGGATCGGCTTTTTGCCCTGCCGCGCCACCGCCTGGAAATGCCGCGCCGCCGCCTCATAGACATGGCCGCCGCCGCCCTTGTCGCCGCCATGCGCCGCCTGCGCGCGCTCGGGGGTGAAATCACGCGCGGCGCGCAAGCCGAAGTCGAGCACGCGCGCGCTTTCGGGCTGGGCGAAGGCGTCGGCGCGATGCACGGGCCAGCTCTCTAGCCGCGTGTCGAATTCGGCGCGGGTCAGGTAGAGCGCAGCGGGATCGAGCGGGCGATAGCTTCCCGCCTTGCCGCCCGCGGTCTGCTGGCGGGTCTGGAAATAATCGGCGATGTCGGACAGGCGCTCGTCGGCGGCGGGGCCGGCGGCACTGTCGATGACCAGGCAGTCGGAATCACCGAGGTGATCGAACAGGCTTGCCAGCCGTTCCTCGAACAGCGGCAGCCAGTGTTCGAGCCCGGCGAGCCGGCGCCCGTCGCTGACCGCCTGGTACAGCGGATCGCCGGTGGCGCTGGCCCCGAAGGTCTCGCGATAGCGCGCGCGAAAGCGCTTGATCGTCGCCTCGTCGAGCAGCGCCTCGCTCGCCGGGAGCAGGAGATGCTCGTCGAGCGTGCCGGTCGAACGCTGGGTCGTTGGATCGAAGCGGCGCAGCGCCTCGATCTCGTCGCCGAAGAAATCGAGCCGCAGCCCTTCCTCCAGCCCCGAGGGGAAGATGTCGAAGATCGAGCCGCGCACCGCATATTCGCCGGCATCGGCCACCGTATCGGTGCGCGCATAGCCCTGGCGGTGGAGCAGCGCGGTCAGGCTCGCATGGCCGATCTCGGTGCCGGGCTTGAGCAGCCGCACCGATTCGCGGATGCGAAACGGGGTGAGCACCCGCTGCAACACCGCATTGATCGTGGTGACGAGCAGTTGCGGCCGTTGCGCCCTCGCCTGGAGCCGGTGGAGCGCGGCGAGCCGCATCGCCGAAATCGACAGAACCGGGCTGGCGCGATCGTAGGGGAGGCAATCCCATGCGGGAAATTCGATCACCTCGATCTCGGGCGCAAAGCAGCGCGCCGCCTCGGCAAGCGCGCGCAGCGCCGCGCCATCGGCGGCGATGAACACCGCCCGCGCACCTTTCGCGAAGGCGGCGCGGGCCAGATCGGCCGTCACCAGCGGCTGCGCACCGCGCACCACCGAGGCGAGGGTCAGCGGCGCGCGCGCGGCGAGGATGCGGGAAAGATCGGGCATGGAAATCAGATGCGCACGTAATCGAGGCGCTGCATCCGCGCCATCATCGGCCCGGCGAAGCGTTCGGGCGGGGCCAGCGTTCCGAGCGCCCAGCCGAGGATATCGGCATCCTCCTCGCCGAGCAGCGCCTCGAACCAGGCGAGTTCGTGCTCGCTCCAATCGCGGTGGAAACGATCGAAATAGCAGCCGATCGTGTAATCGGCCTCGCGCGTGCCGCGGTGCCAGGCGCGGAATTTGAGGCGGCGCAGGCGCGGGTCGTCCGATTCCATGGCGGCGCGCTAGGGCAGCGCGCGCGCGCAATCAATCCTCCCCGGCAGGAAGCGGATTGGCTATGCGGGACGCATGCGCCCCGACATCCTCAACCCGCTTTTCGCCGAGACCGCCGGACTCAAGGGCGTGGGGCCGGGGCTGAGCAAGCCGCTCGACCGGCTCGGGCTGACCCGGCTGCGCGATCTTGCCTATCACCTGCCCGAACGCTTCGTCAGCCGCCGCGCCGTCGCCGGTCTCGACGAGTCGGGCGTCGGTGAACAGGTGGTCGTCGCGCTGACCCCGCTCGAATACCGCAGCAGCGCCGGGCGCGGACCGTTCCGCGTGCTGGCAGCCGATGATGCCGGCAATGTCTGCACGCTCGCCTGGTTCGGGCGCAACGCCGGCTGGGCGAAGAGGCAGCTCCCGCTCGGGCAGCGGCGCTGGATCGCCGGGCGGCTCGACCAATATGGGCAGATGCTCCAGATCGTCCATCCCGACCATATCGCCGAGGAAAGCGCCACAGCGCTCGGCCAGCTTACCGAGCCTGTCTATCCGCTGTCCGAGGGGCTGACGCAGGGGCGGCTCGGCGCGCTCATCGCGCAGGCGCTCGCCGCGCTGCCCGCGCTGCCCGAATGGATCGAGCCCGGCGCGCTCGCCCGCAATCAATGGCCCGCCTGGCGCGAGGCGCTGACGCTGGCGCATCGCGGCGAACATCGCGAGGCGCGCGACCGGCTCGCCTATGACGAGATGTTCGCCAATGCGCTGGCGCTGCTGCTGGTTCGCGCCGCGGGCCGTGCGCGGCGCGGCACGCCGCTTGCGGGCGACGGCCGGCTGCGCGACCGGCTCGCGCTGCCCTTCGCGCTGACCGGCGCGCAGCGCCGCGCCATCGCCGAGATCGAGGGCGATATCGCCCAGCCCGCACCGATGCTGCGGCTGCTCCAGGGCGATGTCGGCTCGGGCAAGACCGTGGTCGCGCTGTCCGCGATGCTGATCGCGGTCGAGACGGGGGCGCAGGCGGCGCTGCTCGCGCCGACCGAGCTGCTTGCCCGCCAGCATTACGACACGCTGTCGCGGATGCTCGCACCCACCGGCGTGCCCATCGCCCTCCTCACCGGCCGCGACAAGGGCCGCGCGCGCGAGGCGACGCTGATCGGCCTGCTCGACGGCAGCATCGCCATGGTGGTGGGCACGCATGCGATCTTCCAGGAGGCGGTCCGCTATCGCGATCTCGCGCTGGTGGTGATCGACGAGCAGCACCGCTTCGGCGTCTCGCAAAGGCTGCTGCTCAGCCAGAAGGGCCGGCGCACGCCGCATTGCCTCGCGATGACCGCAACCCCGATCCCGCGCACGCTGTGCCTTGCGCAATATGGCGAGATGGACGTCTCGCGGCTCGACGAGCTGCCCCCCGGGCGCCAGCCGATCGACACCCGCGTCGTCGCGCTCGACCGGATGGAGGATGTGATCGCCGCGCTCGCCCGCCATCTCGCCGGCGGTGGCCAGGCCTATTGGGTCTGCCCGATGGTGCGCGAAGAGGAGAGCGCCGACCTTGCCGCCGCCGAGGCGCGCTTCGCCGAGCTCGCCCAGCGCTTCGGCGGGGCAGCGGTGCTGGTCCACGGCCAGCTGCGCCCCGAAGCGAAGGATGCGGCGATGGCGCGCTTCGTCGCCGGCGAGGCGAAGCTGCTCGTCGCAACGACGGTGATCGAGGTCGGGGTGGATGTGCCCGATGCCACGCTGATGGTGATCGAGCAGGCCGAACGCTTCGGGCTTGCCCAGCTTCACCAGCTGCGCGGACGGGTCGGGCGCGGCACGGGCAGATCGGTCTGCCTGCTGCTGCGCGGAACCGCGCTCAGCGAGGCGGGGCGCGCGCGTCTTGCGCTGATGCGCGAGACGCAGGACGGCTTCCGGCTCGCCGAGGAGGATCTGCGCCTGCGCGGCGGTGGCGAGCTACTCGGCACGCGCCAGTCGGGCGATGCGCCCTTCCGTATCGCCAGCCTCGACCAGATCGCCCGGCTGTTGCCCGTCGCGCATGACGATGCGCGGCTGCTCGTCGAGCACGCCGGCATCGAACAGGGCGGCGGGCTGACGGGTGCGCGCGGCGAGGCGGCGCGGCTGCTGCTCTATCTGTTCGAGCGCGATTACGGCGTGCAACTGCTGCGCGGCGGATGAAGCGCGCGGCGATCCCACGGCAAAACGGTCGGGCCGCTAACTTGCTATTCAGCCACCCCCGCCTACATTGCGCGCGGAAGGACACGCAGCCGATGAATGACGACCAGCCCAGCGGCAACCCCTGGATGCGCAACCTGCTGATCTGGGGCGGCATCTTTCTGGCCCTGTTCTTCGCGGTCTCGCTGTTCAGTTCGCGCACCGATTCCGGCAACGGCCAGATGCAATATTCCGATTTCCGCGCGAAGGTCGCCGAAGGCAGCGTGCAGGATGTCCAGGTCGGCGAATCGCGGATCACCGGCCATTTCAAGGATGGCGACGCCTTCTCGACCGTCCCTGTCCCCAACGATACCACGCTGCTGCCGCTGCTCCAGCAGAACGGCGTGCGCTACGGCGGCAAGCAGGCCGACGAGCCCAACATCCTCATGTATGTGCTGCTCCAGGCGCTGCCGCTGCTGCTGATCCTGGGCGTTGCCTTCTTCGCGCTGAAGCAGGTGCAGAAGGGCGGCGGTTCGGGGGCGATGGGCTTCGGCAAGAGCAAGGCCAAACTGCTGACCGAGCGTCAGGGCCGCGTCACCTTCGCCGATGTCGCCGGCATCGACGAGGCGCGCGAGGAACTGGAAGAGATCGTCGAATTCCTGCGCGATCCGGCGCGCTTCGCCAAGCTGGGCGGCCAGATTCCCAAGGGCGCGCTGCTCGTCGGCAGCCCCGGCACCGGCAAGACGCTGCTCGCCCGCGCCATCGCCGGCGAGGCGGGGGTGCCCTTCTTCACCATCTCGGGTTCCGATTTCGTCGAGATGTTCGTCGGCGTCGGCGCCAGCCGCGTGCGCGACATGTTCGAGCAGGCCAAGAAGAACGCGCCCTGCATCGTCTTCATCGACGAGATCGATGCGGTCGGGCGCCAGCGCGGCGCCGGCTTGGGCGGCGGTCATGACGAGCGCGAGCAAACGCTGAACCAGCTGCTGGTCGAGATGGATGGCTT
>JAGWPW010000113.1 GCA_028870315.1 Sphingomonadales bacterium | reverse complement strand
GGCGCGGGTGGCGGCGCGGCGGCGGGCGTGCGGCGCGGCGCTTCGTCGCGCAGCACATAATCGCCGCGGCGGCGCGGCGCTTCGGGTTGGCGCAGTTCCTTGCGCAGCCGCTCGACCTCGCGCTGGGCGATCTCGACCGCCGCGCCGCGCGGCAGGTCGCCAAGATGGAACGGGCCATAGCCGATGCGGATCAGCCGGCTGACTTCGAGCCCGAGATGTTCGAGCACCCGGCGCACCTCGCGGTTCTTGCCCTCGGTCAGCGTCAGTTCGAGCCATTGGTTGGCGCCCGCGCTGCGCTCGCGATTGGCGTTGATCGGCCCGTAGCGCGTCTCGCCGATCGTCACGCCAAGCATCAGCTCCTCGAGCGCCGCATCGCTCACCGCACCGAAGCTGCGCGCGCGATAGGTGCGCGGCACCCCGGTCGCGGGCAGTTCGAGCGTGCGTTTCAGTTCGCCGTCATTGGTGAGGAGCAGCAGCCCCTCGGTGGTGAAATCGAGCCGGCCGACCGGCATCAGCCGCGGCGTGCCGGCGGGCAGCGCATTGCGCAGCGCGGTGTAGATCGTCGGTCGCCCGCCGGGATCGCGCTCGGCGGTGATGAGGCCGGCGGGCTTGTGAAAGGCAAACAGCCGCGCCGGTTCGGGCGGCTTTACCGGCTTGCCATCGACGCTGATCCCCTTGAGACTGGTGAGCAGCGTTGCCGGGGTGGTGATCACCGTCTCGCCCTGGCGGACGCGGCCTTCGGCGATCAGCCGCTCGACCTCGCGGCGGCTGGCGATGCCGGCACGGGCGAGCAGCTTGGCGATGCGCTCGCCTTCGCGCGGGGGTTCGGACTGGGGCATGGGCTTTCCTTAGGGCATCGCGCCGAAAAATGGGCACCGGTTTTTCATCTTCGACGACCTTCGCTTCGGCGACAGGCGATGCGACAACAAAACTGGCGCAAAATGCTAGTGGATTGATTTTGACATTTTCATCCCGCTAGCCGGCCAGGACGGCCGCAAATGTCAAAATCGTAAAATCCATTAGAATCATAAGTTTCTAGTGATCCTTGAAGATTCTGACATTTGCACACCACCCGGCCGATGGCGGATGCAAATGTCAGAATCGGACCACTAGTCGGGGCATCGTCGCTGGTCAAAACCGCCGCGCGGTGGCTGGCGCTTTGGCGCGCATTGGCTAGTCTGCGGGCGATGGCAGGCACGGTCGCGGTCCAACGGCGCGCAAGCGCACGGCCAAAAGGCTGGGGCGTGCTGCGCGCGGCGCTGGCGAGCCGCAAGACCTTCTGCATGCTCGGCTTCGGCTTCTCCTCGGGGCTGCCCTATGCTCTGCTCATCGGCACGCTCAACGCCTGGCTGGGCGATGCGCGGATCAGCCTGGCGACGATCGGCGTGCTTTCGTGGATCGGGCTTTGCTATTCGTTCAAATTCCTGTGGTCGCCGCTGGTCGATCGGATGGCGCTTCCCGGGCTGGAATGGCTGGGGCGGCGGCGCAGCTGGATCGTGCTGTGCCAGTTGCTGCTGATTGTCGCGCTCGGCGGGCTGGGGCTGACCGGCCCGACCCGCTCGCTCGCGCATTTCGCGAGTTTCGCCTTTCTCGGCGCGCTCGCTTCGGCGACGCAGGATGTCGCGATCGACGCCTGGCGGATCGACGTTGCCGACGCGGCCGCGACCGTCGAACTGCTCTCGGCGATCTACCAGCTTGGTTATCGTATCGCCGCGATCGTCGGCGGCGCGCTGGCACTGGTGCTGGCGGCGCGGATGAGTTGGGGCGCGGTCTACGCGCTGATGGCCGCGCTGGTCGGCGCGACGCTGGCGGTCACCGCGCTTGCCCCCGACACGCCGCGCCCTGAAGCGGGGCCGGCGCAGCGCGCGCTTGCCGCCGCAGGCGCGCTGAAGCCCGAGGTGCGCGCGGCGGCGCTGTTCGTCGTCGGTGCAAGCTGGCTCTGGGCAGTCACCGCGATCGCCCGCTTCATGGTGCTGGTGATGAGCGGCGGCGGGCGCGGCCATGTCCAGCCCTCGGCGAGCCAGTTCGTGCGCGCAACCGGTCCGTGGATCGTGTTCGCCACCGTGCTCGTGCCGCTGGCGGTCGCGGTGCTCACCAACCGGCTGGCGCGGCACGGGCGCTGGGTGCTGCGCGCGGACGGCGATGCGGGCGGGGCGATGCGCGCCGCCGCCAATCAGCTCTATCTCGCGCTGGTGGCGCCGCTTGGCGAACTGGCCGGCCGGCTCGGCTCGGGGGTGCTCATCGTCTTCGGTCTCATTCTGAGCTATACGCTGTGCTACAATATCTGGGCAAGCTTCGCCTTCCCCTTCTACATTGATTTTCTGCATTATTCCAAGGACGAGGTCGCCTTCGCCTCGAAGCTGTTCGGCATCGGCATGACCATTCTGGGCATCGCGCTTGGCGGGGTTCTGTTCGCGCGGATCGGGCGGATGCCGACGATCCTTGTCGGCGCGGTGCTGCCGATCCTCGGCAATTTCGTCTATGCCGACCTTGCCGAAGGCGGCCATGGCATCGATGCGGTGGGCGCGGCGCTGGGGTTGAAGGCGGTGTTCGGCGTGTTCGGCTTCTCGCCGCGGATGATCCGCCTGCTGCTGGCGATCGGGCTTGAAAACATTTCGACCGGCATCGCCGGCGCCGCCTTCGTCGCCTATCTCTCGGGGATCGTCAGCCGCAGCTTCACCGCCGTCCAATATGCGCTGCTGTCGTCGCTGACCTTCCTCATCGGCAGCCTCGCGCGCGGGGTCGCCGGCGAGGGCTTCGACCGCTACGGCTATGCCCCGGTGTTCCGCTGGACCGCAGCGGCGGGGCTGGTCGCGGTGGGCTTCGTCCTGCTCGAATGGTTGCGGGTCAGCCGCCAGAAGCCGCCGCCGCGATGATCGGCAACCGCCAGGACGGGAAAATTATGGGATCTATATATGTGTGTGTGACGGAAGCATCTGAATGACCGACCGGCTGACGCTGGCGGGCTAGGCCGGGTTCTTCGCCAGCCGTTCGAGATGCGCGATCAGCGCCGGCGCGCCACCCCTGGCGACCACCGCGGCAAAGTCCGAACGGCGGGTTGCAAGCTGGCTGATCGCGCTGCGGTAATAGATGTCGATGATCTTCCAGCCCTCGGCCGACTGGCGCAGGCGGTAGTCGAGCTCCTCGCTCTTGCCGCCGGGCGAAACCAGCTGGGTGCGCACGAGCTTGTCGCCACCGCGCGTCTCGACCTGTGGCGACAGGACGAAATGCTCGCCGGCAAAGCCGTCGAAATTATGCGCATATTGCGAAATGGTCAGCGCCCGGAAGGCAGCGACCAGCGCCTGCTGATTCGCCGCGGTGAAGCCGTTCCACGGCGGCCCGACCGAAAGCCGCGCCATCAGCGGCAGGTCGAAGGCGCGCTCGATCACCGGCGCGATGCTGCGCGCGCGGCCGGACTCGCCCGCGGCGGCGCCGGCATGCATGATCGCCAGCAGGCCATTGTCGAGCGCGGCGACGGTTGCCGCGGCCGGATCGGCCATCTGCGCGGGCGCTGCCGACGGCGCGGCCAGCGCCAGCGCGGCGGCCAGGATCGGGAAGGTCCAGGGCTTGGTCGTCATCTCGTTCTCGCTTGCGGCGGCAATGCGGCTGTGCCTATTTGCGCCCGTCTGTCCAGCCCCTGAACGGCGTTCGTCGCGCGTGCATTGCGATCGGCTCGCATAAAGGCTAGATCGCCGCAACACACTGGCCGAACACACTGGCCGGGCGCGACGCCCGGGGAGCATCAGATGACCATACCCATGCAAGCGGCGATCCGCATCGGCCGCCACGCCGTCACCAACCAGATCAAGGGCGGCAAATATCCGCTGGTCCTGATGCTCGAACCGCTGCTGCGCTGCAATCTCGCCTGCAAGGGCTGCGGCAAGATCGATTATCCCGATGCGATCCTCAACCGGCGCCTGTCGTTCGAGCAATGCATGGCGGCGATCGACGATTGCGGCGCGCCGGCGGTGTCGATCGCCGGGGGCGAGCCGTTGCTCCATCGCGACATGCCGCGCATCGTCGAGGGCTATATCGCGAAGAAGAAATTCGTGATCCTGTGCACCAACGCGCTGCTGCTCAAGAAGAAGATCGACGACTACAAGCCCTCGCCGTTCTTCACCTGGTCGATCCATCTCGATGGCGACCGGCAGATGCATGATGCGGCGGTGAGCCAGGACGGGGTCTATGAAACCGCGGTCGAGGCGATCCACCTCGCCAGGGACAGGGGCTTCCGCACCCAGGTCAACTGCACCGTGTTCAACGATGCCGATCCGACGCGGCTGGCCGCCTTCCTCGACCATATGGCGAGCCTCGATGTCGAGGTGACGATCTCGCCCGGCTATGCCTATGAGCGCGCCGCCGATCAGGAGCATTTCCTCAACCGCGAGAAGACGCGGACGCTGTTTCGCGACCTGTTCCGCAAGGGGCGCGGCGGCAAGGCGTGGAAGTTCACCAATTCGCCGCTGTTCCTCGATTTCCTCGCCGGCAACCGCAGCTATGAATGCACCCCGTGGTCGATGCCGCTGCGCACCGTCTTCGGCTGGCAGAAGCCGTGCTACCTTGTCGGCGAAGGCTATGTCGAAAGCTTCGCCGAGCTGATGGAAGGCACCGACTGGGAGGATTACGGGGTCGGCAAATACGAGAAATGCGCCAATTGCATGGTGCATTGCGGCTTCGAGGGCACGGCCGCCGCCGATTCGATGCGCCGCCCGTTCGAATTCCTCAAGGTCGCGCTTCGCGGGGTGCGCACCGAAGGGCCGATGGCGCCCGACATCGATCTGTCGCGCCAGCGTCCGGCGAGCGACGTCCATTCCTCGCATGTCGAGCGCGAGCTGGAGAAAATCCGGATCGAAGACCCCGAGGGCTACCGCCGCGCCACCCGCGCGGCATAACGCCCCCCTTGCACCGCAGGACGCTCGCGGATCAGGGGCCACCGGCCCGTTGATTCATGGGTTCGCTTCCACCCGCGTCCACAATTCGCCGAAGGCGCGCGCCGCCGGACTGCGCGGCGCAAAGGCGCCCAGCGGCGCGCGTTCCACCGCCATGCGTTCGACCACGCTTGCCTGCGGGATCGCGATCCATGACGGATGGGCCGCCAGCGTCTCGCGGTGCAGCGTCTTGCGGCGATCGACCATCGAGAATACCGGCAGCAGCACCGGCTTGCCGGCGTGATGCCGGGCAAGGTGATCGCGCACCTGGTCAAGCGCGCGCAGCGCCAGCGGCGTCGGCAGCACCGGGGCGACGATGAGATCGGCGGCGCGGAACAGCTGGTCGCTGAGTTCGCCAAGCCCGGGCGGGCAATCGAGGATGACCCGGTCATAATCGGCGGCCAGCGTTTGCAGCAGCTTGCGCAGCCGCTTGGGCTTGTCAGCTTCGGCCAGGCTTTCGCCGAGCTGGCGCAGCGAGAGATCGCCGGCAAGGAGATCGAGCCGCGCGAAGGCGGTTTTTTCGATCATGCTGGCCGGCGTGACCTCGCGCGCGAAGATGCGGCTCGCCTTGCCGGTGCTGCCGTCGTGGCCGAACAGGAACGAGGCCGCGCCCTGCGCATCGATGTCCCACAACAGCGTGCGCCGGGCCGAGGCACCCGCCGCGTTCCACGCGAGGTTGACCGCGACGGTCGATTTCCCGACCCCGCCCTTCATGCTGTAGACGGCAATGATTTTCGCCATTCGCCTGCTCCCCCGCTTGCTATGCCCCGGTAAAGCGCGCCGGGCGCCGTTCGAACACTGCCGCGACGCCTTCGGCGTAATCGGCGGTTGCCCGCAGCTTCGTCTGCTCGGCATGTTCATGCCGCATCGCCGCGGCGACCGCATCGCCCAGCCCGGCAAGCCAGCTCTGCCGCACCGCCAGCACCGCCAGCGGACCATTGCCGGCAATTTCACCCGCCATGCGATGCGCTTCGCCGCGCGCCTCGCCCGCTGCCACGCTGCGATCGATCAGGCCCCAGGCCAGCGCCGCATCGGACTTCACCCGCTCGGAGGACAGCATCATCCAGCCCGCGCGCTGCGTGCCGATGACCCGCGGCAACGTATGGGTGAGGCCGAAGCCGGGGTGAAAGCCGAGCGCGGTGAAATTGGCGGCAAAGCGCGCGCCCGGCCCCGCCACCCGGAAATCGGCGGCCAGCGCCAGCCCCAGCCCGGCGCCGATCGCCGCGCCCTCGATCGCGGCGATCAGCGGCTTTTTGCGTGCGAACAGGCGCTGTGCCTGCGTATAGAGATCAGCGACCATGGCCATCGCCCCGCCGCCGGTCAGCGTGTCATCGCCCGCAAGGTCGGCGCCGGCACAGAAGGTCCGGCCCTCGGCGATCAGTACCGTGCAGCGGATCGCGGGATCGGCATCGAGCGCGTCGAGCGCATCGGCGATCCTTGCGAGAAGTTCGGGGCAGGCGAAATTGAGCGGCGGCCGCGCGAAGCTGATTTCGGCGATCGCGCCTTCGCACCTTGTGGTGACGGTGATCGACATCAGCGCTTGTGTCCTTCCTTGAAACTGCCGTTGAGATCGTGCGGCGCCGCGTCGGAACGCACCGCGCGGGCACCGTCGGCGACCGACACTCGCAGACGCTCGAATTTATGCGCCACCGTGTCGCACCGGCCGGCTGCGCCCCATTAAAGAGCGAAAGCGCGCGCATCGCAACGCCATCGACGCGATCGTCCGCATGGCTGTGGCGCGCCCGCAAAGCCCCTTGTACTTCAATCCGGCGTATTTCAATCCGGCTGTTCTTCCAGCCAGCCGCG
>JAGWPW010000112.1 GCA_028870315.1 Sphingomonadales bacterium | reverse complement strand
GACAGGGCGACGCGCGGCGGCCGTGCCGGCGCCTCGGGAAGCGGCACGGTCGGCGCCGGCGGCGTCACCGTGGTAGCGGGGGCGTCCGCCGCGACTTCGGGCGGCGCTTCGGCAACCGCAGCCGCGGCCGGCGCGGCATCGTCGGGGCGTTCGTTCGCCTTGACCGGCGACGGGCGCGCCTTCAGCCCAAGCCGATGCGCCTTGCCGATCACGGCATTGCGGCTGACGCCGCCAAGTTCGTCGGCGATCTGGCTCGCGGTCGCGCCGCTTTCCCACATCTTGGTCAATTGTTCTATGCGTTCGTCAGTCCAGCTCATCATACATCCGATATCCTGCCGCGGCCGAGGCCCGGGCCTGCCAACTTACCTGGCCAACCTGCCTTGCCACGCGGAGCGTCACCCGATAGGCGCGCGATCATGACCGATCAACCCCGCACGCCTGTGCAATCGCCGCAATCGGGCCACGCCGCGCTTGCCGGGGGCCGGCGATTCCCGGAGCAGGGCGTGCCGGTCATCGCAGGGGTGAACTGGCTGGGCTTGTGGACCCTCTATATGAAAGAGGTGCGCCGTTTCTTCAAGGTGCAGACCCAGACGATCTGGGCACCGGCGATCACCACCCTGCTGTTCCTCGTCATCTTCACCGTCGCCATGGGGCGCGGCAACCGCATCGTGCTGGGCGTCAATTTCGCGACCTTCGTGGCGCCCGGGCTGATCGTCATGGGGATGATGCAGAACGCCTTCGCCAATGCGAGCTTCTCGTTCCTGTCGGGCAAGATGCAGGGGACGATCATCGATTTCCTCATGCCGCCGCTGTCCGAGGGGGAACTGATGCTGGCGATGATCGCCGGCGCCATGACCCGCGCGGTTCTGGTGGGCTGCGCGCTTGCCTTCGCGATGGCCTGGTGGCCCGGGGTGAGCCTTGCCATCGCGCATCCCTGGGCGGTGCTGTGGTTCGGGCTCAATGGGGCCGCGATGCTGGCGCTGGTCGGGCTGATGTCATCGATCTGGGCCGACAAGTTCGATCACAATGCCGCGGTCACCAATTTCGTGATCCAGCCTTTGTCGCTGCTGTCGGGCACTTTCTATGTCGTCAGCAATATGGCGCCGAGCTTCCAGTCGATCAGTCGGCTCAACCCGTTCTTCTATGTCATCAGCGGCTTTCGCTATGGCTTCCTCGGCCGCAGCGATATCGGCACGACCAATCTTGCGGTGTTGCAGGGGGCGCTGGCGCTCGGCGTGCTCAACGCGGTGCTGGCGTTCGTCTGCTATCGCATCCTGCGTTCGGGATGGAAGCTCAAGAGCTGACCCGGCACGCCGCCCGCGCAAAGCCTGTCGCGGGCGGACCGGCTCAATGGCTCAGCGCCTGGCGCAGGCGATAGCGCGCGCCGTCGTAGGTTTCGAACACCTGCGCGAGCGCGGGATGCTCGACCGGCCCTCCCGCGCCGTCGCCGAGCAGGTTCTGCTGGCTGACATAGGCGATGTAGCTCGAATCCTCGCTTTCGGCGAAGAGGTGGTAAAAGGGCTGCTCGCGCTCGGGCCGGGCTTCGTCGGGGATCGCCTCGTACCATTCCTCGCTGTTGGCGAACACCGGATCGATATCGAATACGACCCCGCGAAAGTCGTAAAGGCGGTGGCGAACGATGTCACCGATCGCGAAGCGCGCGCGCGAAGCGCGTGGCGCTTCGACGCGGCGGCCCGCCTGGGGGGAGAAAAATGTCGCACGATCCATGGCCACGGATATAGGGCGCGCGCGCCCCGGCCACAAGCAATCCGGCCGGGCAATCCGCAATCGTCGCGATTTTGGCCCTTGGCAAGCCGCCGCCCGTCGGCTACCGGCGCGCTTCCCGACCAGGCGCCCGCGCGCCCGTTGGCCCTTCGCGGAGAGGTGGCAGAGTGGTCGAATGCACCGCACTCGAAATGCGGCATACGGGCAACCGTATCCAGGGTTCGAATCCCTGCCTCTCCGCCAACTGCCATTGAATTTGCGCCAGGCCTTTGTTGTCGCACCGCTTTTCGCCAAAGCCGGTGCCCGGCGTTTTGGCGCGATGCCCTAAGCCCATGATGGCGCCGCGAGCCACCCGGATACCGGGGTTCCCGGCGCTTCGCATCATTCTGCTTTCCGGCCGGTTCTCGGTGACACCGCCAGACCCGGGAACATCATCACAGCCCGGTTGAGCCCGACCGCGTCCTCGTCGTCCAGCCGGCCGATCCGGCGCCGCCCACGGACTTCGGGACGGTGGTGATCCCGTCCACGATCAGCCGGGAGCGCGCGCCGCCCGTCGCCTGTGCGGTCATCGCCGCACAGGCGACGGCAAACGCCGACAAAATGATGAACGCCTCGCGAGGTTCGCTATGCAAGCGCGCATCAGAGCCTGGCGATCGCCGCCGAGGTTTCGGCGCCGCGTGCGGCCTTGAGCGTGCCGCAATCGCGCACGCGCTCGATGGTGCGCTCGAGTTCGAGCTGCCCGGTCTTGCCGGCGAATTCCGGCCCGAAATCCCTCGCGATCGCTTCCGCCTGCGCGGCCGAGCAGAAGCCGCCCAGCACTTTGGGCAGTCGGCTCCCGAAGATGCCGGCGCTGTCGGTAAGCAGCGCTTGGAGGTGGTCGCGCATGTAGTCATAGCCGATGTCCTGCGTCTTCCTGGTCATGGTGATCAGCGAGACGAGGGTGACATGCTCGCTTATCCGCAGCCTCGGGTCATGGACGGTGGTGAGCAGCCATCGGGCGATGTCGGCATTACCGCTGGCGCCCAGCGCATAGAGTTCGCTTTGTCGCAGCAGCGGCTCCTGCGTCGCGAGCGCCTTGTCGAGCAGCGCATGCGCGCGATCGAGCGTGCCCGAAGCCGCGCCGCCTTCGTCCAGCCAGAGCTTGAACCCGTTCACATACCACTGCGGGTCGAGCGCATCGGACTCGCCGGCGAACCAGGCGCGCGCCGCGACCAGAAGCCTTTGCCGCGTTTCCGGATCGCGGGCGTTGTTGACCAGCTTGCCGACCAGATCGGCGCGGCGCTGCGCGCGATCGGGGTCCTCGTTCGCATAGACGCCGAGCCGGGGATCGAAGCCGAGCGGCGCGAGCTGGGGCGCAAGCAGCCGTCCCTCGAAGGCGCGGTAGGCGGCGGTCGCCACGGGATCGAGCAGGTCCATCGCGTCGAGCGCATCGAGGCCGGTGAGCGCGGCGGCGCTGGCGTAGCTGTCGGGATTGGCGATCATCACCCGCGCGAGGTCGGCAAGCTGCGTCGCCGAAGCCCGCCCGGCCAGGAAACTCGCGCGCAGCGAATCGGCAAGCGCCAGACCCTCGCCGCTCGACAGGCTGGCCGAGGCGGCGATCAGCCGGTCCCATTCCGGCTTCGGCAGTTCGAAGCGGTAATAGCCGGTGCCGCCGGCATTGGGCATCAGCGCGCCATCGCCCCCGCCCGGTGCATCGAGGGCGAGCGGGGTCGAGACCGCGTCGAGCAGCTGGCAATGCCGCGTCGCGCCAAGGCGCAGGCACATCGGCACGCCCCAGCGGCTGGCGGGCGCGTTGGTGCCCAGCCGTGCATAGCGGCTCTGGGTGACGGTGTAATGGCCATCGCCGCCGGCGAAGGTCAACAGCGGCACCCCCTGCTGGTCGGTGAAGCTCTGCATTGCGGGCAGGATGCGCGGATCGCCGGCGACATCGGCCATCGCGCCGAAGAATTGCGCGCTCGTCGCATTGCCATAGCGATGCGCGGCCATGTAGCGGCGCACGCCGTCGCGGAACGCATCATCGCCCATGAAGGCGGCGATCATCGCCACCACCTGCCCGCCCTTGCCATAGGTGATCGAATCGAACGCCGCATCGATCTGCGCGTTGCGGGTGATCGGCTGGTGGATCGGGCGCCCGGCGAGCAGCGCGTCGGTGTTCATCGCGGCGAAGGCCTCGGCGCGGGCACCGGCGCCGATGTTGAGATCGGGCCGCCACTCGTTGCCGATGCGATAGCCCATCCAGTTGGCGAAGCTCTCGTTGAGCCAGATATCGTCCCACCAGGCAGGGGTGACGAGATCGCCGAACCACTGATGCGCAAGTTCATGGCTGACGACCATGCCGAATTCGCGCTTCTGGCCGGTCGAGGCCTTGTCGTCCATGACGAGCAGGCTGTCCTCGTAGAGGTCGGCGCCGGCGTTCTCCATCGCCCCTGGCATCACCGGCGAGGTGATCTGGTCGAGCTTGGCATAGGGAAAGCGCTGCCCGAAATAGCGTTCGAGATCGGCAACGATCGGCGGCGTGTTGGCGAGCGCGAAGCCCAGCCGGCCCGCATTGGTGCGCTCTGAGACGATGCGCAGCGGCAGCGGTGTCGCGCGTTCGGGATCGGCGGGCACCGCGCCGTCGGCGATGGCGAAGGGGCCGACCATCATCGCCAGGAGATAGGTCGGCAGCGGCAGCGTCTGCGCGAAGCGATGGACGTCCATGCCGCCCTCGTGCGTGACCGCGGTTTCGGGCGTGTTCGACACCGCGGTCAGCCCCGGCGGGGTGCGCAGGGTCACCGTGAAAGGCTGCTTGTAGCCGGGCTGGTCGAAACCGGGATAGGCGGCGCGGGCGTCGATCGATTCGAACTGGGTCCAGCTGTACCAGCGATCGCCCACCTTGACGTGGAACATGCCCGATGGCCCGTCGCCGAAGCCGGCGTCGTAATCGAAGCGGAAGGTGACCGGACCTGCGGGCAGCGGCTGCGCGAAGGTGACGAGCGCGACGCCCGTCGGATCGACCTGCTGCCAGCGGCCCGCGATGCGGCGTCCGCCGGCAAGCGCGGTGACGCCATGCATCGCCAGATCGCGGCCGTCGAGATAGACGAAGCGGCTCGCGGCATGGACGCTCGCGTCGATTTCGACATGGCCCGAAAAGCGCGCGGCGGCGGGATCGACGGTGAGGTCGAGCCGATAGGCGATGGGCGTCACCGCGTCGGGCAGCTTTCCGGGCGGCACGGGCGGCGGCGCCTCCCCGGCGCGGGCGGTGCCCGCAAGCGCGAGCGCAAATAGCGAACTGGCAAGAAACAGCTGCCGCATAGTGTCATCCTTCGGCAAGAGCGGTTGCGGGACCAAGGCGCCCCGAATGGTTCGGTGCTAGAGCATCGCGCGAAAAAGTGGGAAACGCTTTTTGCCGCGATGCTCTAAGGCGGCGCGATGACGGCGCCGCTCGCCCTTGCCGATGATTTCGTGCTGCTCGACGATCGTTCGGGCGCGCGGCTTTATCGTGCGCCCGAGGCGGTGGTCGTGGCGCGGCGGCCGCAGGACGTGGCGGGTGCGCTCGCCCGCCTCGATGCGCTGGCGAACGCGGGCTACCATCTTGCCGGCTGGCTTGGCTATGAGGCGGGGCTCGCGCTCGAGCCGCGGCTCGCGGGTGCGGGCGCGGCGCGCAGCGGCGCCGATGGACCGCTGCTGTGGTTCGGCGCCTTCACCGGCTTTGCGGCCGTGCCCTCCATCGCCGACTGGCTCGATGCGCGGGTCGCACCGGAAGAATGCTGCGCGCTTGGCCCGCTGCTCCCGCAGCTGTCGATCGGGGGCTATGCGCGCGGCTTTGCGGCGCTCACATCGGCGATCCGCGCCGGGGAAATCTACCAGGCCAATTTCACCCTGCCGCTCGCCGGGCGCTGGCGCGGCTCGCCGCTTGCCATCTATGCGGCGCTGCGCGGCAGCGCGGCGGCCGGGCACGGCGCGGTGGTGCGCTGCGGCGGCGACTGGCTGCTCAGCTTCTCGCCCGAACTGTTCTTCGCGCAAGACGGCGCGGGGCTCACCGCGCGGCCGATGAAGGGCACAAGGGCACGGCGCGCCGATCCGCAGGAGGATGCTGCCGCCGCCGCCGAACTCGCCGCGAACGCCAAGGATCGTGCGGAAAATCTGATGATCGTCGATCTGTTGCGCAACGATCTGTCGCGGGTCGCGCTGCCGGGTTCGCTGCGCGTCGCCGATCGCTTCGCGATCGAGACCTATCCCACGCTGCATCAGATGGTGACGACGATCACCGCGCGGCTGGCACCGGGGGCCGGCATCGCCGCGATCATGGCGGCGCTGTTTCCCTGCGGCTCGGTCACCGGCGCGCCCAAGATCCGCGCGATGGAGTTGCTTGCGGGCTGCGAGCGCGATCCGCGCGGCGCCTATTGCGGTGCGATCGGGCGCATCGATCCGCAGGGCGCCGATGGCACTGGTGGCGCGGCGTTCAATGTGGCAATCCGCACGCTGCGGCTGCGCAGCGAAGGCGCTGGCGGCGGCCGCGCGGTGATGGGGGTGGGCTCGGCGCTGGTCGCCGATTCCGCGATGTTGCCGGAATGGCGGGAATGTCTGGCCAAGGGAGGGTTCGTGCGGCAGCCGGTGATCGACGACGCGCCACCGCTCGCCGTCTTCGATCTCATAGAGACGATGCATTTCACCCCCGAGGCGGGGATTGTGCTGCTCGAATCCCATCTTGCCCGGCTCAGCCGCAGCGCCGCCGCGCTGGGCTTCAGCTGCGATCGCCATGCCTTGCGCAACGCCATCCAGGCGCTGTGCTTCGAGGCCGAGGGCGAGGCGCGGCTGCGGCTGATGCTTGCGAAAAGCGGCGCGCACAGCCTGGAGATCACCCCGGTTCCCGCCGCCGCCACCGCCCCGCTCGCCTGCATCGTGCTGCCGCTGCCGGTCGATCCGGAGGATCTGCGGCTGCGCCACAAGACCAGCGATCGCAGTTTCTACGAGGCGGGGCGGCGCGCCGCCGCCGCGCGCGGCGCGGACGAGGCGCTGTTCATTCGCGACGATGGCTGGCTGACCGAAGGCTGCATCGCCAGCCTGTTCGTCGAACGCGACGGGCTTTTGCTCACCCCGCCGGCCTCGCGCGGGTTGCTGCCCGGGGTGCTGCGCGCCGCGCTGCTCGCCGAGGGCAAGGCGCGCGAGGCCGATCTGACGCTTGCTGATCTCGATGGCGGCTTCCTGCTCGGCAATGCGCTGCGCGGGTTGCAGCCGGCGGTGCTCGCCGCATGATCTCGGCGGCGCTGGCGCGGATCGCGCCGTCGGGCACCACCGCGATGACCGACCGGGCGATCGCCTTGCGCGAGGCGGGCGCCGACATCGTCTCGCTGTCGGTGGGCGAGCCCGATTTCGCCACCCCGCCGCATGTCGTCGCCGCAGCGAAGGCGGCGCTCGATGCGGGCCAGACCCGATACACCGCGGTCGGCGGCAGCGCGGCGATGAAGGCGGCGGCGGCGCTCCATTTCGCGCGCGACCTCGGCATCGAGGTGCCGGCCGCGCAGATCACCGTCAGCGCCGGCGGCAAGCAGGCCATCTTCCATGCGCTGCTGGCGACGCTCGATCCGGGCGATGAGGTGCTGATCCCCGCGCCGTGGTGGGTGAGCTACCCCGAGATCGCGCGCTTTGCCGGTGCGCGGGTGGTGGCGCTGCCGACCCGCGCCGCCGGTGGCTTTCGCATCGCCCCCGCACAGCTCGCAGAGGCAATCACCCCGCAAAGCCGCTGGCTGTTGCTCAACAGCCCCGGCAATCCCACCGGCGCCTGCTATGCCGCAGCCGATCTCGAAGCGATCGCCGAGGTGGCGCGCCGCCATCCGCGCCTGCTTGTGCTGAGCGATGATATCTACGCGCCGCTGCGCTACACGCCGGGCCGGCACGCGACGCTGGCGGCCGTGGCGCCCGACCTTGCGGCGCGCGTGCTCACCATCTCGGGCGTATCGAAAAGCCACGCGATGACCGGCTTCCGGCTGGGCGTTGCCGCCGGCCCGGCCTGGCTGATCGCGGCGATGGAGCGTTTGCAGTCGCACAACTCGGGCAATCCCTGCTCGATCAGCCAGGCCGCGGCGATCGCCGCCTTCGAAGGACCGCAGGCGTTTCTGGCCGATTGGTGCAGCAGGTTCCGCGCGCGCCGCGACCGGGTGGTTGCCGCGCTCGATGCGATCGCCGGCCTGTCGGCGCCGGTTCCCGACGGCGCCTTCTATTGCATGGTCGATGCCGCGCCGCTGATGGCGCGCTTCGGCGATGACCAGGCGCTGGTCCTGCACCTTCTCGAAGCCGGCGTCGCGCTGGTGCCGGGCAGCGCCTTCCACGGCGATCCGGGCTTTCGCATCAGCTTTGCCGCCGACGATGCGCGGCTCGATACCGCGCTTGCCCGCATCGCGGCGGCGCTCGCGTGATCGCGCTGCCCGTCCTGTTCGAGGACGGCGAGGCGCTGGTCATCGACAAGCCCGCGGGGCTGCCGCTCGATCGTCCGCGCGCCGGGGGTGCCAGCCTTGAGGATCAGCTCGACGCATTGAAACTGGGGTTCCAGCGCGCGCCCGCGCCGGTGCATCGGCTCGATCGTGACACGTCGGGCTGCCTGCTGCTCGCGCGCAACCCCAAGGCGCTCAAGCGTTTTGCCGCCGCTTTCGAGGCGCGCGAGGTCGAAAAGCGCTATCTCGGCATCGTCGCCGGCACGGGGGTGGCGGATGAGGGCACGATCGCGCTGTCGCTCGCCAAGATCAGCAGCGCCGAGGCGGGCTGGCGGATGATCGTCGCGAAGCGGGGCAAGCCGGCGGTGACGCATTGGCGGCGTCTTGCCGAACACAGCGGGCTGACGCTGGTCGAATTTCGCCCCGAGACCGGCCGCACCCATCAGATTCGCGTCCATGCCCGCGCCGCCTTCGGCGCGGGCCTGCTCGGCGATCCGGTCTATGGCGAGGGTGATGCGCGCCCGATGGCCTTTGGCGCTGCGCGAACGATGTTGCACGCCGCCGAAATCCGCCTGCCGCGCATCGGCAAGCCACCGATCCACGCCCTTGCGCCGCTGCCCGGGGATTTCGCCGCGCTGGGATTTGCCGGGGGCTGAGCGCGACGCACGAAGCGCGAGCGCTGGCAGCCGAGGCGAAACCGGCGTAACGATACGCGCATGGCGCGCATACAGGTCACCCGGTCGATCAGCCTCGACGAGAGCGAGCTTCAGGAAACGGCGACCCGCGCATCGGGGCCGGGCGGGCAGCACGTCAATACCACCGACAGCGCGGTCATCCTGCGCTTCGACGTTGCCGGCTCGCCTTCGCTGCCTGATGCGGTGAAGCGCAGGCTGAGCAAGCTTGCCGGATCGCGGATGACCGCCGATGGCGTGCTGGTCCTGCGCGGCGAAGGCTCACGCAGCCAGTTCGCCAATCGCCAGGAGGTCCGCGACCGGCTGATCGCGATGATCGCCGATGCCACCATCGTCGCGCGCGCGCGCAAGCCGACGCGGCCCACCAGGGCCGCGCGCGAGCGGCGGATAGATGCAAAGCAGCGCCGCTCGGGGGTCAAGGCGGGGCGAGGCAAGTGGCAGGAATGACCGCGCGCCTGCTTGTCAGGCGCGGGCGGTCACATTCTCACAGGGGTCGCGGAAGGGGCGGGAACGGGCGGTGCGGAAACGGGCGGTGCGGGAGGGGGCGGGGCGCCGTTGCCCGAAGCCGCCTCGGTCGTCGCATCCGCCGCCGAGGTGGCTTCATCGCTCGCGGTGGCGGCGGGATCGGGCGAGGGCTGCGCCGAGGCATCGAGCCCGCTCATCGTCTCCTCGGCGGGAATCTCGACATTGTCGGCGGCGGCAGGGGCGTTGGCCTTGTCGGAATGGCCGCAGCCCGCCAGCGCGAGCAGCGCGAGCGCAAGGGGAACAAGGCTGGAAACTGGGCGCATCGACGATCTCCGCGAAGGAACCATATCGTAGCTGCCAGGGCGAAAACGGCAAGCGGCGGCAATGCCGCATCAGCGCCGTTGCAATCATATAAAGATTTCTTTATATGCTGTGGCGAATGTCCCGCAACATGCAGATCGACGCCACCTTGCGCGCCCTGGCCGACCATACGCGGCTCAGGATCATGCGCCTGCTTGCGCATATGGAGCTGGCGGTGGGCGAACTCGCCCAGGTTCTCGGCCAGAGCCAGCCGCGCGTCTCGCGCCATGTCCGCATCCTGTGCGCCGCGGGGCTGGCCGAACGCCGCAAGGAGGGAAGCTGGGTGTTCATCCGCGCCGCGATCCGCGAAGCCGCGGCGCCTCCGCTCGGTGCGGCGGTGGCGGCGCTGCTGGGCGTGGCCGAGCGCGACGATCCCGGCTTTGCCGCGCGTTGCGCCGAGGACCGGCGCCATCTTGCCGCGATCCGCGCCGCGCGCGAGGCGATGGCCGCGGCCTATTTCACGCGCCACGCCGCCGAATGGGATTCGATCCGCTCGCTGCACAGCCCCGATGCGCCGGTCGAGGCGGCGCTGCTCGCCGCGCTTGGCGAGGGGCTGGGGGCGCTGCTCGACATCGGCACCGGCACCGGCCGCATGGCGCAATTGCTGGCGCCGCGCGCAAGCCATGTCACTGCCTTCGACAAGAGCCCGGAAATGCTGCGGCTTGCCCGCGGGCGGTTGCAGAGCCTTGCGGTCGATTATGTCCAGGGCGATTTCACCGCACTGCCGTTCGCCGATGCCCGCTTCGATACCGTGCTGTTCCATCAGGTGCTGCATTACGCGCAGGCGCCCGAGCTGGTGCTTGCCGAGGCGGCGCGGGTGCTGGCGCCCGGTGGCTGCCTTGCGGTGGTCGATTTCGCCGCGCATGAGCACGAAGAGCTGCGCAATGCCTTCGCGCATGCCCGCCTAGGCTTTTCCGACGAGCAGATGCTGGCGCTGATGAGCGAGGCGGGGCTGGCCGCGGCGGTGCCGGTGGCGCTGCCCGGCAAGCCGCTCACCGTCAAGATCTGGACCGCGCGGCGCCTGCCGCATCCCGCTTCCGCCCAGAAGGTGCCAGCATGAACCCTCCGCCCGGTGCGCCCGTCTTCGCCGATCTTCCCGGCGACATCCGCGTCTCGTTCGAATTCTTCCCGCCCCGGACCGAGGCGATGCAAAGCCAGCTGTGGCAAGCGATCGAGGCGCTGGCGCCGCTCGCCCCCAGCTTCGTCTCGGTAACCTATGGCGCGGGCGGCTCGACGCGCGAGCGCACCCATGCGACCGTCGCGCGGATCGTGCGCGAGACCGCGCTCACCCCGGCCGCGCATCTCACCTGCGTCGGCGCGAGCCGTGCCGAGATCGCCGAGGTTGCCGAGCAATATTGGCAGGCGGGGGTGCGCGAGATCGTCGCGCTGCGCGGCGATCCGCCGTCGGGCGCGGGCGGGGTGTTCGCCCCGCACCCCGAAGGCTATGCCGATGCCGCCGCGCTGGTCGCGGGCCTCAGGCACCAGCGCCCCTTCGCGATTTCGGTCGCCGCCTATCCCGAGGTTCACCCCGAGGCGGCGAGCGGGGCCGCCGATCTCGACCACCTCAAGCGCAAGATCGATGCCGGCGCGGCCCGCGCGATCACCCAGTATTTCTTCTCGCCCGATGTCTATTTCCGCTTCCTCGACAAGGCGCGCGCCGCCGGGATCAGCGTGCCGATCATCCCCGGCATCATGCCGGTGACCAATCTTTCCGCGATCCGCCGCATGTCGCCCAACACCACGATCCCGGCGTGGATGGAGCGATTGTTCGCCGGGCTCGACGGCCACCCCGGCTCGCGCGAGCTGATCGCCGCCCATGTCGCCGCCGACTTCTGCTGCGCGCTCTATGCCGGCGGGGTGCGCGATTTCCATTTCTACACGCTCAACCGCGCCGAACAGGCCTATGCGATCTGCCATATGCTCGGGCTGCGCCCGCCACCGGCGCCGGTAACGCCAGGTCTTGAACCGGGGGAGAAAGTGCCATGAGCGCGCGTGAAGCCCTGCTCGCCGCCGCGGCGCAGCGCATCCTCATCACCGACGGCGCCTTTGGCACCGAGATCCAGCGCTGCAAGCTGGGCGAGGCGGATTACGCGGGCGATCTCGGCCTTGCGCGCGACCAGAAGGGCAACAACGACATCCTCGCGCTGACCCGGCCCTCGGTGCCCGAGGCGATCCACCGCGCCTATTTCGAGGCCGGCGCCGACATTGCCGAAACCAACACCTTCTCGGCCAACCGCATCAGCCAGGCCGATTACGGCGCCGAACATCTGGTGCGCGAGATCAACCTTGCCTCGGCGCGGCTCGCGCGGCGCGTCGCCGATGAGTTCACCCGCCGCGATGGCCGCCCCCGCTTCGTTGCCGGCGCGATCGGCCCGACCAACAAGACGCTCTCGCTATCGCCCGACGTCAACGACCCCGGCTTTCGCGAGATCGACTGGGACACGCTGGTCGATGTCTATCACCAGCAGGCGGCCGCGCTTGTCGAAGGCGGCGCCGACTTCATCCTCATCGAGACGGTGTTCGACACGCTCAACGCCAAGGCCGGGATCATGGCGGTCAAGCGCCTCGAAGCCGAGCTTGCCGGCGAGGTGCCGATCATGCTGTCGATGACCCTGACCGACCTTTCGGGCCGCAACCTTTCGGGCCACACCGTCGAAGCCTTCTGGCACGCGGTCCGCCACGCGCGGCCGGTGACGATCGGGCTCAACTGCTCGTTCGGCGCGACGCAGCTGCGTCCGCACGTCAAGGTGCTGTCGGAAATCGCCGATACGCTGATCATGGTCTATCCCAACGCCGGCCTGCCCAACGAGCTCGGCGAATACGACGAAATGCCCGATACCACCGCGGCGCTGGTCGGCGAATGGGCCGAGCACGGGCAGGTGAATATCCTGGGCGGCTGCTGCGGCTCGACGCCGGCGCATATCGCGGCAATGGCAAGCGCGGTGGCAGGGCTTGCCCCGCGGCGCCTGCCCAAGCTGGCGCCGGTGACGCGGCTGGCCGGGCTAGAGCCGTTTGTGATGGGGGGCTGAAAGGTGAAGACGTCTCATGCGATCAGCGCGGCTGCGCGCGCCACGAAGACAGCAATCGGGTCTGGCGCCAAGGGCCGGGCAATCATCGCTCTTATCCAAAGAATCCAATGACCCAGACCCGATCTACCGGCGCCCGTTTCGTCAATGTCGGCGAGCGCACCAATGTCACCGGCTCGGCTGCGTTCAAGAAGCTCGTCCTCGCCGGCGATTACGCGCGCGCGGTCGAGGTTGCGCGCCAGCAGGTCGAGAATGGCGCGCAGGTGATCGACGTCAACATGGACGAGGGGCTGCTCGACGCGGTCCATGCCATGACGACGTTCCTCAAGCTGATTGCCGCCGAGCCCGACATCGCGCGGGTGCCGGTGATGATCGACAGCTCCAAATGGGAGGTGATCGAGGCCGGGCTGAAATGCGTTTCGGGCAAGCCGATCGTCAATTCGATCAGCATGAAGGAAGGCGAGGCGGCGTTTCTCGATCATGCACGGTTGTGCATGGATTATGGCGCGGCGGTGGTGGTGATGGCCTTCGACGAGGCGGGCCAGGCCGACAGCCGGGCGCGCAAGCTCGAGATCTGCCGGCGCGCCTATGCGCTGCTGACCGGGATCGGCTTTCCCCCCGAGGACATCATCTTCGATCCCAATATTTTCGCGGTGGCAACAGGGATCGAGGAACATGACCGCTATGCGCTCGATTTCATCGAGGCGGCGGCGGAAATCCGCGCCTCATGCCCGCATGTCCATATCTCGGGCGGGCTGTCGAACCTGTCGTTCAGCTTCCGCGGCAATGAGACGGTGCGCCGGGCGATGCATTCGGTGTTTCTCTATCACGCCATTCCGGCGGGGATGGACATGGCCATCGTCAATGCCGGGCAGCTCGACATCTATGACGCGATCGACCCGGCGCTGCGCGAGGCCTGCGAGGATGTGATCCTCAACCGTCCGGTGGATGGCGGGGAAAGCGCGACCGAGCGCCTGATCGCGCTCGCCGAGAGCTACAAGGGCAAGGATGCCGCCACCGAGAAGGCCGAGGAGGAGTGGCGGACCCGCGATGTCACCGCGCGGCTCGAACATGCGCTGGTCAAGGGTATCGACGGCTTCATCGTCGAGGATACCGAGGAGGCGCGGGCCGCAATCGCGGCGCGCGGCGGGCGGCCGATCGAGGTGATCGAAGGCCCGCTGATGGCGGGGATGAACACCGTCGGCGACCTGTTCGGCTCGGGCCGGATGTTCCTGCCGCAGGTGGTGAAATCGGCGCGGGTGATGAAGAAGGCGGTGGCGCATCTCATCCCCTTCATCGAGGCCGGGAAGGATGCGGGCGCGCGCTCGAAGGGCCGGATCGTCATGGCGACGGTGAAGGGCGACGTCCATGATATCGGCAAGAACATCGTCGGCGTGGTGCTGCAATGCAACGGCTATGAGGTGATCGACCTCGGGGTGATGGTGCCCTGGTCGAAGATCCTCGATACCGCGAAGGCCGAGGACGTTGACATCATCGGGCTTTCGGGGCTCATCACCCCGTCCCTGGACGAAATGGTCACCGTCGCCGAGGAGATGCAGCGCGCCGGCTTTGCCATCCCGCTGCTGATCGGCGGGGCGACCACCAGCAAGGTTCACACCGCGCTGCGCATCGATCCCGCCTATGACGGCCCGGTGGTGCATGTGCTCGACGCCAGCCGCGCGGTCGGCGTGGCGAGCCAGCTTCTTTCGGACACGCAGCGCGACGGCTTCGTCCATGCCACCGCGCAGGATTACGCGCATGTCCGCGCGGTTCGCGCGGGCAAGGGGCAGAGCGAGCTGCTGACGCTGGCCGAAGCGCGCGACAATGGCTTCACCCCCGATTTTCGCGACAAGGCGCCGCCGCCCGAGGCGCCGGGGCTGCATGTGTTTGCCGATTGGGATCTGGCCGATCTCGTTCGCTGCATCGACTGGACGCCCTTCTTCCGCGCCTGGGAGCTTGCCGGCACCTGGCCGGCGATCCTTTCGGATGAGGTGGTCGGCGAAAGCGCGACGGCGCTGTTCGAGGATGCGCAGGCAATGCTGGCGCGGATCGTCGGCGAGAAATGGTTCACCGCGCGCGGGGTTGTCGGGCTGTGGCCCTGCGCGCGCCATGGCGACGATGTCGTCGTCAATCTCGAGGAGGAGCGGCATGTCCGCTTCCCCTTCCTGCGCCAGCAGGTGCGGAAGAGCCGCGCCAAGAATGGCGAGGGACGTGCCAATTACTGCCTTGCCGATTTCATCGATCCCGCAGGCGACTGGATCGGCGGCTTTGCGGTCGGCATCCATGGCATCGAGCCGCATCTCGAACGGTTCCGCGCCGACCACGACGATTATTCGGACATTTTGCTCAAGGCGCTGGCCGACCGCTTCGCCGAAGCCTTCGCCGAGCGGCTGCACCAGCACGTCCGCACCACGCTCTGGGCCTATGCGCCGGGCGAGCAATTGACCAACGAGGCGCTGATCCGCGAGCAATATCGCGGCATCCGCCCCGCGCCGGGCTATCCCGCCTGCCCCGATCACAGCCTCAAGCCGCTGCTGTTCGACCTGCTCGATGCCGGCACCAACGCCGGGCTCACCCTTACCGAAAGCCAGGCGATGCTGCCGACCGCCGCGGTCTCGGGGTTCTATTTCGGCCATCCGCAAAGCGAATATTTCGGCGTCGCGCGCATCGGCCGCGACCAGCTTGCCGATTATGCCGCGCGCCGCGGGATCGATGTGGGAATGGCCGAGCGCTGGCTGCGGCCCAATCTCGACTGACGCGGCTCAGGCGGGGCGTTGGGCGAGGGCGATCTCGGCGGTGCCGGTCGCCATGGTCGTGCCCTTCTGGTTTTCCATCCGGTGCTTCACATGGACGAGCGCGCGGCCCTTCTCGTCGATGGTCTTGCCGGTGACCTCGGCGGTCTGGATGGTGATGTCGCCCGATAGCGCCGGCCCGCGGAAATTGGCGATGGAATGCACCACCATCCCGTGCTCGCCCGCCCAGCCCGACAGGTAGTCGATCACCCAGGCGCCCATCGCACCGCCATAGCCATAGGCGCGCGGCATGCCGATCCGCCGTGCATATCTGGGGAACAGATGCCCGCGCGAGGGGCCGTAATAGGCGCCGTCGGTGATCTCGGGGTTTTCGAGCAGCATGTCGGGATCGTTCTCGCAGCCGGCCATCTCGGGGGTGAAGCCGAGCGCGATCATGTCGATCTTGCGCACCTGCACCGCGCCCCAGGTGTTGATGATCCAGGCGCGCCATTCGGTGGTGAAGCTCGCCACCGAATGCGGCCCGAAGACACGCTCGGGCAGATGGTCGCCGACCTTCACATCGTCCCACCAGCGCGGCTTGTGGCCGAGCGCGCGCAGCATCCGGATCCAGCCGAGCTTGCGCTCCTCCAGCGCCTCGATCTCGTCGTCGCTCCACTCGGGCTCGTCGAATTCGGCCTTGTCGACGTTCGCGCCACCGGCCGCGGCATTGTAGCGGATCGCGGTCGAGCGCTGCTTGGCGAGCAACTGCCCGTTCTGGTTGGTGTAGAAATTGTCGCCGCGCTGGAAGCAGGTAGGGCCAGCCAGCCTGGTTTCCTTGACGACGTAGTCGAAGGGAATGCGCTCGTTATACACCCAGTCGCCCGCGGCAATGCGGCGGTCCTCGAACCACCATTCCTCGCCGCCGAACAGCAGATGCGAATTGGGAATGCCGCCGACGCAGGCCGGCGAGGTGCCCATCCCGTCATCGACCGCGCAGGCAAAGCTCTGCGGTGCGACGATCCGCCCCCAGCGGCTGCCCTCGGCGAAGGTGGGATCGTAATGCAAAAGGTTGGGGAAATGCATCGCATGCGCCCAGCGGCGGATGTCGTTGTTGGCGATCGGCTCGCGCAGCCGCGACGAGGTGATCGCCTTGCCGAGATATTGATCGATGTCCGAGCAATCAAGAATGGGGCTCATGGCCAATCCTCCGGGGTGGGGCGCGGTCAGCTGCGGCGGTTGCCATGCGCCAGCGTCAGCCCGGTGATGGGCGAGTCGCTGGCGATGCGCGCCATGCGGATTTTCGCGATGCGGCTGCGTTCGGGCGGCAGTTCGGGAATCGTCACCAGCGGTTGCCCGCGGCGGGCCATCTCGGCTTCGAGCCGCGCCCGCGTCCTGGCGAGCGTTTCCGCCGCGGGCTGGAGCACCTGCTTTGTATCGAGCGTCGAGGGATGCTGCGGCAAGGCGCGTTCGATGCGGAAGAAGACTGCATCACCCTGCGGTTCGGCGGTGCCGACGAAGCTGCGGTAGCCGGCGAAGGTCACGCAGGCCTTGCCTTCGCTGCGCCAGGGCATGCCCCGTGCGA
This sequence comes from Sphingomonadales bacterium, assembly GCA_028870315.1. Taxonomy (GTDB): domain Bacteria; phylum Pseudomonadota; class Alphaproteobacteria; order Sphingomonadales; family Sphingomonadaceae; genus Novosphingobium. The sequence goes on along the minus strand of JAGWPW010000112.1, from coordinate 9,124 downwards.
TGAGGATGCGAAATCCGCCATCGGCAAGGTCGATCGCACGGGTGCGCATCGGCAGCGGATAGCCATCGGCATCGACGATGCTGAGATGGCCGGGATGGCCGGCGGCGATCGCGTCCTTCGCCACCGCCTCCCACGGGCGCGCGGTCCAGTTGCCGGGGGTGACCGGCGCTGCGGGCGCGGGGTCAGATTGCGGCCAGACGGTGTCGGGCGGGGCCTGCCAGACGCCCGGCGGACCATCGAGCGCGGCGTGATTGTCCCACCAGTAGATGCGCTCGGGGGTGTTGACGATGATGATGCGCGACCAATAGGTGATCGCCTGCCGCGCCTGTTCCCAGGTGATGCCGTGGCTGATGCCGGTCCAGCCGGTCTCGGCGAGGTAGCGGATGGCATTCGCCTGGATATCGGCATCGCGCACCGCGGCGCGTGCGCGGATCACCACCACCGGCTCCTCGGGGCGGCCCTCGATCAGCAGCCCGACCCTGGGGTTGCGTCGCGCGCGTTCGGCCTTGGCGGGATTGGGGACGCCGGTGGCGAGATCGACCGTCGCCATGTCGTCCGAGGGGAAATAATAGGTCGGCGTGTCGATCGGCACGCCGCGCGCGGTCAGCGTCGCGAATTCGGCGACGACCCCCGATTCGATCATCGCGAAGACATGGCGCGGCAGATCGTGCAGCCCGCTCATGCTCCGGCTGGCCGCACCACCGGCACCCAATCGACCATCTCGCCCTTCGGGCCCATCGGCGAATCGCATTCCTCGGTGACAAGGCAGATCGGATTGGCATGCGAGGCGAAGAGGTTGGCTTCATCCGCCCTGGTGTGCGGCAGCCGTTCGGGGTTGGCGATCAGCGCCTGCGAGCGTTCGAAATCCTCGCGGCTGTTCCACCAGATCTCCATGATGCAGTCATAGCCGCTGTCATGGACCTCGCCGGTCACCGGGTTCCTCACCGGTTCGAGATAGCGCCGCACATAGCGGACCGCGTTGGGAATGGCGGGCGATCCGAGTTTCGCGGCCAGCTTGGCGTGCTGGTTCTCGTAATAGTCCATGAATTCGTCCATCGTCATGTCGGGACGCTTGCGGAAGAAGCAGATCTGCTTGAGCATCGAGGGGTCCTCTCATCGCGCCCCGCCATCGCCTCTCGTCCGGGCGGGATCGCCTCAGGCGTGGATCATGCGTGCCCGGCTGTCCAACGCTGATTGGACGCCGGGGCGATGACGCGATGCTTGCGACGAACCGCGGCGTCATCGCCCCGGTCCGGCCCCGTTACGCGGCGATGCCCCCGTGTCCGCGCCCGTTGGCCGGGGTCAATGCACCACCACCCGCACGCGATCGAGATCGTCGAGCCGGGCAAATGGCGTCCCCAGCGCCGACTGCGGCTGGGTGGTGCCGCGCAGCGTCACGAACCAGGTTCCCCGGTGCAGGAAACGATGGCGGATCGCGACCGCCGCGCTGCCCTGATTGGCGGCGATCGGCGATTGCGCCGCGAAGCGGCCGCTGCCGTCGAAGTCCCAGGCCGCGGCAACGACCCGGTACCCGGGGCCCGGCGCGGCGATGCGGCCGTCGAAGGTGACGGCATCGCCCGCGCGGATATCGGCGCGCTGCCGGCCATGGATGCGCAGCGTCGCCACCGGCTGGATGCCGCCGCGCTGCGTGGCGACGGGCGGCACGATCACCTGCCCGTCGTCGATCCGGTAGGCGGTGCTCGCCGGCGGCGGCACGCCGTTTTCGACCCAGTCCGCCAGCAGCCGCAGCGCCTGTTGCAAATCGCCGGTATAGGAGACGGTGCGGGTCGGGTCCTCGATGCCGTGTTCATCGCCGTGCTGCGCGTAGTCGGTGTAATAGAGCCGGACGTGATCGTCGGCCGCGGCACCGAAATGGGCGTTGATGCGCTGGCGATACCAGTCGGCCTGCCAGGGCATCGCCTCGCGGTCCCAGAGCGAGGACATGATGATCATCCTGCCGTCGAACACCCCCGTTTCGACCGGGCCGAAGCTGTGCGCAAGGAACAGCGGCCCGAGCAGCATCGGCCGCTGCGGATAGATGGGCGTGCCGTCGGGGCGGCGGAACTGGTCCCAGACCTTGTAATCCGGCCCCGGCACCTGATGCCAGTGGTAGGTTTCGAGCGCGAGGAAGTTCGAATTGTCGACCCGCACGCCATCGCCCGGGCTCAGTTTTGCAAGCACGTCGCGATCGACGATCCCGAGCACGACGACATTGCCGTCGATATGCGCGACAGGCAGGCTCTTGCCCTTTTCCGGGCCGCTTTCGACGACAAGGTCGCCGCCGTCGAAAAAGACCTTCGGCGGGCTCGCCGCGAGCCGCAGCGCCACCACGCGCTTGTCCGCATCCTCGCCCGCCATGCGGAAGGCGTTGTTGACCCCGCCGTGATTACGGTTGCTCGACGCATCGGTGTTGAGCCCCAGCCGGGCCGCCTCGGCGCCGGTCACCATGGCGCTGATCGTCGTCGGGAAATCAAGGCGCGCGCCGGTGAACTGCTCGGGATGATCGTGGCCGAGATAGCCGGGCTTCGTCCAGAAATCGGTGAAAAAGCTCGCGTCGGCGATCTTTATACCCGGATAGAGCGCGGCAAGCCCATGGATGCCCATCGTTTTCCAGCCGAACCACGAGCGGATCGGAAAGCCCATTTTGGTGACTTCGGTCAGCACGCTTGCCTGTTCGCGGTTGAGACCCGCCCAGGGATTGCCGCTGCCGCCCGGCTCGACCGCATCGACGATGCCGGGGAACTTGCCATCGAGAATGCGCATCGCCCGGATGCGGACGGTGAACATGTTGGGAATCGCCATGGTCGAGCCGGGAACATAGGGAACCGCCCCGTCCCAGACGCCATGCGTGTCCTCGAAGCCGGCGATGGTGTGATAGGCGCCGCCCGAGCCGCCATAGACATAGCCCCAGGGGCGCCGCGCGGGCGCATCGGGCCGGCCGTACATCCGCATCGCCAGCACGCGCGAGAATTGCGCGGCGGCGGCGTTGGCGCGGTAGGAAATGATCGTCGGATCGGACTGGAGGATGCCGGCACCCTTGCCGATGTCGACCGCCCCGCCTTCATTGTCCTCGACGAAATAGGCGCCGCTGGCAATCGCGAAGCCGATCTTGTTGTAGCCGCCCGCGGGTTCGGCCTGCGCCGAATTCTCGCTGCCGGGCACCGGCGTCACATGCTGGTAGAACCGGCCGCGATATTCGGCGGCCGGCGGGAAATAGAACGAGAACCGCGTGCTCGTGCCGCGAAACCCGCCATGGACATAGCGATGCCGCACCGGGGCATCGCGCCATTCGTCCTTGTCGACATAGGGCTGGGTGAAGAGCGGATCGACCGTGGCGCCGGCCGGCACCGAGGGCAGCGGCGCGGGATCGTCGGCCAGAAGGCGCGCGGCGGGAGTTGCGGCGGCGGTGAGCAGCAAAAGCGGCAGCAGCAGGCGATGGCGCATCGACGATCCTCCTCGGCGGGGCCGAATCCGGGTTCGGGCCTCGATATTGTTTGTCGATACATCGTAGCGGCCGGAGGCGGGCGAAGCGAGCGCTATCATCGGCGCATCGACGCGCTGCTGCGATCAATCGGCGGCGCGCGCCATCGCGAAGCTGCGCGCGAGATGCTCGCCGAAGGCGCCTTCGGCCGGGTGCAGCGTCCAGGCGCCTTGCGGATCGCGGATCGCATCGAGTTCGGCGGCGACATCGGCGATCGACCATTGCCGGCGATACCGCCCCGGACTTTCGGCGATGAACACCCGCGCCATCCTTCCGCCGACCGCGGCATAGAGCTCGGCGCTGACCGCGCAGCTTTCATGCGCGAGATAGCCGACCATCGGCGCGACGAGTTCCGGGCCCATCGGCGGATAGGCCGAGGTGTCGAGCCCCTCGGCCATCCGCGTCACCGCGCCGGGCAGGATGAGGTTCGCCTTGATGCCGTGTTCGGCGCCCTCGATCGCGAGGGTGTTGGCAAGGCCGATCATCCCCGATTTGGCAACCGCATAGGCGGCGACTTGCGGCATGGTGTAGATCCCGCCGATCGAGCCGGTAAGCACGATGCGCCCGTAGCCGGCCTTGCACATCCAGGGAAACGCCGGCCGCGTCACATGGAAGCCGCCCATGAGGTGCACGTCGAGGATGCTGCGGAAGGCTTCCTCGGTGATGTCGGCGAAGCGGTCGAAGCGGGTGTTGCCGGCGTTGTGGATGAGGATGTCGAGCCGTCCCCAGCTGTCGAGCGCGGCCGCGATGATCGCCTTGCCGCCCGAAGCGGTGGCGACGCTGTCGGTGCAGGCGATCGCTTCGCCGCCGGTCGCGCGGATTGCCGCCGCCGCCGTCTCGGCAATACCGCGATCGGCGCCCGACCCGTCGAGCGCCGAGCCGTTGTCGGCGATGACGACCCGCGCGCCGAGCCCGGCCAGCAACTGCGCATAGGCAAGGCCGAGGCCGCGGCCGCCGCCGGTGATGACCGCGACGCGCCCGTCGAACCGGAAGGGGGTCATCGCTGCGCTCCTATGGGTTGGAAGATCGGCGTGCCGCGGCTGGCGCGCAGGCTCTCGATGCTGCGGCCGTCTGTATCGGTGACGCCATAGTCGCGGGCGAGCTCGGCATTGATCCAGCTGCCGCCGCTTCGCGCCAGCAGCTCGGGATCGGTGGCGAGCGCGGCGATCACCCGTCCCGGAAACTCGGGCGTCGACCCCGCCGCCGCATTGAGCTGCGCGGCCATTCCGGGAACCGATTCAAGGTTGCGCAGCGCCCGCTCGGTGTAGGTGAAGCCCTGCCACAGCGACAGCGCGGTGACCCGGTGCGGCGCGAGTTCCACCGCCATGTCGCGCATCATCCGGTCGGTCGCGGTCTTGGTGGTGCCGAAGATGACATCGTAGGTGTAGGTGACCCCGACATAGCCCGACAGGCCGACGATCAGTCCCGCCTTCTGTGCGACCATGATCCGTGCGGCGTGATGCGCGGCGATGAAGGCGGCGCGCACGCCTGTGTCCCAGATTTCCCAGTTCGACAGCGGCTTTTCCCAGAAGGGCAGCCGGCTGGTCATTTCGGCCGGGATCGCCATCGCGTTGTTGACAAGGATGTCGAGCCGCCCGGCCTCGCGGTGCACGCGCGCGAACAGCCCGGCGATCGCGGCATCGTCGGCAAGGTCGAGCGCATGGGCGATCGCGCGGCCACCCGTCTCCCGGCCGCGTGCGGCGCATTGCGCGACGGTTTCCTCGAGCGATCCGGGAAGCGCATGGCTGCCGGCGTGCAGCGTGCGCGCGGTCGCATAGACCGTCGCGCCGGCCGCGGCGAGGGTGAGCGCGGTGCCCTTGCCGATGCCGCGGCTGGCGCCGGTGACCACCGCGACCTTGCCGGCAAGCGCGGGCAGCGGGCTTGGGCCGCTCATGCCGCAGCGCCGCTCTGCGCGGCGAAGCGCGCCGCCGCTGCCTCGAAATGCCGCCGCGGATTGGCGATGAACATCGCATCGAGCGCGCTTTCGCCCACCCCCGCCTCGCGCAGCGCGGGAAGGACATCCTCGTGAAGATGGAGCAGATGGTGGTTGGGCATGGCGCGGTGATAATCCTCGATCCGGGGGAAGAAATCGGACCAGCAGCAGCAGTCGTGGCTGAGCGCGAGGCGGTCGCCATAGCCGCGCGCGACGAGCGCGGCGATGGTTGCCACGCGTTCGGCGGTGGTGATCGCGAAATCGACCCCGAAGCGATCCATGCCGAGGATCGAGCCGCGATCGGCGAGCCGCATCAGATAATCGAGATCGCCGGTATCGCCGCAATGGCCGATGACCACGTCGGCAAGATCGACGCCCTCTTCGGCGAGCACGCGCTGGGCGATGAGCCCGGTGTGTTCGGCGGGCGCGGTGTGGACGGTGATCGGCGTGCCGGTGGCGCGGTGCGCCTGCGCGACCGCGCGCATCACCCGTTCCACCCCCGGCTTCAGCCCCGGCGCATCGATCGCGCATTTGAGCTCGCCCGCGCGGATGGTGGTCCCGGCGATGCCCTCGCGGATGTCGCGCAGGAAATGCGCGATCATCGGTTCGATGTCGGTGTGATGCAGCAGCCCCGGGCCGTGGAACCGGAACGGCCCCGGCACCGCGTCGAAAGTGTAAATGCCGGTCGAGACGATGATGTTGAGCGTGGTTCGCGCGGCAACCGCCGACAGCGCGCCGATGTGCCGCCCGAGGCCGAGCACCGTCAGATCGACGATGCTGTCATATCCCGCCGCCTTCAGCGCATCGAGCCGCCGCGCGGCACCGGCGATCATCGCCTCGCCGAGGAAATCGGGCCGGTAATTGAGCGTATATTCGGCATCCATCAGGAAGACATGCTCATGGATCAGCACCCGCCCCAGGCCGGCGGTGGCCACCGGACCGCGCAATGTCTCGACCATGCTCATCTCGCGTCTCCCTTGAGGGGCCGGTCCTGCGTGGTTCACCGCGCCTTTGCCGGCGCGCCGTGCTGTGCGCCCGTCTGGCGCGAGGGCGCCGCCCGCGGCTTGTCCGATGCCGACAATTTCGCCTCCGCCATGCGCAGCCGCAATGCACTGGGCGATGCGCCGAAGTGGCTGCGCGCGAAGCGCGACATCGCCGACTGCTCGGCAAAGCCCAGCTTGACCGAAATCCGGCTGAGTTCGAGATCGGTCTCGCGCAGATAATAGATCATCAGCTCGGCGCGGACCTCGTCCTTCAGCTTCTGGAAGCTGGTGCCTTCCTTGTGCAGCCGGCGCAGCAGCGTTCGCGGATGGATGCCGAGCGCGTCGCCGATCTCGTCATTGCCGCAGGCGTCGGTCGCCAGCCACTGCATGACCAGTCCGCGCACCGCCGCCTGGAGCGGCGGCCGTCGCCCGGCGATGCCGCGGTGGATCTCTTCGGCGGCGCGGTGGAAGGCGGCGCTGTCGGCATCGAGGATCGGCGCGTCGAGCGCGGCGCGATCGAAGGCGACACCGTCCTCGTTCTGGCAGAAGCGCACCTCGCAGCCGAACTTCTGGGCGTAGCTCGACAGCGGCGCGCGCGCGCGGTGGCGGAAATGGACGCGCCGCACCCCCACCCGGTCGCCGGTGAGATAGCGCGCGCCAAGATGGCCGAGCAGCATCAGTTGCTCAAGCGCCTGCGCGCGGTTGGCGGCGCAATCGGAAAGGATGTCGTGGCCGACGAAGACATGGCTGCCCGAAGCCGTCGCCCCGATCCAGATGCGCACGCCGAGGCTGTGCGCGGCGCTGTGGCCCGCCGCGTAGCGCAGCGCCTCGCCGAAGGTCTGGCTGTTGCGCATCGCGCCGCCGAGCCTGCCGTAGATTCCCGTGCCGCCCTGCCGCTCGGCGAGCATCAGCCCGAAGGTCGGCGCGTCGAGCTGGTTCGCCGCCTGTTCGAGCACCGCGATCCATTGCCGGCAGGTGATCGCGCCCGCGCGCTCGCAATCCTCGGGGATGAGGCCGACGTGTGCGAGCAGGTGCCCGGCATCGCCCGACAGCGCGCGCACCAGCGCGGGAAAATGGCGCAGAAGCGGGGTATGAATGAGGTCGAAGCCGCGATCGTGGCGTTGTTGCGAGGCGAGCATGGCGCCGCACCTTCCTTTCGAACCCGCGCTCCGGTGAGTGTGGAGACTGCGGGATGATGTCCGAATTTGTCAATCGCCGGGCCGATGTCGCATGGCGCGATCGCGTGACGCAGCGGCAGGCTTCGCGCATTGTTCAAGGGTTTGCGCTTTCTGCGGCGCGCCGCTGGGTCCAGCCGGTATCGTGCCGCCGACAATGGGAGAGCGGTGATGACGACGTCGATCGAGCACAAGCAGGAGGCGGCGAAATATCTGCGGCTGGAAAAGGATCCCGCGACGCGGATCGCGACGATCACCATCGACCGCCCCGAAAAGCACAACACCACCACCATCGGGATGCGGCTGCTGTTCGCCGAATTCGTCCACAAGTGCAACATCGACGACGACGTCAAGGTGCTGGTGATCCGCGGTATCGGCGATCATTTCGGCTCGGGCGGCGACATTCCCGAGCATGGCGACCTCTATCTCAACCCGCAGCCGGGGGACAATTTCCTTCCCGACCTCGAGATCGACGATGGCAGCGTCACCTATCCGCCGCCGGGCAGCTTCCGCTATCTCTTCGGCCTCACCAACCATTACGCCACCGCGCGCGCGGGCAACCGGCCGTTGCAGGAATTCAAGAAGATCTCGATCATCGAGGCCAAGGGCTATTGCTATGGCTGGCACTTCTACCAATGCGCCGACGCCGACATCATCGTCGCCTCGGACGATGCGCTGTTCGGCCATCCCTCGTTCCGCTACGCTGGCTGGGGGCCGCGCATGTGGCAATGGCTGGAGACGGTGGGCGTGCGCGCCTTTTCCGAGATGCTGTTCACCGGCCGGCCGTTCACCGCCGGGGAAATGTACACCGCCAACCGCTTCGTCAACGCGGTGGTGCCGCGCGAGGCGCTGGAGGCCGAGACCGCGAAATACGCCCATGCCTGCGCGATCACCCGGCCGACCGATGTCGTCGTCGCGCAGAAGACCTTCATCGAGGCCTACAAGCAGCATCGCGGCGAATATTTCGGCAGCCTGCTGACCGGCTGGCTCGAAGGCATGCTGCCGTTGATGACCGACGACAAGGAGGGCGATGTCAACCTTGGCAAGAACAACACCTTCCAGCAGGGCATCGGCAATGTCGTGAAGAACAACGATCTCAATTACCCGCCCGAATGGCGGCTGAGCATGAAAGGGCGCAAGCAGCCCTAGGGCATCGCGCCGAAAGCCGGAGCCGGAGGCGGACGGCGTGCCCCGTTTGAAAGCGCTTGCATCACGGGTGGCGAGCAGGAAGGACTGCGCGCCTGCGGCGGGATGGTCGGGATGGTGATGTTCGCGCGAATCGGGATGATGGTTGCCGCGCTGTTCGCCGCGACGCAGGCGCCCGCCGCCGCACCGCCGGAACGCGCGCGGGCATGGGTGGAAATGGCGCCCGGCGGCGGCAGCATCGTGCGGGTGCTGACGAGCGCCGCCTCCTGCCCGTCGCTGCGCGTCGATGGCATGGCAGCGCCGATGCATGAGCGCGCCGCGCCGGCGGTGCTGCCGCCGCGCGCCAACAAGGCGGGCGAGGGGGCGGCCGTCGCCTTTCCGGCGCGGGTCTGCGAGCGGGCGCTGG
>JAGWPW010000014.1 GCA_028870315.1 Sphingomonadales bacterium | reverse complement strand
TTTCCAGCTCAATGTGAAGCCGATCGACGGGCTGACGATCACCCCCGGCATCCGCTATTCCTGGTTCGACCGCAATGTGAACGCCGCGGTCAATATCAAGACCGGCCTGCCGCAGATCTATGACAACACCTATCATTCCTGGCTGCCGAGCATCGAGGCGCGCTACCAGTTCTCGCCGCATCTTTCTGGTTATGCTCAGGTTGCCAAGGGCTTTCTTGCCCCGAATGAAAACTTCTTCACCCGCAATAACCCGAACATCGTGACCTTCGCGCCTGAAACGACAACCAATTACCAGGCGGGTCTGGCGATGCAGACGCGCCGGCTGTCGCTGTCGTTCGATGGCTATATCATCAACTTCTCGAACTATATCCAGCTCCAGGGCAGCGGTAACAACGCCTATTACAACAACCTCGGCGGGGTGACCTACAAGGGGCTGGAAGCCGAGGGCACGCTGGCGCTGGGCGCCGGTTTCAGCCTTTATGCCAACGGCTCGGTAAACAGCGCGATGACCCAGGCCAGCGCCAGCAACCCGACGTCGAGCTGGGTTGCCAATGCCCCCAAGACGACCGCCGCCGGCGGGCTCATCTATGACCACGACGGGATATACGCCTCGTTCCTCACCAAATTCATCGGCCCGCGCTATGGCAGCGACGGCGAGGAACTGGGCAGCTTTTCCACCACCGACCTGTCGCTCGGCTTCGACCTCAAGCACTGGATGCCGGGGGTTCCCGCCAAGGTGAAGCTCAACATCAACAATATCTTCAACAATACTTCGATCATCAACGACAATGGCACGACGGTCGGCAACAATCCGGCCACCGGCAATCCGGACAATCTCTACTGGACCAATCCGGGTCGCAGCGTGTTCGCGACGATCGAATTCAAGATGTAATCAGAACGGCCGCACCACCGCAACCGTCGCCGTCAGCGGCGGTTGCGGGGTGAATTGCGGCAGCGCGGCGCGGAACGGGTTGCCGAAGGCAAAGCTGTTGCTCGCCGCATCGAAGAGATTGTCGATCCGCAACGACAGCGTGCTGCGCCCCAGCGCCAGCGAAGCGGACAATTCGCTGTCGAGAAGATTGCCCATCGGCCGGTCGAGCCGCGGATCGAAGCTGAGCCGCGCCGGCCCGAGATAGCGCAGCGCGAGCGTGGCGGTGGCGCGGTGCCGGCCAAGCGTGAAGTCGCGCTCGATCCGCGCGCGCAGCGTATATTCAGGGATCACCGGCAGCCGGCGGTCATCGAGCGCGATCCCGAGGCGGTTGGTGACGAGCAGCGCCGATTGGGCGCTGGCGCCCAGTGTCAGCTGCCAATCGGCGCCAAAGCCGCGCGTCAGGCTGGCCTGCGCGCCGATGATACGCGCGGTCCCGGCATTGCGTGTTTCGATGAGGCCGTTCGCCAGCAGCATGTCGGCCTGCATGTCGTCCCACCAGGTGACAAAACCGTTCGCATCGAGGCTGCCATGGCCACCGGTCGCTTGCCGCCAGCCGGCCTCCAGCGTGCGCACCTCGTCGCCTGCGAAGGGGTGGACGCGGCCATCGCTTTCATAATCGAGCCCGCCCTCGCGCGTGGCGGTGCCATAGCGCAGCCAGCCGAGCCGGCCGGCGCCGGGCTGCCAGACCAGCGCCGCGGTCGGGCTGATCCCGGTCGTCGTCACCACCTCGGCGGTGAGCGTCGCCCCGCCGAGCCGGCTCGCGTCGAGCTGGTCGTGATAGAGCCGGCCGCCGAGTTCGAGCGACAGTCGCGCCAGCAGCGGCAGGGTGACATCGCCATACAGTCCGGTATCGTGCGAGCGGCGCCGGCTGTCGTCGATCTGGAACAGCGCGGCCGGCGCGGTCAGCGTGCGGGTTTCGTCCTCGCTCGCCGCCAGATAATCGACGCCGCCGAGCCAGCGGATCGCGCCGAGCGTGCCGCTGAAGCGCGCCTCGCTGTCCCAGACGCGATAATGGCGGAAATCCTGGAAGAGCTGCGGGTCGGCAAGGCCGAAACCGCCCGCGCCGCTCGTCGCATCGAAGCTGTCCTTGACCTCGTGCCACGACCAGGAGCTGACCAGCACCGCATCGACCGTGCCGATCCGGCCGGTGGCGTGGACGCCGGCCTGGTTGAAGTCGTTGTCGTGCGGTTCGGGCAGTTGTGCAGGGCGCGACAGCGCGCCGGGTGCGTAGCTGTACTGGCTGTCGGCGGTATCGATCCGCTGGAAGAGGCCGGTAAGGTCGATCCGCCAGCCGCCTGTCTCCAGCCCGAAATCGGCGCGGCCGCCCTTGATGCCGGTGCGGTTGCTGTCGCGCCGCGCGCCGGTGTCGATCCAGCCCGGCTGCTCGCCGCCATAGCCGACCAGCCTGAGCGCGCTGGAGCCGGTTACCGGCAGGTTGAGCACGCCCGAGCCCTGTGCGCCCAGCCCGCCATGGTCGCTTGCCACCGCCTCGGCGCTCACCGTGCCCGAAAGCGCATCGGGATCGGCGCGCGCGGTGACGACATGATAGATGCCGCCGAGCGCGCCGGTGCCATAGAGCGAGCCCTGCGGGCCTTCGAGCAGTTCGACACGGGTGACGTCGATGAGGCGCAGATCGGGATCGGGCGCGAAAAACGTGACGCGGCTGTCATCGACGAGGATCGCGACGGTCGACTGGCTGCTGCCGTCGAAGGGGCTGTCGGCGACGCCGCGCAGGAACATGCGGTTGCGGCCGGGGCCGAAATTGGTGAGCGTCAGCCCCTCGCTGCCGCGCGCGATCAGTATCGATCCCGAATCGGGCGCGGCGCTGGCCAGCGGATCGAGCGGCACCACCGCAACCACGCGCGGCAGCTTGCGCAGCACCTCGGGCCGCTTGGCGGCGGTGACGATGATCGCGTCGTTTTCACCCATTGGCGGCGGCGCAGCGTGCGGCCGGGGCAGGGGGCGCGGCTGCGCGACCAGCCGCCATGCGCCCTCGCTCACCCGCACCGCCCGGATGCCGCTGCCGCGCAGCATCTGTTCGAGCGCGGCAGCCACGCTGCCCGCGTGCCGTACCTGCCGGGTCGTCAGCGGCGGCAGCGCGCCCTCCATGCCGATCGAAACCCCGGCGCGGCGCGACAGCGTTTCGATCGCGACGCGCAATTGCAGGGGTGGCAGGTCGATGCGCGGCGCGCGCGCGCGCGCCTCAGTCGGCGCGAGGCTCGCGGCGATCAGGCAGCAGGCGAAGCCCGCCGCCATCGCTTGCCAGCGTGACCCCCATGAGCCGGGCGAGATCCCGCGCCGCCCTGCCGTTCCTGCCCGCATCCCCGATTACCAGCGTCCCGGAAAACCGCCGGTCGCCGAGACTGCCCGGCACCTTGAGCGATAGGCCCGCATAGCGGCGCAGATCGCTGGCGACCAGTGCGAGCGGTGCGTTCTCGTAGCTGAGCCGACCCTGCCGCCAGCTACCCATGTCGGCGGGCGGCGCGGCGGTGAGGGTGATGCGGCTCTGTCCGGCATCGAAGCGCAGCGCCTGCGCGGCCTTGACCGCGATCGGCGCGGCAAGCCCGGCTGCGGCCACGCTGACCCGGCCTTCGGCCACCGCGAGGCGGACCGCCGTGCGATCGACCTGGATATCGAAACGCGTGCCGATATCACGCACCAGCAGCGCGCCGGCGCGGATCGCCAGCGCGCGATCGCGGCGATGGCGGATCGCGAACCAGCCGCCGCCTTCGAGCCGCATCGCCTGTGCATCGGCGCCGGTGACGGTCAGCCGGCTGTGCGGGGCAAGCGTGATCCGCGACCCGTCGGCAAGCGCGATCACCCGCGCGGTATCGCCGGTGGTGAAATCCTGTTCGGCGGGTCGTAACGCATGTGGCAGCCCCAGCGCGAGCAGCACCGCCGCGGCCGCCGCCACGATTCCCGAGCCCCACTGGAGCATGCGTCGCCGGGTCGATGCGGGGGCGCCGATATCCGCAGGGCTTGCCGCCAGCAGGCCCGCGCGCCGCGCGTCGAGCAGGGCATCGATCGTGGCGATCGCGTCATAGGCGTGGGCGTGGCGCGGATCGGCTTCGAGCCAGCGCGTGAAGCCGTCCCAGTCCATGTCCGCGCCGGCGGTGTCGAGATGCCATGCGATGGCGCGCGCCTCGATGGCTTCCATGCTGGAGATTGCTTGCTCGTTCATCGCTTGGACTCGCTTGGCGGCGGCGCTTGCTCCATCGGCTGGCGTGGGGATGACGCCACGGCGGCGGGCGATCCGCAGTCCGCGCGAAGCGTGTCGCCGAGGATTCGCCGCAAGTGTCGCAATGCGGTCACAAGATGCTTTTCGACGCCGCTGCGGCTGATCCCCATGATCGCTGCCACCTCGGCCTGCGGCCGCGCTTCGAGCCGATGCAGCCGCAGCGCCCGGGCGGCGCCCGCCGGCAGCCGCGCGATCGCATCGGCAAGCCGGCGCAGTTCTTCGTCCTCGGCCAGCGTCTCGAAGGCATCGGCGGCGGGATCGGCCTGCGCCTCGGGCGCGTGCTCGCCGCGCCCCAGCGTGCCAAGCCAGGCCTGATCGCGCGTCATGCCGCGCTGGCGCGCGCGGCGCTGATCGAGCACGAGATTGTTCGCCATGCGGAACAGATAGGCGCGCGGATGGGCGATCGGTCCCGGGGTCAGCGTCGCCAGCCGCAGCCACAATTCGTGCAGGCAGTCCTCGGCCTCGGCGCTGTCGCCGCAGCGCGCGGCAAGGAAGCGCAGCAGCGCGGCGCGCTCGCCCGCGAACAGCCCGAGCAGGCCGGCGTCCTCGGGTCTGGGGGGCGGATCGGTCAAGGCGTCTCGGCAAGCTTGGCGGGTCACGATCGGATGCGGCGCTCAGGCGCGCGCGAGCGCGAAGAGCCCGCGCACGCCGGGAGCGACGTTGCATTCATGGACGGCAATCGCCTCTTCGGCAAATCCGGCATTGCCGAAATCCGCGCGCAGCCGATCGGCATCGAACAGCCGATGCAGCCCGGCGCGGGTGAAGCGCCAGTGCTCCATGCTGTCGCGATGGGTGACATAGGCGACAACGCGGCCGCCCGGCCGCAGCACCCGGCGCAGATCGGCGAGCATGGTGGCCTGCGCGTCACAGAAATACAGGAGGTTGAGCGCGAGCGCGGCATCGAAGCTGCCCGCGTCGAACGGCAGTTCGCCAAGCTGGGCGAGATGGAAGCGGATATCGCCCGGCCCGGGATAATGCCGCATGCGCGCGCGCCGCAGCATCGCCGGCGCATGATCGACGCAATCGACCAGGCAGCGCGCCCGCGCCAGCAGCCGCGCCGTCGCCGCGCCGGTGCCGCAGCCGATGTCGATCACCCGCTCGCCCGCCTGCGGGGCGAGGAGGTCGAGCGCGAGCGCGGTCGGCCGGCGGTTGGCGGCATCCATCGCCATGCCGAGCAGCACGCCGCCCCAGCCGTGCGGGCGGGCGAGCTGTCCGGCGATGCGACGCGCGACCGTGCCGGGCGGGCTCACCCGATCCGGGCGAGCAGCGCCTGGACCTCGCGTCGGCGGCCTGCGTCCCACACCGGGCGCGCGGGGTCGTGCGGCGCGCGCAGCGCCTTTTGCAGCGCCGCGCGCGCACCGGGCGCATCGCCCCGGTCATAGAGGAAATCGCCCCAGAAATAATTGGCGTCGAGCCCGTCTGGATCGAGCGCCAGCGCCTGTTGCAAAAGCTTGCGCGCGCGATCCTTGTCGCCGAAGCCGAAGGGCGATCCCGGCACCTTGTAATAGAGCACGCCAAGGCTCATCGCCGCGCCGCCGTTCGCGGCGCGCGGATTGATCGCATAGGCGCGGGCGATGAGGTCGCGGGCGCGCTCGGCAAGACCGAGCTTGTGGAAGATGTTCGCGCGGTTCGCTTCCTCGGAGACGACGATGCCTTCCCACAGCAGCGGCTCGGCCTGGCCCGGATAGCGCGCGACGAGCTGCGAAGCCTGGTGGTCGAGCTGGGCGAGCGCGACGGTCTGGTGGCTCGAACCGTTCATCTGATAGGTGATGTGCGCCCAGCCATCGTTGATCGCCTTGACCTCGGCCTCCATCGAGGAGACCGCGGCCAGCGCCACTGCCGGGGCAAGGACCATGCAGACCAGCATGGCGCAGAGGTTGCGGTATGATTTCAAGGTCATTCTCCTGAAGGTCAGCCGAATTCGCGCTTCGCGAGCGTGACCTGCCGCGCAAGGCCGAGGTCGATCAGCCGTGGCGCCAGCGCATTGATCGCGGCGAAGATCCTTTCCATCGTGCCGATGCCGACATCGCCCTCGCGCCGGCAGATGGCATCGGCGATGCGCCGCGCGACATGCTGGGGATTGTCGGCGCGCATCCCGGTTGCGGCGAGAAAGCGATCGACATCGCCCGCGTTGAACGCGGTCCGCGTCGCCCGGGGCGCGACATGGGTCACGGTGACCCCGCTCTGCGCGAGTTCGCGGCGCAACGCCTGCGACAGCGCGGCAAGCCCGGCCTTGCTGCTCGAATAGACGGCGAACCAGGGATAGGGCACCGCGCCGAGCATCGAGCCGATATTGACGATCTGCCCCGAGCCGCGCGCGCGCATCGGCCCGGCAACCGCGCGTGCGAGCAGCGCTGGCACCACCAGATTGACATGATAGCACAACGCCACCCGCGCCGCGTCCGAGGTCTCGTGCAGCCCGAAGCTCATGATTCCGGCAAGATTGACGAGGATGTCGGGCGGATCGGCGGCCAGCGTCGCGCACAGCGTGGACAGGGCCTCGGCATCGCCGAAATCGACCAGCATATGCGGCACGACGAGCTGGCTCGGCACGCGATCGACGATGGTCACCTCCGCGCCGCGCGTGGCCAGCAAGGCGGCGAGCGGCGCACCGAGCCCGCCCGCGCCCCCGGTGACGACGACGCGTCTGCCTTCAAGCGGCTGCGACATGCACTTCCTCCAGCGGAATCGCGGCGAACATGCCGCCGAACAGGGCGAACATGGTGCGCGCCATGGCGACGATCGCGGCGCGATCGTCGGGCTCGTCGAGATCGTTCACCAGCCCGGCGAAGACCTGCATATGCTCGCGGTCGAGCGCGCCATGCGAGCTGAGATAGGTGAAAGCCTCGGGCGGCAGCGCGAGCCGTTCGGCAACCGCGCTGGCGCCGCGCTCCGCGAGCGCGACGCTGACGCTTTCAAGCACATAGACCATGCCGAAGAAGCTTGCCGGATTGCCGTTCTCGATTGTGTCATAGGCATGCGCGACCATCGCCCTGGTGGCGGGCGCGGGCGCGCGCCGGCGGGCGCCTTCGGCATCGCCCCCGGCGGCGGCGATGTCGGCAAGGATCCATTCGTCGTGCCCCGCCTCCTCGGCGATGTAGTCGTCGAGCGCGGCGACCAGTGCGGGGCGATGGCCCAGCCGCGCGCGCGCGGCCTGCATCAGCGGTACGGTGTGGCGGACATGCTGCCAGGCCTCGGCGAGATAGGCGAGATAGGTCGCGCGCGAGATCGTGCCGGCAAGCCCGGCGCGCACCTGCGGGATGGCGAGGAACGCGAGCCGGTCGCGGAAGGTCGCTGCATCGAGCTCGTCGATGAAGCGCGGCTCGCGCTCGCACCAGGCCATGCGGATCGGCGCGCGGCGCAGCCGGCCATTGCCGGTGAGCCGCCCGTTGTCGGGGGTGAAGGCGGCGACCTCGCGCCATTGGGTGATCGTGGCATAGGCCGGCAGCGCGGCATTGACCGCGGTGACCGCGGCGGCAAGGTCGGCCCCGGCGCTGGCCGGGACCAGCAGCGCCCGGGGCGTCGGCAGACCATCGCCCCAGACCATCGCCTGGAGCACGCCGGGCTGCTCGCGCAGCAGGCTCTCGATCCATTCGGGCGCGATGTTGCGTCCAAAGCTGGTGACGATGAGGTTCGATTTGCGGCCCTTGATGAACAGCCGCCCCTGGTCGTCGAAGCGGCCGATGTCGCCGGTGGCAAACGGGCTCGACGGCGGTTCGCCGCCGAGCGCGCCGAGCGCGACCGCGCCGGTGAGCACGATCTCGCCATCGCGGGCAAGGCTGACGCCGAGATGGCCGAGCGGGCGCCCGACCGAGTCCGGCGGATCGTCGGGCGCGGCGAGCGCCACCACCGAGCCTGCCTCGGTCAGGCCGTAGCCTTGCCGGACCGGCAGGCCCAGCGCGCGCGCCTGCGTCAGCAGCACCGGCGATACGGCAGCGCCGCCGACCGCGACGATCGTCAGCTCGGGCAGGCGCGTTCCGCTTGCCGCCATCGCCGCGACCAGCCCTGCCAGATATTCCGGAACGAGGATCAGCGAGGTGATCCGCAATTCGGCGATCGCCGTCAGCAATGTGGCGAAATCGGGCCGGAAGGGCTCGGCCATGCCGATCCTCGCCTGGGGCGGGCAGACATGGCAGCCGCCCGCCAGCAGGGTGGCGAAGAAGCCGGCGACGGTTTCGAGCAGGATCCCCGGCGGCAGCACCGCGAGATGGCGCCCGGCGTGCTCGGCGCCGACCGCGCCGACCACCGCGGCCGCAACGCCCGACAAATGCCCGGCCGAAAGGCAGATGCCTCTGGGATCGCCGGTCGAGCCCGAGGTGAAGGTGACGCGCGCGGTGGCTGGCGGCAGCGGTGATCGCGCGGCGGGCGCGGTGGCCGGGTCATCGGTGAGTTCGCGCGCGGCGCTGGTGGTGCGGGCGTGCCGCGCCTGATCGGCGGTGAAGAAGCGCGGCAGCGACAGCACCGGAATGCCGGCGGCAAGCAGCGCGAGTTCGGCAATCGCCGTCTCGATGCCATGATCGCCGTCGAGCACCACCGGAAAGGCGGGCGAATGGGTCGCGGCGAGCTGCGGCGCCCGGACGCTGACCCGCTGCCACAATGCGCCATAGGAAAGCGGCGGTTCGACCACCGGATCGAGCGCGATGGCGTCGGGCGCTTGCGCGGCGCGATCGCGCAGCGCCACGATCAGGCGATTCATGCGGCGCGGCTCGTCCGGCGCCTTGCGACGAATTGCATCAGCGCGCGCTGGCCGCGGGCGATCTCGCCGAAGCAGACCTGCGGGTCATGCGCGTAATAGCTGCCCCATTTGCCCGGCGGCGGCCCGGCATCGCTTTGCCGCGCCGGGGCGAGCGCGATGATCGGTACGCCGATGCGCGCGAAGCTGCGCCGCAGCGGCGCGGTCAGCGTCGCCACCGCGATCTCGCCGCTGGCGCCGAGATCATTGGCCGCCGCGCACCACAGCGCGATCATCGCCAGCCCATGGCCTGCGGCAAGATTGCCGATTTCGATGATGCTCTCGCGCACGACCGCGCGGCCGAGCGAGGCTGCCACCAGTTCCTCGACCGGCGCGTGCAGATAGCGTTCGAGGAACAGCGGCGCATCCGCCTGCGCGCGCGCAAAGCCAAGCGCGGCGCCGGTCGCTTCCGTCTCGCCGCGCTGCATATAGTCGCAAAACACGCTGTCGAGGCGCGCGCCATAGGCTTGCGCGAAGCGGTGGCGGATCATCGGAAAGGCTGGCCAGGCGCGCACGGGTGTTCCTACTGTTCGAGATGCAGACGCCGACGGCGCGACCGATCCGCAGGTTGCCGCCAATTTTTCGCGGCGGATTCGTGGCCGCCGCAGTTGCAATCGGTGCCTATAGTGGCCGGCATTGCTCGCACAGCCAGTCGCGCGCGACGCCTTCAAGCAGCGGCGCGAGCACCGCCTGCACCCGCGCGTGATAGGCGTTCCACCATGCGCGCTCGCCCTCGTCGAGCAGCGCGCGCTCGACCAGCCGGCGTTCGATCGGCACATGCGTCAGCGTCTCGAAACCAAGAAATTCGCCTTCGCCGCCGGCGATCTCGCGCGGTTCGACCAGCAGCAGATTCTCGATGCGGATGCCGTAGGCGCCGGGCTGGTAATAGCCGGGCTCGTTCGAGAGGAACATGCCGGGCAGCAGTTCCTGCCCGGTCCCCGCCTGGCCGCCGCCCGCCCTGGCGATGCGTTGCGGCCCCTCATGCACCGCAAGATAGGCGCCGACGCCGTGGCCGGTGCCATGCGCATAGTCGAGCCCCGCCGCCCACAGGAACTGGCGGGCGAGCGTATCGAGCTGGCTGCCGACCGTGCCGCGCGGAAACACGGCGCGGGCGAGCGCGATATGGCCCTTGAGCACGCGGGTGAAGCGATCCTTCACCTCGCCCGGCGGCGCGCTTGCGCCGGCGATCCACACGGTGCGGGTGATGTCGGTCGTGCCGTCGGGATATTGCCCGCCCGAATCGACCAGATAGACGCTGCCCGGATCGAGCCGCCGGCTGGTCGCCTCGCTGACCCGGTAATGGACGATCGCCCCGTTCGGCCCGGCGCCCGAGATGGTGTCGAACGACAGATCGCGCAGATCGCCGGTCTCGCGGCGGAACTGGTGCAGCCGTTCGGCGGCGGCAAGCTCTGTCACCGTGCCTTTGGGCGCCTCGATCGACAGCCAGTGGAGAAAGCGCGCCACCGCCGCGCCGTCGCGCGCCTGCGCGGCGCGATGGCCGGCCTGTTCGACCGGGTTCTTGCGCGCCTTGGCGAGCACGGTCGGGTCGCGCCGTTCGTCGATCACCGCGCCCGCGGCGGCGAGCGTCGCGAAGATCGCCTCGACGCAGCTTTCAGGATCGACCGCGACCCTGCGGCCGGCAAGCCCGGCGAGCGCGTCGGTGAACCCGTCACGCGGGGCGATCCGCACGGCATTGCCGAGATGCGCGACAAGCGCCGGCGTCACTTTTTCGGGCGCGATGAACAGCGTTGCGGTGCCGTCGGCGCGGGCGATGACATAGGACAGCGCCACCGGCGTATGCGCGACATCGCTGCCGCGGATGTTGAGCAGCCAGGCGATCGAATCGAGCGCGGCGATCACTACCGCGTCGAGCTTTTCCTCGGCGAGCCATTGCGCCAGCGCGGCACGCTTGGCCTCGCTCGCCTCGCCGGCCAGCGCATCGTTGTGGATCACCGCCGGCGCGGGCGACGGCGCGGGGCGGTCGCGCCATACCGCATCGATCGGGTTGCTCGCGAGCGCGACCAGCCCGGCGCCGCAACCGTCGAGCGCCTTGCGCACCGTCTCGACCCAGGGCTTGCCATGCAGCCAGGGATCATAGCCGATCCGTGCACCGCGCGCGGCATGCGCGGCGAGCCATTTCGCCGGGCTGTCCTGCGGCACCTGGCACCAGGCATAGAAGCGGCCATCGACCTCGTCGCGGACCTGGAGCGTGTAGCGCCCGTCGACGAAGATCGCCGCGGTCTCGGCGAGCACCACCGCGGTCCCCGCCGATCCGCAAAAGCCGGTCAGCCATGCGAGCCGTTGCGCATAGGCGCCGACATATTCGCTCATGTGCTCATCGCTGATCGGCACCACGAAGCCGTCGAGCCCGCGCGCCTTCAGTTCGCCGCGCAGGGCATGGAGGCGGGCTTCGTGAGTGTGCATGAGCATGGCGGCGCTCCGGCTTGCCTGGGGGATGGGGGCAACATAGAGGCAGGCGATGCCCGATACCACCCCGCCGGCACCGCCGGTCGCCGCCCGCCGGCCCCACCACGTCCGCCATCACGGCGTCACCCTTGCCGACGATTACGCCTGGCTGCGCGATCCCGGCTATCCCGAGGTGACCGACAAGGCGGTGCTCGCCTATCTCGAAGCCGAGAACGCCTGGTTCGAGGCGCGGATGGCGCCGCGCAAGGCGCTGATCGACGAATTGTTCACCGAGATGCGCGGGCGCATCAAGGAGGCCGACAAGTCGGTGCCGCAGAAGGACGGCGCCTGGCTGTACTGGATCGAATATGAAGAAGGCGCCGAATACAAGAAATGGTGGCGCCGGCCGGTCGCGGGCGGGCCGGACGAACTGATCCTCGACGAGGTCGCGCTCGCCGAGGGCTGCGACTATTTCCAGCTCGGGGCGATCGCGGTCAGCAGGGACGGGCGCCTGCTTGCGTGGTCGGTCGATGACAACGGCTCGGAGCGCTTCACCGCGCGGGTCAAGATCATTGCCACCGGCGAGGTGCTGGCCGACGTCATCCCCGGCACGCTGTCGGCGCTGGTGTGGTGCGCGGGCGACAAGGCGCTGGTCTACAGCCTCGCCAACGAGAACTGGCGCACCGACAATGCCCGGCTGCATTGGCTGGGCGCGCCTCTGGCGGAGGATGTCGAGCTTTATCACGAGGACGACGAGGGCTTTCGCGTCGGCGCCGGGCTGTCGGCGAACGAGCAATGGCTGGTGATCGGCAGCAGCGATCACGAGACGAGCGAACAGCGCCTGATCCGCGCCGATGATCCGCTTGGCCCCCCGGTGCTGGTGCGCGCGCGCCGGCCGGGGGTCGAATATGACGTCGATGCGCGCGAGGACACGCTGTTCATCCACACCAACGATACCCATGAGAACTTCCGCCTCGCGACCGCGCCGCTGGCGGCGCCCGGCGAATGGACGACGCTGATCGAGGGGAGTGACGATTTCTACCTCACCGGCTTCGAGCTGTTCCGCGATTTCTATGTGATCGAGGGGCGAGTGCGCGGGCTCGATCACATCGCCCTGCGCTATTACGACGAGCCGCAGCGCGAGGAGCCGATCGCCTTTCCCGAGGCGAGCTATGAGGCAAGCCTTGCCGACAATCCCGAATGGGCAACCGACCGGCTGCGGCTGACCTATGAAAGCATGGTCACCCCGGCGACGGTCTATGATTACCACGTCGCCGCGCGGCGGCTCGAAGTGCTCAAGGTCCAGGAAATCCCCTCGGGCTATGATGCCGCGCTCTATACCACCGGCCGGCTGGAGATCGCCGCGCGCGACGGCACGCTGGTCCCGGTCAGCGTGATGATGCGCAAGGACCGCGAGGCGGGCGGCCCGCTCCATCTCTATGGCTATGGCGCCTATGGCATCGCGGTTGCCCCCGGCTTCTCGACCAGCCGGCTCAGCCTTGTCGATCGCGGCTTCGCCTTTGCCATCGCCCATATCCGCGGCGGCGATGATCTCGGCCGCGGCTGGTACAAGGCGGGCAAGCGCGAGCGGCGCGAGAACACCTTCCACGATTTCGTCGATGTCGCAAACGGGCTTATCGCGCTGGGCCTCACCCGCGCGGGCCGGATCAGCATCTCGGGCGGTTCGGCAGGCGGCGAACTGATGGGGGCGGTGATCAATTCCGATCCGCAGCTATGGGGCGCGGTGGTCGCGCATGTCCCCTTTGTCGATGTGCTGGCGACGATGCTCGATGCCAGCCTGCCGCTGACGCCAGGCGAATGGCCCGAATGGGGCAATCCGATCGAGGATGCCGGTGCCTTCGCGCTCATCCGCTCCTATTCGCCTTACGACAACGTCAAGCCGCAGGCCTATCCGCCGCTGATGGTCACCGCCGGGCTCAACGATCCGCGCGTCACCTATTGGGAGCCGGCGAAATGGGTGGCGAAGCTGCGCGCGACAAGGACCAACGCCAACGAGCTGATCCTCAAGACCCATATGGGCGCGGGCCATGGCGGCAAGTCGGGGCGCTTCGAAAGCCTGCGCGAAACGGCGGAGGAATATGCCTTCATTCTCTGGCAACTCGGCGTTGCGGCATGAGCAATCGTCGCGCGCGCTGATGCCAGCCGCGGCTGCGACGGGGTTTTCCGCCGGGAAGCCACCGCCATCCGCGCCGATCGGCGGCGGATGGCGGCGTCAAGCTCGCTGCCGGGAGGCCGGTCGCGCGCGAAGCGGTGGGGGATCGTCGCCCTTACTGGAGCTGCCCGCGGATCGCGCCCTTGGGCAGCGCCGAGGTATGGATGTTGACGTAATAGCTGGCGGGCGAAGCGGCGATCTTTGCCGCGACGTCCTTGTCGACCATCATGCAGTGGCGCTTGGGCATGTCGGGCATCAGCGTCACCACCGGCGGGCCGCCAACGCCGGGATCGCCAACATGGATATGGGCCATCGTCAGGCCCGAGAGATGCTCGCTGGTCAGCGTGTAGCACAGCTGTCCCTTGGCGGGGAGCAGCGTCGCGGTGAATTTGCCGGTCGCGGTCTCGGCATTGGGCGGGGTTTCGGCGCCGCCGGTAAGGCTCGTCGAAAGCATCACCTTGCCGCTTTTGGCATGGGCGACGCCAAAGGTCGCGAGCGTGGCCAGCGAAGCGGCGGCGAGGATCAAAGCGCGCATGGGTCTTCTCCTTCAGCGGTGAGCGCGCGGGCGCGCGCGGGGGCCAGGCCGGACCGCGCATCGGGGGATGATCGCATCGCGGCGATCGGCGCGGGGCCTGGCGAGCGCGCTATAGCACTTTCCGGACAGGGACATAGCCACCAACAAAAAAGGCGGGGTTGCCCCCGCCTTCCGTGCATCGTGTGGTTGGCTCGGCTCAGCGCTTCGCTAAACTGGGCCTGAAAATTCAGCCGTTTTATCAACACATTAGAAGCCATCGAAATTTCACGTGCAAGAAACGTGTAACCCGATTCCTGCCATTGCGCTCCATTATCTACCCAAACTGTTCCTGGCCAAAGCAGCACATTCACTTCGTGCAGCCATAACCTTTGCTTTTTGCGCGTTCTTCCATCCGCCCAACTTCGTCAAATTCAAACACGGTTTGAGAAGAAAGATCAATTCCCCCTCCAAAGCACCTACGTCATCAGCAATAATGACCTGACTGGCCAGCAAGCTATCTCGCATCCACTCCGTCAAACGCTTCTCGCCATCGTCCGCGAAACGAAAATGCCTAAAATCTCTTTCGCTGCCGCCGCTACCGCGTGGAATTGGAACAAGCTTGAGCTTGTGTCGTAGCAGCGCACCCAACGACCTTCTTGGTGATGATCTGCTGCTATCGCGATGCGTAAAATGGTTTCTCACAGACAAATCATCGTCTGTCATTCCAACATACACCAGACCGCTCTGGCCTGCCACGATGTTTGGGAGTTCCGCGCCGTCCCGCAAGCATAGCGCATAAACCCCAGCACCATATTGAACAGGAATATCTGCTATTGGCAGAAGATTGGACAAAAGCCGTCTCGCAATAGCGTCAGAAGCCATCAATCCGTCCCGCCCTGCTAAATACGATATGCGATTTTACGAATTCCAAACCCACAAACCGCGCAAGCCTAAGTTGCCGCGCAAGCCGCTTACACCTGAGCAATCTCTCGTTGCAGCCAAAAAACGTCAAGTAGATGTTGCCAAGCAAGCCCTGCAATCCGTCAAGGACCACCAGAAGCAGCGCAAAAAACTGGAACGTGCTCGCAAAGCTGCATACGCGCCCGCTGCTCAGAAGCGCATTACCTGATAAGCATCGCCGTTCACGACCACCTCAATCACATAATCGCCCTTACGAAAATTCACCTGCTCGCCGCACCACTCAAATCTGCCTTCGTGCGAATTCCAAAATCGCTCATCCAAATCCAGAAACTCCGCGACGTGATCTAGCAAATCGTGCACGGAAATTTCGCATCTCATATTGTCGCGATCTACGTGATTTTTCGCTCTCGTCGATCACC
>JAGWPW010000111.1 GCA_028870315.1 Sphingomonadales bacterium | reverse complement strand
CTTGCATCAGGACAGCGCGCGCTGGGTGCGTTCGCGTTTGGCGCGGACCTGAAGGCGCGCTTCCACCACCGCCTGCTCCTCGACCGCGAACAGCAAGCCGTCGAGCGCGGCGGCGAGATGACTGCGCATCGCCTGCCGCGCGGCCGGCGCATCGCGGCAGCGCAGCGCGGCGAGCACCGCTTCGTGCTCGGCGACCACCGGGCGCACCTTGGCGGCGCGCGCCTTGGCGTGGAGCAGCGCGCTTTCGGGCGAGGAGGCGCGCAATTGCCACAGCCGCGTCACGCTGTCGGTGATCGCGGCGTTGCAGGTCGCCGCGGCGATGGCGAGATGGAAGGCGCGATCGGCCTTGTCGGTGCCGTCCGGATCCTCGTTCTCGCGCGCGATTTCGTCGAGCAGCGCGGCGAGCGTGTCGAGCTGCGGGTCGGTGATCTGCGCGGCGGCAAGCGCGGCCGCCTCGCCCTCGAACAGCAGCCGGGCTTCGGCGACCTCGATCGCCGAGATGGTGAAATCGGGCGACAGCCGGTCGGGGACTCGCCGCACATAGGTGCCCGAGCCGATGCGCACCTCGACCAGCCCCTGCACTTCGAGCGCGATCACCGCCTCGCGCACCGTCGGCCGGCTGACGCCATACATCGCTGCCAGTTCGCGTTCGGCAGGGAGCCGCGTGCCCAGCGCATAACGGCCCGCCGCAAGATCGGCGCCGAGCTGCGTCGCCAGCTCGCGATAAAGCCTGGGATGCGGGGAAAGCTGGGGCTCCATCGTCAAACCTCTTGAACTGGCCAGACCAATATGGTCAGACATTTGCGCCGGGGCAAGGTCCGTTACACGGCGAACACCTATCGCGAAAGGACATGAGGGTGAAGATCAGCGGCGCGCGCACCATCGTTTGCAGCCCCGGCCGCAATTTCGTGACGCTGAGGATCGAGACCGACGAGGGCGTCCACGGCATCGGCGATGCAACGCTCAACGGGCGCGAGCTTGGCGTCGTCGCCTATCTCGACGAGCATGTCATTCCCTGCCTCGTCGGCATGGACCCGCGGCGGATCGAGGATGTCTGGCAGTATCTCTATCGCGGCGCCTATTGGCGGCGCGGGCCGGTGACGATGCGCGCCATCGCCGCGGTGGACATGGCGCTGTGGGACATCAAGGCGAAGATGGCGGGGATGCCGCTCTACCAGCTGCTCGGCGGCAAGAGCCGCGAGCGGGTCATGGTCTATGGTCATGCCAATGGCGCCGATATCGCCGAAACCAGCGATGCGGTCGCGCGCTATATCGACCTGGGTTACAAGGCGGTGCGCGCGCAGACCGGCATCCCGGGGGTGAAGGATGCCTATGGCGTCGGGCGCGGCGCGCTTTATTACGAGCCCGCCGATGCCGCGTTGCCGTCGGTGACGGGCTGGGACACCGCGAAGGCGCTGGGCGAAGTGCCAAGGCTGTTCGAGACGCTGCGCGCAAGGTTTGGCTTCGATGTCCATCTGCTTCACGACGGCCATCACCGCTATACGCCGAACGAGGCGGCGCAGCTCGGCAAGGCGCTCGAACCCTTTCGCCTGTTCTGGCTGGAAGATTGCACCGCGGCCGAAAACCCCGAGGCGTTCCGCACCGTGCGCCGCCACACCACCACGCCGCTCGCGGTCGGCGAGGTCTTCAACACGATCTGGGACGCGCAGACGCTCATCCAGGAGCAGCTCATCGACTATATCCGCGCGACCGTGCTCGGCGCCGGCGGCATCACCCATCTGCGGCGGATCGCCGATCTTGCCAGCCTCTACCAGATCCGCACCGGCTGCCATGGCGCGACCGATCTTTCGCCGGTGACGATGGGCTGCGCGCTCCATTTCGACAGCTGGGTGCCCAATTTCGGCATCCAGGAATATATGCGCCATTCCGAGGCGAGCGACGAAGTGTTCCCGCATGATTACCGCTTCGAGGATGGCCATCTGATCTGCGGCGAGACCCCCGGCCATGGCGTCGAGATCGACGAGAAGCTGGCCGCCCGATACCCCTACCGGCGCGCCTTCCTGCCGGTGACGCGGCTTGCCGACGGAACCTTGTGGAACTGGTGAGGCGGGTGGGCCATCCCGCCTGCTGCCAGCCCACCTTGCCGATCGCGCGTGCGGCGCGCGTCCGCGCGCCACCGCATTGCCGCATCGGAACGACGATGCTAACGATCTGACGAAATATCGCGGGGGAGAGTTTGGAAATGCCATCGCAGAAAACCGTTGCCGTTGTCACCGGCGCCAGTCGCGGTGCGGGCCGGGGCATCGCGACCGCGCTCGGTTCGCATGGCTGCACGGTCTATGTGACCGGCCGCTCCGAGCGCGAGGGCGATGCCGAGGTGTCGGGGACGATCCACGCGACCGCACGCGAGGTGAGCGAGGCGGGCGGCACCGGCATCGCGCTGCGCTGCGACCATGCGCGCGACGCGGAGGTGGCGGCGCTCATCGACCGGGTGATCGCCGAGCAGGGGCGGATCGACATCCTCGTCAACAACGCCTGCTGGCAGGGCAATGCGCTTTCCGCGCCGGGCCAGTTCTGGGAAAAGTCGCTCGAAGTCGCAACCATGCTCGATGTCGGCGCGCGCAGCGGCTTCGTCGCCAGCTGGTATGCCGCGCGGCATATGGTGAAGCAGGAGCGGGGGCTGATCCTTTTCACCTCCTCGCCCGGCTCGATGCATTACTGCATGGGGCCGAGCTATGGGGGCCACAAGGCGGCGGTCGACAAGATGGCCTTCGACATGGGGGTCGATTTCGCCGATGCGGGCGCACCGGTCGCCGCGGTCTCGGTGTGGATGGGCTCGCTCACCACCGAGCGGCTGCTGGGGATGATGGAAGCGATGCCTGACTTGCGCAAGCATCTCGAAGGCACGCTCGAATCCGCCGGCTATACCGGCCATGTCGCCTGGGCGATGTGGAACGATCCCGAAATGATCGCCAGATACAACGGCCGCACGGTGATCGGCGCCGAGATCGGCCGCGCCTATGGCATCACCGACGGCGAGGGGCGCTATCCCCCCTCGGTGCGCGACAGCACGGGCGCGAGCCCGCCGCAATTCTTCCCCTACAAGGTCAAGATGTAGGCGCTTTGCCGCCCGACCCGTCGTCGCGCCGCCCTTCGCGCTTGCAATTCCGGCACAAGGCACTAACAGCGCGCCCTCGCCCGCAGCGGATTCGCCGTCCGGGCAAGGCAGAAAGCCGGAGGGGCGCCGCGCGATCCGCGGATCAGCCAGCGATCGGCATGAGTGAAAGGGCAAGCGCTGATGGCGCTGTATGAACATGTGTTCCTGGCGCGCCAGGATTTGAGCCAGGCGCAGGTCGATGCGCTGGCCGCCACCGCCACCGAGATCGTCGAGGCGAACCAGGGCAAGGTCACCAAGACCGAGACCTGGGGGTTGAAGGGCCTCGCCTTCAAGATCAAGCGCAACCGCAAGGCGCATTTCGTGATGCTCAACATCGACGCGCCCGCCGGCGTCGTCACCGAGCTCGAGCGCCAGACCGCAATCAACGAGGATGTGATCCGCTTCCTCACCGTGCGCGTCGACGAGCATGAGACCGGCCCCAGCGTCCAGATGCGCAAGCAGGAGCGTGACCGGCCCCGTCGCCGTGACCGCGAGGAGATGTAAGAGATGGCCCGCGCCTTTT
>JAGWPW010000110.1 GCA_028870315.1 Sphingomonadales bacterium | reverse complement strand
CAATTGCGCAGACCGACCTTGCCTCGCCCGGTGACGGCATTTACCCCGCGCGCCAGGCCGACAGCTACTCGAAATGGACATGGCATGTCGGCGATGAGCTTCAGTTCAACCCACACACCATGGCCTATGTCAAAGCGGATACCGGCTATCGCGCCGGGTTTTTCAATCTTTATGTTCCAACGACGGGTCCCAGCTACATTCAACCTTATTCACCGGAATATGTGACCTCGTTCGAAGCCGGAACCAAGAACCGGTTACTGAATGGACATCTCAAGTTCGATGCCGATATTTTCTACATGCGATACAGTGGCGAGCAGCTTCTGGAATCAAACCAGGGCGGCGTGATCACGGTTAACGCGGCGCGGACCAATATCTATGGTACCGAAATCTCATTTGCAGAGGAGATTGAGCCGCTGGGCGAATTCGACCTTAACCTGAACTGGCTCCATGCGCGTTTCGGGCATCAACTGTTCACCAACGCGGTGGGGCAAACCTTCGATATTGGTGGAAACCGTCTTACCCAGGCGCCGGATGTGTCGCTGACCGCGGCCTATGAGCATGTGTTCAAGATGACGAGGGGATCGATTACCGCCCGGATTGAGACAAAATATCAATCGGGCCAGTATTTCGACTTTTACAATGTGCCCGACAGTTACCAGAAACCCTATACACGCACCGATGCATACCTCACCTATCAGACGCGGGATGGACGCTGGAGCATAGGTGCCTTTGTCCGCAACATTGAAAATTCGGTGGTCATTGTTGACGAAAGCGAGAGTTTTGCGCCGCCGTTGAGCAATCCTGGCACCTATAATGTGGGCTTTCAGGCGCCCCGGACATTTGGCATCCAGGTTGGTGCGAAATTGTGATGGCGCGCCGCCTTCGTGATCTTGCGCTTCATGCGGGTGCAATCCTTGGTGTGGCGGCGCTCGCGTCGGTGCCATCGGCATTTGCACGGACGACTTCGGGATACAGGCTGCTGCGTTCGGTTGCGCTGCCCCAAGTGACGGGCTGGGACTATCTTGCGACCGATGCCGAGCGCCACCGCCTGTTCATCACCGATAATTCCGGCGTGTTGGAATTCGACACGGCTGCCATGCGGCTGGTCGGGCCGATCCCGCCGCACATGCGGGTTCGCGGTGTCGGGATGGTGCATGGCGTGGCCATCGCGCCTGCTCTTGGGCGCGGCTATATATCGGTTGAACAGCCATCTTCGATCACCGCGTTTGACCGCCGTACGCGGGCCCGCCTCTGGTCAGCAGACGTCGATCCGGGTGCGGACGCCGTCGTTTTCGAGCCACGCACGCGAACGGTCCTGTCGTTCAACGGCAAGACCGCGGCCGTTGACGATGTCGGCATCGTCGATGCCGTGACGGGCGCGAACCGTGGCGCCATCGCGCTGCCGGGGCGTCCGGAGGCGGCGGTGGCGGACGATGACGGCAATGTTTTCGTCAATATCGCCGACCGCAGCGAGATCGGCGTGATCGATGCAAATGCGCATAAGGTCACGGCGCTCTGGCCGATCGGTAATTGTCCCGAACCATCGGCGATGGCCATCGACAAGCGTCGCCATCTGCTTTTTTCGGCCTGCGACAACAAATCCGTCGTGATGGTGGATGCGCGCAGCGGCCGGGTCGTGTCACGGGCTGCGAGCGGCGATGGCACCGATGCGATGGCATTCGACCCGGCAAAGGACCTTCTGTTTGTCGCCAGTGCGGACGGGACCTTGACCATCGCGCGCGAAAGCGATGGCCGCACGCTCGGCGTGATCGACACGATTCGCACCGGTGCCAATGGCCGAACGCTGGCGCTCGATGCTTTGACGCATCACGTGTTCATTCTTACCGCCCGGTTTGCAGCATCGGGGAAGCCGACAAAGGATAATCCGCATGGCTACCCGCGTGCGATTCCCGGCTCGGTAAGGCTGCTGGTATTCGGCCAGAGCTGATGAGGTGATGAGGGGGGGCGTCTGATCGCGCGTTGTCCTGCGGGCGATTTTTGTCGATCGTATGCCGGGTTCGACAGCTGGAGCGAAGTGCGTGATTCCTTGAAATCGCGCACTGTGCTCCAGGTCCTTGGTGGCGCATCGCTTCTTATTTCCGAAAACCGGGGCGCCGCCTGCTGGTGCGATGCGCCACGTCCGGCCAGTGCCCGTCCGGGGGCGCTTTTCAGGACTGTCTGGTGCGGTCGAGAAGACTCGAACTTCCACGGGCTTTCGCCCACAACGACCTCAACGTTGCGCGTCTACCAGTTCCGCCACGACCGCTAAATCAGAAGGACCGAACCGGCCCCCGGGGGGTAGGAGCGCGCCCTTAGCAAAGGGGCATGCCGCCCGCAAGCCGACAGTTGCAAGGGCGCGCGGGCGCGTCGCGGGAATGCCGCCGCTTTCCCCCCGTCAGCCCCGATCAGCGCGGTTTCCAGCCGATTTCGGCGGCGCGGGCCGATTTCGGGGCATCGACGATCGCCTGGTTGATGGTCTCGTTTTCGCCCGGTGCCAGCACCGGCTTGGGTGGCGCGGCTTCGAGGCTGTAGACAATGCGGTTCCTTGCATCGCGCAGCACGATGAGGATGGTGGGAACCGCGCGCCGTTCCTTGCCGACATTGAGGATCGTGCCGCTGACGTTGAAGAAGTCGCTGCCATTGGGAAGCGGACGCCGTTCCTGGCGATTGCGCGGAAAGTCGAGCACGAGATCGGGCTGCGCTTGCGCGAAGGTGCTGCGCGGCAGCGGCAGCCAGTCGGGCAGGCCGAAATTCGCGACAAGCGTGATCGCGGCAAGCGACATCAGGGCAAAGGCGATCGCCGCCGCCATCCACAGCCGCGCCGGATTGCGTCGCGGCCGGAACGGCGGCTCATGCGAGAAGGCGCTGGCCTCGGGATCGGCCGCGGCGATCCCGACAGGCGGCAGGGGCGCGCGTTCGAAGGGTTCGGGTGCGGGCGGCGCAGGAGCCGGAACCGCGTCCGCGGCCGGGTTTTCCTGCGCGGACCGTTCCGTCACCGGGCCGTCCTGCGCGGGCGCAAGCACCGCGTCCGGCCCGTCCTGGAACCAGCTGTGGCGGCATTTCGCGCAGCGCACCACCCGGCCGTTGACGCCCACCGCGCTGTCGGGAACGACATAGCGCGTGGTGCAGGCGGGACAGGTGACGATCATGCCTTGCGACATATCGCATGCGGCTGTCGCGGGCGACAAGGCCGGCGGGCATAAAGCGGTGCTCCCACACCCTTTTTTCCACATGCATTGACGTCCATGGCGCATTCACGCTTGAAAGACGCCATGCCGCCGCGCGCTCCCGCTCCCGAAACCCTGCTCGCGGTCCGCGCGCGATGAACGCGCGTGATGCCTTGCGTTCCGATCCTGGCGAGATCGCCCGGTTCGACAATGTCGGGCTGCGCTATGGCCCCGATTGCGAGGTGTTGAGCGACATTTCCTTCACCCTTTACAAGGGCAGCTTCTATTTTCTCACCGGCGCGAGCGGCGCCGGAAAATCCTCGCTGCTGCGCCTTCTTTATCTCGCGCAGCGGCCTTCGCGCGGGGTCATCCGCCTGTTCGGCACCGACGCGATCACCCTGCCACGCGCGCGCCTGCCCGGATTTCGCCGCCGCCTCGGGGTGGTGTTCCAGGATTTCCGGCTGGTCGCGCATCTTTCGGCCTTCGACAACGTCGCGCTGCCGCTGCGGGTCGCGGGGGTTCCCGAGCGCGAGGTGGCGCGCCCGGTGGCCGACATGCTCGAATGGGTGGGGCTTGCCGACCGCATGGGCGCGCGCCCTGCAACGCTTTCGGGCGGCGAACAGCAGCGCGTCGCCATCGCGCGGGCGGTTGTCGGCCGCCCCGACCTGCTCGTCGCCGATGAGCCGACGGGCAATGTCGATCCCGACATGGCTTTGAAACTTCTGCGACTTTTTGAGTCTATGAACCGCCTTGGCACCACAATCGTCGTCGCGACGCATGACATCCACATGCTGCAAAGGGTTCCCGAATCGCTTATCATGCGACTCGACAAGGGCCGGCTCAGCGATCCTACCGGGGCGTTGCGTTATCCCCCGCGGCGACACGAGGCCGGACTTTGAGCGATGGCGAGCCGGTTCGACGATAGACCCTCGCGGCTTTCGCCCGCGGCGATGCGGGACGAAGCGCCGGCCGCCGGCGATGGCCGGCATCGCCGCGTGCGGCTGCGCCTGTTCCGCCAGGCGATGGAGGAAGCCAAGCTGCTGCCGCTTTCCGGGCTCTCGGGGCCGATGCCGCTGGTGGTCGCGGTGATGGTCGCGCTCACCGTGATCGCGACCGCGGGCGGGCTTGCGCTGCGCAATGTCGCAAGCGCGGCCAGCGCGCAGCTCCACGGCGGGCTGACGGTGCAGATCGTCGAGGCCGCGCCCGCCGCGCGCGACGAGCAGGCCGAAGGCAGCGTCGCGGTGTTGCGCGCGCTGCCGGGGATCACCGCGGTGCGCCGCGTGCCCCGGGCCGAGCTTGATGCGCTGATCGAACCCTGGCTGGGCAGCGGGCCTGACGATGCCGCCGGCGTGCCGGTGCCCGACCTGATCGATGCCCGGCTGGTCGGGCCGGTCACGCCCGCCCGGCTGGCCGACATCGGCTCTGAACTGCATCGCGTCGCGCCGGCCGCGCGTATTGATGCCCAGGCCGGCTGGCTGCGCCCGGTGTTCGATGCGATCGCGACGCTGCAATGGCTGGCGGCGGCGCTGGTGCTGCTGCTGGCGGCGGTTCTCGCGGCAACGGTGCTGCTGGGCGCGCGGATCGCGCTTGGCAGTCATCGCGGCACGATCGAGATCGTGCATATGCTGGGCGGCACCGATCCGCAGGTGGCGCGCATCGTCCAGCGCGCGATCGGCATCGACGCGGCGGTCGGCGGCGCGGTCGGGATGGGGTTGGCTAGCCTGGTGATTGTCGGGCTCGGCTCGCGGTTCGCCGGCCTCGATGCCGGGCTGGTGAGCGGTGGCGCGCTGCATTTCGGCGACTGGCTCGTGTTGCTGCTGGTGCCCTTCGCCGGGGTGGCGCTCGCCATGCTGACCGCACGCGTCTCGGTGCTGTCCAGCTTGCGCGCCATGTTGTAAGCAGCCGATGCTGCGCCGCGCCCTGTCGCTGATCCTGCTCGTCTGGGTGCTGGGGTTCATCGTCTTCGCGGTGACGCTGCCCGCGCCGTTCGACGGGGCGACCGCGCCCGACAAGGCGGCGAGCGGCGTCGTGGTGCTGACCGGTGCCGAAGGGCGCATCGCGCGCGGGCTTTATGTGCTGCGCCGCGGCTGGGCGGGGCGCATGCTGGTCGCCGGGGTCGATCCGGAGGTCGATCGGGCAAGCTTCATGCAGCACTATCACGTGCCTCCCGCGCTGATGGCCTGCTGCATCGTGCTGGGCACAGAATCGGTCGATACCCGCAGCAATGCGCTTGAAGCGCGGCGCTGGATCGTCGCCTTGCGGATCGCATCGGTGCGGCTCGTCACCTCGGACTGGCACATACGCCGCGCCGCCTGGGAACTGCGCCAGGTGTTGCCGCCGGCGATCGTGGTGACCGAGGACGCGGTGCGGACGCGGCCATCGTTCAACATCCTGTTCATCGAATACTGCAAGCTTTCGGCGCAGCGCGCGCTCGCCGTGCGGCGGTGGCTGCGTGATCGCCTGGCGCGGGTCGTTCATGCCGCGTGACGGGCGCGCCGCGCCGCGCGCCGCGCGCCCCGGTGCCATCCTGCGCAGCCTTGCCTTCTATCTCGTCTTCTATGTCGGCACGCTCGGTTATGTGCTTGCCTCACTTCTCGCGATCGCGCTGCGACCGGCGCTGCTCGAAGCGATCGTGCGCGGCTGGGCGGGATTTCACCGGGTCTGCATGCGCGGCATCCTTGGGATCCGCATCGTCATCGAGGGCAGCCTGCCCACCGCGCCCGCGCTCATCGCGCTCAAGCACGAAAGCCAGTTCGAGGCGATCGACCTGCCGGTGATGCTGCGCTCGCCGGCGATCTTCGCCAAGGCCGAACTGCTGCGGTTGCCCTTGTGGGGTCGGGTCGCGGCGGCCTATGGCTTGCTCGCGGTGGAGCGCGACCAGGGCGCGCGCGCGCTGCGCAAGATGATCGCCGACGCCAGGCGCCTCGTCGCCACCGGCCGCGGCCTTGCGATCTTTCCGGAAGGCACCCGCGTCGCGCATGGCGAGCACGCCGCGCTGCAAGCCGGCTTTGCCGGCATCTACAAGCTGATCGGTCTGCCGGTCGTGCCGGTCGCGGTGGACAGCGGCCCGCTCTATCACCGCTGGTGGAAGCGGCCGGGCACGATCACGCTGCGTTTCGGCGCGACGATTCCGCCCGGGCTGCCGCGCGCCGAGATCGAGGCCAGGGTGCGCGCGGCGATCAATGCGCTGAACCCTGATCCGGAGCGGTGAGCGCGGGCGGTTTCAAAACGCGCTGCCTCGCGCGTCCTGAAACCGCCGCTCAGTGGTCGCGCCGGCCGAAATCGGCGCGGGCATCGTCCTGGCCCTGCTCGATGATCGAGCGGCGCACCGCGCGGGTGCGGGCGAAATGGTCGAACAGCACCGCCCCGTCCTCTACCCGGATCGCGCGTTGCAGCGCGGTCAGATCCTCGGTGAAGCGCTGCAGCATTTCGAGCACCGCATCCTTGTTGGCAAGGAAGACGTCGCGCCACATCACCGGGTCCGACGCGGCGATGCGGGTGAAATCGCGAAAGCCGCCCGCCGAATATTTGATGACCTCGCTTTGCGTCACTTCCTCAAGGTCCGAGGCGGTGCCGACGATGGTATAGGCGATGAGATGCGGCAGGTGGCTGGTGACCGCGAGCACGCGGTCATGATGCGCGGCATCCATCTGCTCGATCCGCGCGCCCAGCGCTTCCCAGAACGCGCCAAGCTTTGCGACCAGCGCCGGATCGGCCCCTGCCGGCGGGGTGAGGATGCACCAGCGATGGCGGAACAGCGTCGCAAACCCCGCGTCGGCGCCCGATTGCTCGGTGCCGGCGACGGGATGCGCGGGGATGACGGGATTATCGGGAAGCTCGGCGGTGAGCGCTCTTGCCACGGCGAGCTTGCACGAGCCGACATCGCTGATCACCGCATGCCCCGGAACGCTGCCGGCAATCGCCCGTGCCGCCGCCGCCATCGCGCCCGGCGGCACGCAGAAGATGACGAGATCCGCTTGTGCGGCCGCTTCGGCGGCGCTGTCGCACACATGATCGACCAGCGCGCGTTCGCCGGCGCGGCGGCGGGTGGCGGGATCGAGGTCGAAGCCGGTGGTGCGGACCTGGGCAAGATTTTCGCGGACGGCAAGTCCGATCGAGCCGCCGAGCAGGCCAAGCCCGATGATCGCGACCCGCGTAAAGCTCATGGCGCCGTCTCCGCGAGCCGCTGGAGCACGGCTGCGACTTCGTGCATCTGTTCGGGCGTGCCGATGGTGATGCGCAGGCCATGCGGCAAGCCCTGCCCGGGCAGCCAGCGGGTGATGAAGCCGGCTTCGGCAAGCCCGCGCCAGGCCTCGCCCGCGGTGAGGCGGCCCTCGAACAGCACGAGGATGAAATTCGCCTCGCTTGGAAGCGCGCGCAGCCCGTGATTGCCGAGCGCTGCGATTGCGGCGGCGAAATCCTTGCGCGCGGCAAGATTGGCACGCCGCGAGGCTTCGACGAAGGGCTGGTCGCCAAGCGCGGCGAGCGCGGTTGCCTGCGCGCTGGCCGAAAGGTTGAACGGGCCGCGCAGGCGATTGAGGATGTCGATCAGCGCCGGCGCCCCCGTCGCCCAGCCGACACGCTCGGCGGCGAGCCCATAGGCCTTGGAAAAGGTCCGCATGACAAGCACATTGCCGTGGCGCGCGGCAAGGTCGAGCGCGCCGTCATCATCCTCGGGCGCGACGAATTCGGCATAGGCCTGATCGACCACCAGCAGCACGTCGGATGGCAGCGCGGCGTGCAACCCGGCCAGCGCGCCGCGCGCCAGATAGCTGCCGGTCGGATTGTTGGGGTTGGCGAGGAAGACAAGCCGGGTGCGCGCGCTCACCGCCGCGAGCAGCGCGGCGACATCGGTGCCGTAATCGTGATCGGCGGCGATGATCGGGTTCGCGCCGCAGCGCCTTGCCGCGATGTCGTAGAGCGAGAAGCCGTAGCGGACATAGAGCACCTCGTCGCCCGGCCCGGCAAAGCCGCTTGCCGCAACGGTCAGCAATTCGCCCGAACCGGTACCGCAGACGATCCGCGCCGGATCTATGCCATGCAGCCGGCCCAGCGCTTCGCGCAGCGCGGTGCTGTCGGGATCGGGGTAAAGCGCGGGCGGCCCCGCCGTGGCGCGCGCCGCCGCCGCCACGGGGCTGCAACCGAGCGGGTTTTCATTCGCCGAGAGCTTGATGAGCGGGCGACCGTCGGCGCCCGCGCTCTTGCCGGGAACATAAGCGTCGATCGCGGCGATCCACGGCTTGGGTTGGGGCGAGAGGGCTGCGCGGTCGGCCATGATGCCGGCCTTTAGCAGCGCCGCCCCGCTTTGCCAGCCCTGCCGGCCATTGACAGCGCCGGGCCGAGCCCGCAAATCCCCGCGCCATGCCTTCGGGATCGATCGTGCCGGCCAGCGCCGAGCTCATGCTGGCGCTCCCGCTGCCGCTCGATTGCGGGCAGCGGCTGGAAAATGTGCGGATCGCCTATGAAACCTATGGGCGGCTCGCCGGCGATGCCGGCAATGCGGTGCTCGTCTGCCATGCGACCACGGGCGACCAATATCTTGCCAGCACCCATCCGCTGACCGGCAAGCCCGGCTGGTGGGACCGCATGGTCGGGCCGGGCAAGCCGATCGATACCGATCGCTTCTTCGTGATCTGCGCCAACGTGCTGGGCGGCTGCATGGGCTCGACCGGGCCGGCAAGCCCCGCCTCCGATGGCCAGCCCTGGGCGATGCGCTTTCCGGTCATCACCATCCGCGACATGGTGCGCGCGCATCTCGCGCTGCTCGATGCGCTGGGGATCGCGCGACTGCATGCGGTGATCGGCGGATCGATGGGCGGGATGCAGGCGCTGAGTCTTGCGGCCAACTGGCCCGATCGCGCGGCGCGGGTCATGGCGATCGGCGCGACCGCGGCGATGCCCGCGCAGAACATCGCCTTCCAGGAGGTCGGGCGTCAGGCGATCATGGCCGATCCCGACTGGCAGAAGGGCAGCTATTACGGCACCGGCCGCGCGCCCGACGCCGGGCTTTCGGTGGCGCGCATGGCCGCGCATATCACCTATCTGTCCGAGGCGAGCATGCATGAGAAATTCGGTCGCCGCCTTCAGGACCGCGCCGCCAAGACCTTCGGTTTCGATGCCGATTTCCAGGTCGAGAGCTATCTGCGCCATCAAGGCGTGAGCTTCATCTCGCGCTTCGATGCCAATTCCTATCTCTATATCACGCGCGCGATGAGCTATTTCGATCTCGCCGAGGAGCATGGCGGACGGCTTGCCGAGGCGTTCGCGCGCAGCACCGCGGCGCGCTATTGCCTTGTCAGCTTCGACAGCGACTGGCTTTATCCGACGCCCGAATCGCGCAAGATCGCGCATGCGCTGAACGCGGTCGGTGCGCCGGTCAGCTTCATGGAACTGTCCGCGCCCTTCGGCCATGACAGCTTCCTGCTCGATGTCCCCGCGCTCGATCGTGTCGTAGCCGGCTTCCTTGCATGAGCGTGCTGCGCCCCGATCTGGCGCTGATCGCGCGCAATATCGTCCCCGGCAGCCGGGTGCTCGACATCGGCTGCGGCGATGGCACGCTGCTCGCGGCGCTGCGCGATGCCCGCGATTGCGACGCGCGCGGCATGGAGCTCGATCCGCTCAAGGTCGCCGATTGCGTGGCGCGCGGCCTTTCGGTCATCCAGGGCGATGCCGATGCCGATCTCGCGCTCTATCCCGATGGCAGCGTCGATTACGCGGTGCTGAGCGAAACGCTCCAGACGATGCAGCATCCCGCGCGCGCGCTCGACGAGCTGCTGCGCATCGGGCGGCGCGCCTTCGTGAGCTTTCCCAATTTCGCCTTCTGGCGCGTGCGCCTGTCGCTGCTGTGGCACGGGCGCATGCCGGTGACCCAGCTGCTGCCCGTCACCTGGTATGAAACCCCCAATATCCACCATCTGACGATCGCCGATTTCCGCGATCTGGTGACCGCGCGCGGGATCACCGTCGAGCAGGCATGGTTTCTGGCGGGCAACGCGCTGGTCGGCGGTACCGCGGCGAACTGGCGCGCCGAACATGCGGTGTTCCTGCTCAGGCGATAGCGCGGCAGGGGCTTGGCAGGCGCCGCGTCCGCCCCAAATCTCCTTGCTTTCAGGGCCGATCCGGCCTAGGCGCCGCCGCGTTCCCCTACAGGAATGTTGGCGAAGGCATCCGGCCCCGCCGACGATCGGCCCTTTGGCCCGCTTCGCGCATGGGGCGCGATGCGGAGAAAGACCGGCGGATTCAACCGCCTGGCCGGCAAAACACGATCTGGGACTATACTGAATGGCCACTACGGCAAATCCGACCCGCGACGATTTCGCGGCTCTTCTTGACGAAACCCTGGGCAGCGCCGCGAGCGGCGGCTTCGAAGGCCGGGTGGTCAAGGGCACCATCACCGCGATCGAGAACGACAAGGCGGTGATCGACGTCGGCCTCAAGAGCGAGGGCCGCGTCGCGCTGCGCGAATTCGCGCAAGGCAACCAGCCGCATGGTCTGAAGGTCGGTGACGAGGTCGAGGTCTATGTCGATCGCGTCGAAAATTCGGACGGCGAGGCGATGCTCAGCCGCGACCGCGCCCGCCGCGAAGCCGCCTGGGACAAGCTCGAAGGCGAATTCGGCGAAGGCAAGCGCGTCGAGGGCGTGATCTTCGGCCGCGTCAAGGGCGGCTTCACCGTCGATCTCGATGGCGCCGTCGCCTTCCTGCCCGGCAGCCAGGTCGATATCCGCCCGGTGCGCGACGTCCAGCCGCTGATGGACATGCCGCAGCCCTTCCAGATCCTGAAGATGGACCGCCGCCGCGGCAATATCGTCGTCTCGCGCCGCGCCGTCCTTGAAGAGACCCGCGCCGAGCAGCGTTCGGGCCTTATCCAGAACCTGTCCGAAGGCCAGGTCATCGACGGTGTGGTCAAGAACATCACCGATTACGGCGCCTTCGTCGATCTGGGCGGGATCGACGGCCTGCTCCATGTCACCGACATGAGCTACAAGCGCGTCAACCACCCGAGCGAGGTGATCACCATCGGCGATACGGTGCGCGTGCAGATCGTGCGCATCAACCAGGACACGCAGCGCATCAGCCTCGGCATGAAGCAGCTCGAAAGCGATCCCTGGGATGGCGTCGTCGCCAAATATCCGATCAGTGCCAAGCTCCATGGCGTTGTCACCAACATCACCGAATATGGCGCCTTCGTCGAGCTTGAGCCCGGCATCGAGGGGCTGGTCCATGTCTCCGAAATGTCGTGGACCAAGAAGAACGTCCACCCCGGCAAGATCGTCTCGACCAGCCAGGAGGTCGATGTCATCGTGCTCGAGGTCGATTCGGACAAGCGCCGCATCAGCCTTGGCCTCAAGCAGGCGCAGCAGAACCCCTGGGAAGCCTTCGCCGAGAAGCACCCGGTCGGCTCGACCGTCGAGGGCGAGGTCAAGAACGCCACCGAATTCGGCCTGTTCATCGGCCTCGACGGCGATGTCGATGGCATGGTCCATATGTCCGACATCGCCTGGGGCATCTCGGGCGAGGACGCGCTGGCGCTGCATCGCAAGGGCGAGCAGGTCAATGCGGTGGTGCTCGACGTCGATGTCGAGAAGGAACGCATCAGCCTCGGCATGAAGCAGCTCGAAAAGGGTGCGCCGGCGGCGGGCGGGGTTTCGGCCGGCGGCGGCAGCGCGCTGCGCCGCGGCGAGGTGGTCACCGTCACCGTCCTCGAAGTGCGCGACGGCGGGCTCGAAGTTCAGGCGGGCGAGGATGGCGCCACCGGCTTCATCAAGCGCAGCGACCTCGGCCGCGACCGCGACGAGCAGCGCCCCGACCGTTTCCAGGTTGGCCAGAAGCTCGACGCCGAAGTCATCGGTTTCGACCGCTCGAAGAAGCCCAACTTCTCGATCAAGGCGCGCCAGCTGCGCGAGGAGAAGGAAGCGGTCGAGCAATATGGCAGCTCGGATGCCGGCGCCTCGCTCGGCGATATCCTCGGGGCGGCGCTCAAGAACCGCAGCTGATCGCAGATAACCGAAAGGTGGCAAAGCCCGTTCGCTCTTTTGGAGCGGGCGGGCTTTGCCGTTTCGGAGGCGAGTGCCTAGATAGGAGGCAATTGCCAGGAGATACCGCGTGCCGCTTGAAGTTCATCAGTTTGCCTGCCTCGACGACAATTACGGCTATCTCGTCCACGATGGTGCCAGCGGCGAGACCGTCTGCATCGACACCCCCGATGCCGACGCCTGCCTGCGCGAGGCCGACGCCAGGGGCTGGCGCATCACCGGGATCTGGAACACCCACTGGCACCCCGATCACGCCGGCGGCAACGCGGCGATCAAGGCGGCGACGCATTGCACGATCACCGCGCCGGCCGCCGAGGCGGGCCGGATCGCCGACATCGATCGCACCGTCGCGCAAGGCGACAGGGCGATGCTCGGCGCTTTCGCGGCCGAGGTGATCGACGTCGGTGGGCACACGCTGGGCCATATCGCCTATCATCTGCCCGAGGCGCGGATCGCCTTTGTCGGCGATGCGCTGTTCGCGCTCGGCTGCGGACGGATGTTCGAGGGCACCGCGCCACAATTCTGGGCCAGCCTGTCGCGGCTGAAAGCGCTACCGCCCGAAACCACGCTCTACTGCGCGCATGAATATACCCAATCGAACGCCAGATTCGCGCTGCACGCCGACCCCGACAACGCCGATCTCGCCGCCTATGCCGGCGAGATCGCCGAAAAGCGCGCGCGCGACGAGCCGACCGTCCCCTTCAAGCTGGCGCGCGAACTTGCCACCAACCCCTTCCTGCGCGCCGATGATCCCGCCTTGCAGGCGCGCTGGGGCGGCGGCGATGCGGTGGCGACCTTCGCGGCGCTGCGCGAGGCGAAGAACGGTTTCTGACGGACTGATCGCGGCAGGAATGTCCCTGCCGGCCAGCGGTTTCAGACGGGCGCCTTGAATGCGGTGACCGTTTTTACGACGTCCAGAAATATGTTATTTACTTCAAGGATTTTGAACCCGGCGGCGCGGACATTATCGACGGTTCGGCGGTTCATCGCCGGCCCCGCCCGCTCGGTCAGCAAGGTCATGGCGTTCAGCATGTAGCGGAACGGATAATAACGGCTGCCGGTGTGCTCGAACATGAACAGCCCCCCGCCGGGCTTGAGCACGCGATGAAGCGCGCGCAAGCCTTCGACAGGCCTTGGCACCGAGCAGAAGGTGCAGGAGGTGTAAATCTGGTCGAAATGATCGGGTGCGAACGGCATGGCATGCACGTCGATGCATTCGGTGCGGATGGTCCCCGGATAGGCCTCGATACGCGGGCGGGCCTGTTCGAGCATCCTCGGGCTGATGTCGATCGCGGTGATGTCCCGGCCGGGTGGGAAGGTAGCGATATCGAGACCCGTGCCGAGCGCAAGGAACAGGATCCGGCCCTCCATGTGGCTGAACAGTTGCTGCTTGAACGGCTTCCATCGCGCTTCTGCGCCGCGTCCGGCCATGAAGTCAAAATGGGGGGCGATCCTGTCCCACTTCGCCCGGGTGTCGGCGTCGGCCATGTCAGCCGATCCCGGTTTCGCGGCTGATCCCCCGCAGCATGCCGTTGGCGAGCCACACCAGAAGGATACCGGCAAGACCACTTGCCGCGCCGAGCAGCGCGGCCTGGCGAAACGACAAGACATCCATGGCGCAGATCATTCCGACCACCATCCCGCTCAATTCGCCCGAGACCATGATCGGCACCATCGCCTCCATCGCGCCGAGCCAGATTCCCGCGATGAAGGACAGCACCAGACCGGT
The DNA here is from genome assembly GCA_028870315.1 of Sphingomonadales bacterium. Taxonomy (GTDB): domain Bacteria; phylum Pseudomonadota; class Alphaproteobacteria; order Sphingomonadales; family Sphingomonadaceae; genus Novosphingobium. The sequence goes on along the minus strand of JAGWPW010000110.1, from coordinate 32,638 downwards.
CAGCATGCCCAGAGGCATCATCGCGAACATCGCGATCCACATGTTCCAGCCCGGTCCGACCAGCGCCCGGCAAATCACCCCGACGATCGCGCCGGCGAGGAGGTTCGCAAGCAGGTCGCCAAAGGCAAAATACAGCCGGTGGTCCAGGTTCGGTCTCCAGTTCGCCTGCCGGTCAGCCAGGTCGGGAATGGGTCCGCGCAGCTTGGCCGCCCACAGCCATCCATCCCTTCGCCACCACCCCTACTTGCCCGGCGCCAGCTTGGTATTGAGCACCCAGCCGACATTGTCGTTCTCATCGGCCACTTCCCACCACAGCCCGTCCTTCTTGCCGGTGGGATAGAGCGTGGCGCCCGGGGGCAGGCTGCGGATCACGCTGCCGCGCGCGCTGGGGGCGCTGTGCATGACGACCGGGGCGATGGCGATGAAGCTGCGGGTGGGCGTCGCCTCGGCGGTGCCCTGCGACCCCTGTTGCAGTCCGCCGAGCTGGTCGACGAGTTTTGAATAGGCATCGATGAACGACAGCGTGACGATCCGGCCGATATCGGTGTTGTCGTAGCCGCCGCCGACGACGCCGGCGCCGATCCCGCCAAGGAAGCCGCCACCGCCACCGCCGAAGCTGATGTCGTTCTTGGCGGCGTAGCCTTCGGTGGTGGCGATGGTCTCGGTGGTGCGGACATTGGTGACCGAGAGCACGGTGTTGGCTTCCATCTTGCGGCTGTGAATGCCGCCGAGCATCGCGCCGAAGCCGCCGCCGAGGAGCCCACCCACGCCGGCGCCGATCCCTCGGCCCTGTGAATTGCCGTTGGCGGCCTGGACTTCGGCGACCAGCACATAGTCGGCCGCCTTGATCTGGCCGAGGCCGACGTTCGAGCCGCGCTGGTGGCCGAGCTCGGCGCCGATCTCGCGCTCGCGTTCGGCGGCGTTGAGCCCGGTGCCGCGATCGACGAGACGGAAGCAGCCCGAGCGCTGGATCATGACCTTGAGCAGCTTGGACGGCGGCGCCAGCGAGAATTGCGTCCAGCCCGAGGGATCATCGCCATCGGCAACCGAGATCGTGCCGAGATTGCGCGTGCAATGCGGCACGTCGCCTTCGGCCTTGCGCTGCATCTTTTCCGCGCCCGACGGATCGGCCGCCGACACCGACTGCGCCGGCAATGCCGCCAAAAGACCGGAAATCATCAGGTATTTGCCCGACCTGGTCATGATAGCCCCCCGGCTTCATCCTGCCCGCAACACGACTGACTGTCGCAGGCAAACAAATGAGCCGATCCGGCGATTCTGACAACGGCAATTTACGGTATCGGATCAGCCGGCCGTTTCTTGTAAAAATCTTCAATTATGACAAATAATTAATTGCCTTGCCAAGAGGTGTGGCTCGCACATCTCATCGCTTCACCAGCTCGTAATCGCCGGCATCATCGACCAGCGCGGTCCAGCCGGGATAGACGACGATGGTGGTGAAGCTTTCCTCGATGATCGCCGGCCCGGCGATGGCATCGCCCGGCGCGCAATCGGCGCCGCGGTGAATCGGTATCTCGGCGAAGCCCCGGCCGAGGTTGGCGCGGCGCCTGGTATGCGGCAAGGGCGTGCGGCGCGCGGCGGTGAAGCCGCTTGCGACCTCGGGCGATGGCGTCTCGACCCGGCTCGCAAGCCGGACGCCGGTGACTTCGGGCAGTTCATGTTCGCGGATGTGGTTGTATTCGGCGCGGTGCCGGGCGTTGAACAGTTCGAGCACGCGGGCGCTGAAATCCGCATCGAGGAACGACAGCTCGCCAAGCGGCGCGCGGGTGGCGATGTCGAAGGTCAGCGCGAAGTTCTGTCCCGGATAGCGCATGTTGAGCTGGTAATCGGCGTGGACGCGGTCACGCCCGAAGCCGGCATCGCCGAAGAATTTCTCGGCGCGTTCGATGAGCTGGGTCCACAGCGCGCGCATGCGATCGAGATCGAGCGCATCGCTGCGCGCGATATAGGAACGCTCCTCGTCGATTGCCGGATCGGCGACGAGCGTGCCGAGCGCCGAGAAGGTCGGCGACGCCCGGGGCACGAGCACGCGCGAAATGCCAAGCTCCTCGGCCTGGATCGCGGCGAAGGCGGGGCCGTTGCCGCCATAGGCGAGCATCACCAGTTCGCGCGGGTCGATGCCCTTGCCCGCGGTGGTGCGGCGCACGCCCTGGCTCATATTGGCGTTGACCACGCGCCAGCAGTCGAAGGCGGCGGCTTCGGCGCCTTCGCGCGTCGCCGGCTTGCCCATTTCCCCGGCGATCCGGGCGAAGGCTTCGTCCAGCCCCTCGCGCTTCAGGCGGAAGCTGCCGCCGGCAAAGCCTTCCCCGGTCGAAAGAATGCCGAGCATGACGAGCGCATCGGTCACGGTCGGCTCGGTGCCGCCGCGGCCATAGGCGATCGGACCGGGTTCGGAGCCCGCCGAGCGCGGCCCGACTTCGAGCGCGCCCTTGTTGACGCGGGCGATCGAGCCGCCGCCCGCGCCCAGCGTCTCGACCTTCACCATCGGCACGCCGATGAGATAGCGGTGGTGCATGTTCCAGCCGGCCTCGGCGGGCGCGCTGCCGCCGCTGACCAGCGACATGTCGTAGCTGGTGCCGCCCATGTCGACGCACAGGAGATCCGGGCAGCCCTTGGCGCGGCCGACATGCGCCGAGCCGATGACCCCGCCCGCCGGCCCCGACGCCAGCACCCGGATCGGCGAGCCCTCGATATATTCGACCGTCATCACCCCGCCCGAGGCCTGCATGACCATGAGCTGCTTCGCGTAGCCGCCCTGCTTGAGCCGGCTCACCAGCCGTTCGAGATAGGCGGTGACCCGCGGCGCGACATAGGCGTTGACCACGGTGGTCGAGGTGCGATCATATTCCGGCCCGCGCGGCAGCACCTCATGGCTGAGCGAGATGGCAACGCCCGGCAGCTCCTCGCGCGCGATCGCCCGCACGCGGCGCTCATGCGCGGGGTTGAGGAACGCGAACAGCAGCGACACCGCCAGCGATTCGACATGCTGCTTGCCGAGCTGGCGGCAGGCGTGGCGCACCGCGTCCTCGTCGAGCGGCTTGTGGATGCTGCCGTCGGACAGCACCCTTTCGGGTACGGTGAGCCGCCGGCGGCGCGGGGTGATCTGGAGCGGAGCTTCGAGCCGGACGTCCCAGATGTCCTCCTTGAAGCCGCGGCGGTATTCGATCTCGTCGCGGAAGCCCTCGGTGGTGATGAGCCCGGTGAGCGCGCCGTTCATCTCGATGAGCGTGTTGTCGGCGATGGTGGTGCCGTGGACGATCGCCTCGCAGCGGCCGAGGAAAGCGTCGAGCGCCAGCCCCTCCCTTGCCGCCAGCGCGCCGAGCCCCTCCATCACCCCCAGCGAGCGATCCTGCGGGGTGGAGAGATTCTTGTGCAGCACGACTTCGCCGCGCTTCAGCAGCGCGAAATCGGTGAAGGTCCCGCCGATGTCGATCCCGACCCGGTAGGACGCGGACGCCTCGCTCATTCGGCGGCCTCCCGCTCGCCGGCGCAGGCGGGGGTTCGGGCGGCCATCTCCGCGCGCAGCCGGGCGGTTGCCGCATGATCGACCGCGAGGTCGTAATCCTGGGCGCTGCCGGTCAGCACCACGCCATATTTGGCGCGCGCCGCAGCGAGGCTGACATATTCGTCGAGCACGTCTTCCTTCACCGCCTCGGGGTCGCGGGCCAGCGGCGGGCCGAAGCCCGCGCCGCCGCCGTGCTGATAGGCGATCACCGCACCCGCCTGGAGCAGCGCCTGCGCGGTGCGCTCGATCCGGTACTCCTGCGGTGTGCCGACGTTGAACCGGTTCGAATAGGGGATCGCGTCATCGCCCCCGCCCATGCCGCGCAAGGGATGATCGGCCGAGACCATCCACGCCATCGCCGAGGTGGGTTTGAGCACCTGCTTGACGTTGAGGCTGCCCGGCGCGCCGCGCCATTGCCCGGCGCCGCCGCCATCGGTGGTCATCTCGCGACTGATGTTGAGGATCGGGAAGCGGCATTCGGCATCCTCGGCCTGGCTGAGCAGCAGGTTGCCAAGGCTGACCGGGCACGACCCCCAGCCATCGATTCCCTGCACCGCCGAAGAATCCATCGAGCGGCAATCGACCCCCTGGTCCATCCACATCATTCCCTGATCATCGAAGCCGATCACCGCATTGGGCATGCCGATCTTGTAGAGCTGCGGCTGCGCACGTTCGGGCGCGACCGCGCTCAGCGCCACGCAGACCGCCTCGGTGATCTCGCAGGCCGGGTGGAACGAGCCGAGCGCGGCGGGCTTGTTGGGCGGCGGCTGGGCGATGCAGCCTTCGGGAATGACGATCTCGACCGCGTTGAACAGCCCTTCGTTCTTGACGATAGTGGGGTCGATCATCGCCACCACCTGGGTCATCACATAGCTGCGGCTGTTGGCGAAGGTGTTCCACACGCCGACGAGTTCCGCCCGGTCGTCGGTGCCGGTGAGATCGACCGTCAGGCTGTCGCCCTTCACCGTGCAGGCGACGTGGACCTTGATGTCCTTCGTCCCCATGGTGTCGTGGTCGATGAAGACGGTGCCTTCATAGGTGCCGTCGGGCCAGCGGGCGAATTCCTCGCGCGCGCGGCGTTCGGAATGCTCGATCGATTCGTTGATCGCCGCCTTGATCGTCCCGGCGCCCCATTTGGCGATAGTCTCGCCAAGAAGGCGCGCGGCGAGCTGCACCCCGCTGATCATCGCCGCGAGATCGCCGGCGAAGGTCGCGAAGCGGTTGTTGCGCGCCACCATGTCGAAGACGTCGCGGCGCAACTCGCCGCGATGGACGAGCTTGAGGCAGGGATATTGCACGCCCTCGGTGAAGATGTCGGTCGCTTCGAGGGTGAAGCCGCCCGCGTCCTTGCCGCCGGTATCGCCCTGATGCGCCTGGAGCGAGACGAAGACGATGAGTTCGCCATCCGCCGCATAAACCGGCGTATAGACGCAGTAATCGGGCAGGTGGCCGCCGCCGTGATCGGGATCGTTCGACAGCAGCACGTCGCCCGGACCGATGTCATAGGCGTCCATGTTCATCAGCGCCCAGCGCACCATCATCTGGTTGACGAAGGTGAGATGCGGCGTGCCGATCGAGCCCATGGCGAGCCGGCCATGGGCATCGACGATCGCCGCGTTGCGCTCGTTCGAGGAATTGATGATCGGCGAGGAAGCGGCGCGCCCGAGATGCGTCGCCGATTCGAAGCAGGCGGTCTCGAAGGCGCCCCGGATGATCGAGGCGGTGACGAGATCGATCGAAACCCCGGTCGGCAGCGGCGCGCGGCGCGCGGCGAGCTCGCGGTTGAGGGCGTAGGACATGGCGCTCCCTTCAAGCGCGCGACGGCGCGATTGCGCTTCGCTTGGCGCTGGCGATAGAACCCCGAGCCGTGGGCCGCTCGACAAAGCGCGCGCGGGTGCCGACAATTGGCGAAGGAGGCGCGTTGACAACCGCAGACCGGCCGCGTGGCCATCCGCTCTATGCCGCGATGGGCACGACGATCTTCGAGCACATGTCGGCGCTCGCGCGCGAGCGCGGCGCGATCAACCTCGGCCAGGGCTTCCCCGATGACGGCTATGCGGGTGAAAGCCCGCTCGCCCGGAGGTTGCAGGCCGCAGCGGCGCGGGCGATGATCGGGCAAAGCCAGCAATATCCGCCCTCGCCGGGGCTGGCGGTGCTGCGCGCGGGCCTGGCCGCGCATTACTCGGCGCGAGGGCCGGCGGTCTTGCCCGCCGGGGTCATCGTCACCTCGGGTGCGACCGAGGCGATTGCCGCCGCCATCCTCGCGCTGGTCTCGCCGGGTAACGAGGTGCTGCTCTTCGCCCCGGCCTATGATGCCTATGCGCCGCTGGTGCGCCGCGCCGGCGGGGTCGCGGTGATCGTGCCGCTGCGCCCGCCCGGATGGGCGTATGACGAGGCGGCGATCCACGCCGCGATCACCCCTCGCACACGCGCGATGATCGTCAACGATCCGCTCAACCCGCTCGGCACGGTCGCCTCGGCCGAGGAGCTGGCGATGCTTGCCCGGCTATGCACCGCGCACGATCTCGTCGCGATCTGCGACGAGGTGTGGGAGGGGGTGCGCTTCGACGGTCATCGGCACCGCTCGCTTGCCGCGCAGCCCGGCATGGCCGGCCGCGCGGTCAAGATCGGCTCGGCGGGCAAGCTCTTCGGTCTTACCGGCTGGAAGGTCGGCTGGGCGATCGCCGGCGAAGCGCTGGCGGCGCTGGTCGGACGCGCGCATCAGTTCCTTACCTTCACCACGCCGCCCGCGCTGCAATTCGCGGTCGCCGAAGGTCTTGCCTATGAAATACAATTGTTTACCGCGCAGCATGACCAATGGACACGCTCGCGAAGCCGGCTGATCGACGGCTTGCGCGAAGCGGGCTTCGTGGTTGCCGACAATGCGGCGACCTGGTTCGTGTGCATCGATCTTGCCGCCTCGGGGATCGGCATGTCCGATACCGCTTTCGCGCAGCATGCGATCGACGCGGGCGTCGCGACGATCCCGGTGTCCGCGTTGTACGAGGCGCCGCACCCGCCGACGCATCTGCTGCGCCTGTGCTTCACCAAGCCCGATGTGGTGCTCGATACCGCGGTGTTGCGGCTGTCGGCGGCGCGCGGCGGCACGGGGGCGGGCGGATGACGCGAACCGCCGGCCGCGCCATGCTGCCCTCGCGATACCGGCGACGGGCGCGGGCCTTGTGCGGGTTGCGCATGGACAGGCCGGCCGCATCGCGCGAAGTGCAGATTGTCCCGCCGGGCGGCGGATCGACGGGAGGAGCGGCCCGATGGCGCTGAGTGCGGAGATAAGCGACAATCTGGTGATCCCGGTGTTCTGTGCGCCGATGTTCCTGTGCAGCAGCACCGCCCTCGCGATCGCCTGCCGCAAGGCGGGGGTGATCGGCTCGCTCACCGCCAACCACTGCCGCGATCTTGCCGAGCTCGAAGCGCAGCTTGCCGAGGTCGGCGAAGCGATCGCACGCTTTGCCGACAGCCATCCGGACGCCCGCATCGGGCCGCTTGCGGTCAATGTCTCGCCGGGCAAGGATGCCGGTGATTTCCGGGCGCATCTCGATGCCTGCCGGCGGCATGGTGCGCGGATCATCGTCACCTCGGTCGGCAATCCCACACAGGCCGCGCCGATCGTGCGCGATAGCGGCATGTTCCATTTCCACGATGTCACCACCATGCGCTTCGCCGAGAAGGCGGCGGCGGCGGGGGTCGATGGCATGGTCGCGATCGGCGCGGGCGGCGGCGGCCATGCGGGGACGATCAGTCACCTCGCGCTCATTCCCGCCATCCGCGCGATGTTCGATGGCACGCTGGTGATGGCGGGCGCGGTCGCGACGGGTGCGGCGGTGCGCGCCGCCGAGGTGCTCGGCGCCGATCTCGCCTATGTCGGCACGCGCTTCATCGCGACGAGCGAATCGGGCGCGCCCGAGGCCTACAAGGCGATGCTCGTCGCGGGCGGGGTCGAGGACGTGATCTATACGCGCGGGGTCAACGGGATGCCGGCAAGCTGGCTCAAGGCCTCGCTGCGCGCGATCGGGCTCGATCCCGAAAATCTCCCCTGTCCCGAAGGCCGCAGCACCGCGCATCTGCCGCCAGGCAGGACGCCGTGGCGCGACATCTGGAGCGGCGGGCAGGGGATCGGCCTGATCGCCGACATTCCGGGCGTTGCCGAACTCGTCGCCCGGCTGACGCGCGAATATGGCGAGGCCTGCGCGCGCCCGTCGATGGCCGCGGCGCGCGCGGCGCCGGGGGTTGCGGCATGAGCGGCGCGCGGATCACCCGCGAGGATGCGGGCGGGCTGTGCATATTGACGCTGAACCGGCCGGAAAAGCTCAACGCACTCGACACCGCCAGCTTCGAGGAGCTCGATTCCCATTGCGCCGCGCTGGAGGGGGCGGGCGCAAGCATCGGCTGCGTGCTTGTCGCCGCGCAGGGCCGGGCGTTCTGCGCCGGGGCGGATATCGGCAAGCTTGGCGCGGGCGCGATCGATCCGCGCTTCAAGCCGGGGGTGATCGAGCGCCTCGCCAATCTGCCGCAGCCGGTGATTGCCGCGGTGCATGGCACCTGCTTCACCGGCGGGCTCGAACTTGCGCTCGCCGCCGATATCATCATCGCCGATACGACCGCGCGCTTTGCCGATACCCATGGCAAATGGGGCCTCGTCGGCGCCTGGGGCCTGTCGCAGCGGCTGCCGCGGCGGATCGGCATCGGCGCCGCGCGGCTGATGATGTTCACCGCGCAAACGGTGGCGGCCGAGGAAGCCCGAGCGCTGGGGCTGGTCGATCGGCTGGTCGAAGGCGGGACGCTGGGCGAGGCGTCGCGCGCGCTCGCGGGCGCGATCCTTGCCAACAGCTGGCACAGCAATTTCGCCACCAAGCGGCTGCTGCGCGAAACCGATGGGCTGCCGCTCGCGCAGGGGCTGGCGCAGGAGAATTACCGCAACCCCGGCTTTGCCCCCGATTATCAGGACCGCATCGCCCGCTTCGGCAAGAGCCGGGGCCCGATGACGGCCGCGGAACGGGGGCTGCCCCGCGAAGTCGGTTGACAGCGTTGCAGCGCTTGCAGCGGGCAACCAGCGCCGGCTCCGCACGGGCGTCCGCACGGCAGCTTCACGGGGCAATTCCGGCGGGCCGATCCGCCATCATCAGCCCCTCGTGGGAGCGGAGAGAACGCCATGCCCAGTCTCGGTATCGAAAACATCAGCGTCTTTGGCCTGCCGCCGGTGGCGTTCGTCACGCTCGCCGCCGACCTTGGCTGCCAGCATATCTCGACCGGGCTTGCGAGCTTCGATTTCGGGGTCTGCGATTATCCGCCCTATTCGCTGCGCGATGACGCCGCGCTGCGCCGCGAGATGATCGCTGTGATGCGCGATCGCGGTATCTCGATCTCGCTCGGCGAAGGGCTGACCATCCGTCCCGGCGCGACGGCGCGGGACTATGCGCGCGATCTCGATCTCTTCGTCGAACTGGGCGCCGAGCGGATCAACACGGTCAGCATGGACCCGGATTTCGCACGGACCTGCGACGAATTTGCCCGACTGACCGAACTCGGCGTGGCGCGCGGTCTTCGCGTCACCACCGAACTGGCGCCCTCGCTCACCGTCAACAGCCTGCCGCTCGCGCTCGAGGCCGTGCGGCGGGTGGGCCACCCCGAATTTCGTCTGCTGATCGACACCATGCATGTCATCCGTTCGGGCTCGACGCGCGCGGATGTCGCGGCGCTCGATCCAGACGTCATCGACTATATCCAGATATGTGACGCCAGCCGCGCGCCGCGCTGCGCCAGCTACCACGAGGAGGCCATGTTCGAGCGCATGGTGCCGGGCGAGGGTGAACTGGAGCTTGCGGATCTGGTCGCGGTGCTGCCCGCGGACCGGGTCTATGCGATCGAGGTGCCGCAGCGCAGCGAGGCTCGCGCCGGCAAGGGGCCGATGGAGCGCCTTGGCAGATGCGTGGCGGCGGTGCGACGAATGCTTGCCGAAGCGCATTCGGCCACGCCGTGAGCGCGGCTTGCCGGTCAGGGCGAAGCGCTGGCGCGATCTTCGCCGAAGGCCGCGACGATCGCCCGCGCGCGCTCGGCAACCACGGCCGCGCCGTCACCGGGGCGAAACAGCGCCGAGCCGAGCGCCACGCCGGCGGCGCCCGCCTGCATCCAGTCGCGGGCATTGCCGCGATCTATGCCGCCCACCGCCCAGACCGCGACATTTGCGGGCAGCACCTCGCGCAGCGCCTTGATGTGGCCGGTGCCGGCGGTGCTCGCGGGGAACAGCTTGAGGTCGCGCGCGCCCGCGGCGACCGCGGCAAAGGCCTCGGAAATGGTGAAGAATCCGGGGACCGGAACGAGGCCGAGCGCGCGGGCGTGGCGGATGACGGCCGGATCGGTGTTCGGGGTGACGAGCAGGCGCGCGCCGGTGTCCGCGAGCCGGTCGGCCGCCTGTGTATCGAGCACCGTTCCCGCGCCGATCAGCGCCTCGCTACCGAAGCCGCGCTGCAACGCCAGAATGCTGGCGAAGGGATCGGGCGAGTTCAGCGGCACCTCGATGAGGCGAATGCCGGCCGCGACCAGCGCCTCGCCGATCGCGGGCGCCTCGGCCGGGGTCAGGCCGCGCAGGATTGCGATCACCGGCGGCGCGCAGCGCAGGGCATCCTCAAGCGAATTCATCGAGCACCTCCAGTCCGGCGAGCGCGCAATCGTCGCCATCGAGCGCCATGGCGGCAACGCCACAGCCGTCCAGCGCGCGCTGATAGCGCGCCGCGAGCCGCGCGCCGCCGATGATCGTGACCCCGCCCGGTGGCAGCAGCGGCGCCATTTCGCCGACCTCGCTGCCGATGATGAGCCCCGAAAGATACCCCGCCGCCCAGCCGCGCGATCGCTGCTCGCGAAGCTGCGCCACGCGCGTGTGAAACAGCCCGCCCGCGAGCGAGACGCCTTGCCGCGCCTCGGCCAGCCCCGCGGCAAAGCCCTCGTGCGTGCCCTCGTCGCTGGGCTCGCCGGCGCGTGTGAAGAGGCTGGAGGCTTGCAGCAGGTCGAACAATTCGCCGCTCATGAAGCTGCGCAGGCCGGTGATCGCGCCCATGCTGGTGGTCACCCATTTGCTGTGGGTGCCGGGAAGCACGAAGGCGCGCGCGCCCTCGGCAAGCTCGGGGCGCAGGCGCAACGCGCCGAAAATCTGCGTTTCCTCGCCGCGCATCACGTCCTCCTGGCCGTTGCCCGGCTGCCGCCCCACGCAGCCCGCGGCGATGCGGATAGCGAGCCCGTCGACGGTGAGTGTCGCTGCATGCGCCGCCCATTCCGTGGCATCGAGCGGACAATCGGCATGGGCGATGCTGCGCAGCCCGAGCTCGGACCCTGCCATGCCGCACAGCACGATCCGCTCGGGGTTTCCCGCTTGCGCGATCCACGCGGCAAGGCAGTCACGCAGTTCGCAAAGCGGCGCACGGTCGAGCGCGAGCACGCCGCGGCCGTCGGCGCGGGCGGTGATCCCCTCGGCCTGCCGCTGCCACAGCCGCAGCCTTGTGCCGCCCCAGTCGCCGAGCGCGGTCCACCGGGTCATCGCCGCGCCACCTTGGGCGTGATCGTTCCTGCGACCGGAGCCTTGAACGCGAACAGGCTCCCCGCCAGCGGCTGCCGGGCGAGCGCGGCTTCGTCGAGGCCGACCCGCGCGGTCGTGACATAGGCGGTGGCGAGATCGGCGCCGCCGAAGGCAAGCTTGGTGACCCGCGCGCAGGGGAGGCGGATATGCGCGAGCAATCGCCCATCGGGGGCATAGCGGCGCACCGCCCAGCCGTCCCACAGGCCCACCCACAGGCAGTCCTCGGCATCGAGAGTGATGCCATCGGGAAAGCCTTCGTCCGCGCGCAGTTCGAGGAACAGCTCGCCAGGCCCGAGCCCGGGCTCGGCGCCGAGGCGGTGGCGCCAGATCCGGCGCGCGCCCGAATCGACATGGTAGAGCAGCCCGTCGCGGCTGACCGCCGGGCCGTTGGTGACCACCGCCCCGCCGCCTGCGTGATGCAGCCGTCCGCGGTCGAGGCACCAGATCGCGCCGCTCGGTTGCGTCTCGGCGTCGTCCATGGTGCCGAACCACAGCCGGCCGCGATGATCGACGGTTGCATCATTGGTGCGGTTGTGCGCGGGCTGCGGCACCACCGCCGCCACCTCGCGCGTGGCCTCGCCAAGGCGCAGCACCTCGCTGCCCGAGCCGACCAGCAGCGCGCCGCCTTCCTCGGCGACGACGAAGCTGGGCATGCCGCCAAGATCGCGCGTGCGGCGTTCGCCGGTCGCGACGCCAAGCAGATGGAGATGGCCGCGCTTGATATCGACGAAGGCCAGCTCGCCACGCTCGGCGAGCCACAGCGGCCCTTCGCCGAGTTGGCATTCCAGCCGCCAGACCGGGTCGGGAACGATCATTTCGCGCCGCATTCCGCCCGGCCGGCAGCATCCGTCGCCCAGATCACGGCATTGGTCAGCAGACGGCGATAGACGGGTGTCGCATACATTTCGGGACGATGGCCGATCGCGGAATAGAACATGCGCCCGCGCCCGACGCAGCGCGTCCAGACGATCGGATGATCGGCGCCCATGCGCAGGTCCTGCTTGCCCATGAAGGTGGGATCATAGCTCGTTTCATCGAGCCGGGCGATGACATGCGCGCCTTTGGCGCGCGGATCGTTCCTGAACGAATACCATTCCTCGGTCAGGGTGAATTCGGGCGGCAGCCCGGCGGCGATCGGGCTGTTCGGATCGTCGATCACCACCCGCGCCGCCTGGAACTGCCTGGGGAAGGGATGCGCGAGGAAACGCGCACCGATGAGATCGTCGGTGTACCAGTCCCACCAGGTCACCGGATCGCCGTCGCTGCCATGGATGCCAAGGAAGGCGCCGCCCCGCGTGATCCACGCCTTGAAGGCGGCGCGTTCGGAAAGCGTCAGCACGTCGCCGCTGATATTGTTCCAGATCACCGCGTCGAAGCGGCGCAGCGTCTGCGGGTTGAAGGCGCCGCCCTTGTCGGTGGTGACGATCGCCCAGCCGTTCGCCCTTGCCAGATCGAGGAAGGCGGCATGCGCGGCATTGACCGAGGGCGTGTCCTTGAAACCGTTGATCTTCTCGAACAACAGCAGCCGCGGATGGCCGGTGGGCACGGCAAGCGCGGGCCGGTCCTCGTCATAGCGCGCGCAGCGCGCGGCGCGGTCGGTGGCGGTGACCGGCAGCCTGGCGAGATCGGCGTCGATCGCCGCGAGCGCGGGCGCCATCTGCGCCTCGCTTTTGCCGCCCATCGCGCCCATCTGCGCGAGGGTGATGATCGCGGCGAAGCTGGGCGGGGTGGTGCCGAACATCGCCTTGGGCAAAGCGGCGGTGATCCCTGGCATATGCTGCTCGATGATCGCGCTCGCCGCCGGGCTCAGCATCAGGTCGATGAGCGGCAGGCGCGTCGAGAACGGCGCATCGGCAAGCGGGCAGTCGGCGACCGGACGCGCGCTGGCGGGCGCGGCGAACGCGAGCAGCCCCGCGACGAAGAGCAGCGCGGCTTTCATGCGACATTCTCCGCAAGGTCCTCGGGCGGCAGCGCATGCGTCGGCCGCGCCCCCCATAGCGCGTAGAACAGGATATAAAGCTCGCACAGCACGGTGACGAGAAAGGCCGACTGGATGCCGTAGTGGTCGGCGATATTGCCCTGGATGAAGACCAGCGCGCCGCCCGCGATCGCCATGACGAGCAGCCCCGATCCCTCCTCGGTCAGCGGCCCCAGCCCCTTGATCGCGAGCGCGAAGATGGTCGGGAACATGATCGAATGGAACAGGCCGATGGCGATCAGCCCGACCATCGCCGTCGGCCCTGCCGCGAAGGTCGCGACCAGCGCCGACAGCAGCGCGCCCACGCCGAACACCGCCAGCACCCGCTCGGCGGCGAGATAGCGCATGATCCACGCGCCCGCGAAGCGGCCGACCATCATCCCGCCCCAGACGTAGGTCAGGTAATAGGCGGCCTGTTCATGGGTGATGTTGGCGACGCTCGGCTGCGAGGCGAAATTGATGAACAGATTGCCGACGCCGATTTCGGCAAGGACATAAAGAAAGATCGCGAGACAGCCGAACACGAGATTGCGATGCTGCCACAGCGACAGTTCGCGGCGCTGCTCGGCATGGACGCGGCGCGTTGCCGAGCCGAGCGTCGGCAGCTTTGCCCGCGCGATGACGACCGCCAGCGCCGCCAGCACCAGCGCGACGAGCAGATAGGGCAGTTCGGTCGCGCGCGCATCGGCCATGCGCTGCGCATGGGTGAGCTGAACCCCGGCGCGTGCGGTGCCGGCGACGGTGCGCCCGAGGATGAGGTAGCGGCCGAACACCACCGCCAGCATGTCGCCGGTGGTGTTGAATGCCTGCACCAGCGTCAGCCGTGCCTCGGCGCTTTCGGCCGGGCCGATCGCCGCGACATAGGGATTGGCGGCGACCTGCAGAAGCGCGATGCCGCAAGAGACGGTGAACAGCGCGGCTAGCGTGACCCCATAGGAGGGCAGGCTCGCGGCAAGGATCATCCCCGCCGAGCCTGCGGTCATCACCACCAGCCCGGTCACCAGCGCCTTTTGATAGCCGATGCGCTCGATCAGCTTCGCCGCCGGCAGCGAGGCGACGAGATAGCCGACGAACCACGTCGATTCGATCAGCGTCGTCTTTGTGTAGCTCAGCTGGAACACGCTTCTGAGATGCGGCAGCAGCGTATTGTTGATGACGGTGATGAAGCCCCACATGAAGAACAGGCTGGCAAGCAGCGCCAGCGCGCGCCCGTAAGCGCCCGGTACGCCGCGCACTTCCACACCCGCGCCGCCGATTGGTCCTGCCATCACTCGCTCTCCCATTGCCTTCGCTTTTGTATGAGTATATCGCAGCGCGGCGACGCACAAGGGGTGAGCGAGGCGAATGACCCAGGGCAGCGGTAAATTGCGGTCGAGCGCATGGTTCGACAACCCGGCCAATATCGACATGACCGCGCTTTACCTTGAGCGCTATCTCAATTTCGGCCTGTCGATGGAGGAATTGCGCTCGGGCCGGCCGATCATCGGCATCGCCCAGACGGGCAGCGACCTTTCGCCCTGCAACCGCCACCATCTCGTTCTTGCCGACAGGCTGCGCGAGGGCATCCGCGAGGCGGGCGGGATCGCCATCGAATTTCCCGTCCACCCGATCCAGGAAACCGGCAAGCGCCCGACCGCCGGGCTCGATCGCAATCTTGCCTATCTGGGGCTCGTCGAGGTGCTTTACGGCTATCCGCTCGATGCGGTGGTGCTGACCACGGGCTGCGACAAGACCACGCCTGCCTGCCTGATGGCGGCAGCGACGGTCAATCTTCCCGCGATCGTGCTTTCGGTCGGGCCGATGCTGAACGGCTGGCACGAGGGCAAGCGCACCGGCAGCGGCACGATCGTGTGGAAGGCGCGCGAGATGCTCTCGCGCGGCGAGATCGACGACGATGGCTTCATCCGTCTCGTTGCCAGTTCCGCGCCCTCGACCGGCTGGTGCAACACCATGGGCACGGCAACGACGATGAACAGCCTTGCCGAGGTGCTGGGCATGGCGCTTCCCGGCTCGGCGGCGATTCCTGCACCCTATCGAGACCGCCAGGAGAACGCCTGGCGCACCGGGCGGCGCATCGTCGAAATGGTCGCGCAGGATCTCAAGCCGTCCGACATCATGACCCGAGCCGCCTTTCTCAATGCGATCCGGGTCAATACCGCGATCGGCGGCTCGACCAATGCGCCGATCCATCTCGCCGCGATCGCGCGGTGCATGGGGGTTTCGCTGACGATCACCGACTGGCAGGAGCATGGCCACCGCCTGCCGCTGCTCGTCAACCTCCAGCCGACGGGCGAATATCTGGCCGAGGATTTCTACCGCGCGGGCGGCATCCCGGCGGTGGTGCGCGAATTGATGGGCGCGGGGCTGATCGACGAGGACGCGCGCACCGTCACCGGCCGCACGATCGGCGACAATTGCCGCGATGCGCGCATTCTCGATGAGGCGGTGATCCGCCCCTTCGCCCGGCCGCTCTCCGAGAATGCCGGCTTCGTCGTGCTTTCGGGCAATCTCTTCGCTTCGGCGATCATGAAGACCAGCGGCATCAGCGCCGCGTTCCGCGCGCGCTATCTGTCGAACCCCGAGGATCCCGAGGCGTTCGAAGGCAAGGTCGTGGTGTTCGACGGGCCGGAGGATTATCACGCCAGGATCGATGATCCCGCGCTCGGCATCGATGCGAACACGCTTCTGGTCATGCGCGGCGCCGGGCCGATCGGCTATCCGGGCGCGGCCGAGGTGGTGAACATGCGCGCGCCCGCCTATCTGCTGCGCGAGGGGGTGCGCGATCTTCCCTGCCTCGGCGACGGGCGCCAGTCGGGCACCTCGGCCAGCCCCTCGATCCTCAACGCAAGCCCCGAGGCGGCGGCGGGCGGCGGACTTGCCCTGCTGAAGAGCGGCGACCGGGTGCGGATCGATCTCGCCCGCGGCAGCGTCGATGTGCTGATCGCCGCGGGCGAGCTTGAAGCGCGCCGCGCCGCGCTCGCGGCGGCGGGGGGCTATGCCTGTCCCGCAAGCCAGACGCCGTGGCAGGCGATCCAGCGCGGGTTGGTCGGCCAGCTCGAAAGCGGCGCGATCCTCGAAGGCAGCGAGACCTTTCAGCGCATCGCCCAGACCCGCGGCCTGCCGCGCGACAGCCACTGAAACCTGCCGGGAGAATTGCAGATGGAGGCCCCGCGTTACCTTCCCGCCACGCGCTTCGTGCCGCCGGTCCGCCAGCCGCGCGTGCTCAACACGCGCGATGCCTCGATCGCGGAACTCATGGCGATCCCGCCGGTCTGGGCGGTGGTGGTCGCGAAGATGCCGGCGATGGCACTCGCGGTGAAGACGCCGATGATGACGCCCAACCTCGGCAATATGTCGCTGCGCGACATCGCGATGTTCACCGGCGGCAGCGGCGATGCGCTCGATGCGATCGACGCGCAGCTCAAGGCGCTGGGACCGGTCGCGTGAGCGCGGGCGGTTTCGATCTCGATCGCCGCGCGCTGCTCGCGATCGGCGCGGCGGCGGGGATCGCCGGCCTGCCACGCGCGGCCGGTGCCGCCGTGCCGGTGGCGCTGCCCGTCTCAGGCCGCGACCAGCCGTTCGAGGACGGCTGGCTGTTCCGGCGCGGCGCGGGCGCGGGGCAGGAAGCGCCGGGCCTCGACGACGGCGACTGGCGCGCGCTCGACCTGCCGCATGACTGGAGCATCGAGGATATCCCGGGTGCGGCGAGCCCGTTCGACAAGGCGGCGATCGGCGCTGCCGCCACCGGCTTCACGGTGGGCGGCGAGGGCTGGTACCGCAAGCATTTCCGACTGACCGGCGCGGCGGCCGGGGACGCGGCGGCGCTGGTGTTCGACGGGATTTATTGCGAAAGCGACATCTGGCTCAACGGCCAGCACCTTGCCGCGAACGTCGCCGGCTATCGGCCCTTCGCGGTCGATCTCACCCCGGCGCTGATCCGTGACGGTGACAATGTGCTGGCGATCCGGGTGCGCAATCTTGGCCGGAACAGCCGCTGGTATGCGGGATCGGGCATCTATCGCCGCGTCTCCCTGGACGTGATCCCCGCCGGCGCGCGGATCGCGCGCTGGGGGGTGGGGGCGTCGACCCGGGCGATCACCGGCGGCGCGGCGCATGTCGCGGTCACGACCCGGCTCGACGCGGCCGATCCAGCGCTGACGCTGGTGACGCGGCTGCGCGATGGCGAGGGCCGCATCGTCGCCGAACGGGCCTCGCCCGCCGCGCCGGGCATCGAGCAGGAGCTGGTGGTGCGCGGTGCGCGGCTGTGGTCGCCCGGAACGCCGCATCTCTACACGCTCGAAACCGAGCTGCGTCGTGGCGATCGCGTGATCGACCGGCTGCACCAGCCGTTCGGCATCCGCATCATCACCATGGATGCGGACCGCGGCCTTCAGATCAACGGCGCGCGGACTGTGCTGCGCGGCGGCTGCATCCATCACGACAATGGCCTGCTCGGCGCGCGCGACTTCGCCGAGGCGACAAGCCGCAAGCTGGCGCTGCTCAAGGCGCGCGGGTTCAACGCCATCCGCAGCTCGCACAACATCCCCTCGCGATCGCTGCGCGAGGCCTGCGACCGGCTCGGCATGCTGCTCATTGCCGAGGCCTTCGATGCCTGGACGGTTGCCAAGCTGCCGCAGGACTTCTCGGTGCATTTCCGCGACGACTGGGAAGAGGTGGTCGAGGCGATGGTGCTGAGCGGGCGCAACAGCCCCAGCGTCTTCTTGTGGAGCATCGGTAATGAAATCCCCGGCCGCAACAGCGACGAAGGGGTCGAATGGCAATGGAAGCTGGCCAACCGGGTGCGCAGCCTCGATCCGACCCGCCCGGTCACCGCGGCGCTGAACGGGGTCATCGGCCAGGCGATGGTGGCGGGGCCGCAGACCGCCCGCCCCGGCATGGCGGGCATGCCCGACAATGCCTCGACGATTTTTCTCGACGTCCCGGGCTTCAATTACCGGCTCGATGCGATCGAACGCGAGCATCCGGCGCATCCCGCCCGCGTGGTCTATGGCTCGGAAACCTTCCCCCGGGACGCCTGGGATTATGCGCGGCTGGCCGAGCGCCTGCCCTATTGCCTTGGCGAATTCGTGTGGACCGCGGTCGATTATCTCGGCGAGGCCGGGGTCGGCGCCAGCGAGATGGTGACGGGCGACACGCAGCAATATATGATGCCGAGCTGGCCATGGCTGGTCTCGTGGTGCGGGAACCTCGATCTCACCGGCGCGCAGAAGCCGCCTTCGCTGTTCCGCGACGTCGCCTGGCAGGTGAGCGCGCTCGAGGTCTGCGTCGCGCCGCCGGTGCCCGCCGGGAGCCATGAATTCTCCATGCCCTGGGGATGGCCCGAGGCGCTGCCGAGCTGGAGCTGGCCGGGCGCGGAGGGCAGCCAGGTGACGGCAACGCTCTATACCAGCGGCGACCGGGTCGAACTGCGCTGCAATGGCGCGCGGGTCGCAGCGCGCAGCCTGACGCCGGGCGACAGGGGGCGCGTCGCGCTGCCGGTGACCTACCAACCGGGCGTGCTCGAAGCGCTTGCCTGGCGTGACGGACGGATCATCGGCCGGCGGCGGCTGGAGACGGTCGGCGCGGCGGCGCGGCTGCGGCTGGTGCCCGAGGCGCCGGGTGCGGGCGCCACGCGGCAGTCGCTTGCCTTCATCGGGGTCGAGGTGCTCGATGCCGCCGGCCGCGTGCTGCCGCAGGACGAACGCGCGCTGCGCCTGACGCTGTCCGGCCCCGCCGAGCTTGTCGCCTTCGGCAGCGCCGCGCCCGAAGGCCCGCGCTCGTTCAGCCGGCCCGAGACGCGCAGCTTTCGCGGGCGCGCGCTTGCCATCCTGCGCGCCCAGGGTGCCGGCGAGGCGGTGATTTCGGTCGCCGCCGACGGGCTTGCGGGCGACCGGGCGACGGTCCGCTTCGGATGATGATCGTCTCGCTCGTCCAGTTCGAGGATGCGCGCGGGCGCGGCGTTGCGGCGCTCGATGCGGCGGGCGCCGCGCGGCGGATCGCCGGCTTTGCCTCGACGCTGGCGCTCGCCGAGGCGGCGATCGCCCGGCAGTGCGGGCTTGCCGAACTTGCCGCGCAGCAGCTTCAGGGGGCGCTCGACCTGTCGGCGGTGCGGCTGTGTCTTCCGCTCGACCATCCCGATCCGGCGCGCATCCTCGTCAGCGGCACCGGATTGACGCATCTGGGTTCGGCCGAAGGGCGCGCGCGCATGCATGCCGCCGCGCAGGCGCAGGCGGCGCAGACCGATTCGATGCGCATGTTCCTCAAGGGGATCGACGGCGGCAAGCCCGCGCCCGGCGCGATCGGCGTCCAGCCCGAATGGTTCTACAAGGGCGACGGCTCGATCCTCGTGGCGAGCGGCGAGCCGCTCGTCATGCCCGGCTTCGCCGGCGACGGCGGGGACGAGGCCGAGATCGCCGGGCTCTATCTCGTCGATGCCGAAGGCGTGCCGCGACGGCTGGGCTTTGCGCTTGGCAATGAATTTTCCGACCATCTCGTCGAGCGCGAGAATTATCTCTGGCTGGCGCCCTCGAAGCTGCGTCAGGCGGCGCTGGCACCTGAGCTGCGGCTTGGCGCGCTGCCCGCGGACCTGCGCGGAATCAGCCGCATCCGCCGCGACGGCGCGGTCCTGTGGGAAAGACCGTTCCTCTCGGGCGAGGCGAATATGTGTCACAGTCTTGCCAATCTTGAGCATCACCATTTCAAGAACGCCGCATTTCGCCGGCCGGGGAGCCTGCACATCCATTTCTTCGGCACCGCGACGCTGTCGTTCAGCGACGATATCCGCACCCGGCCGGGCGATGTGTTCGAGATTTGCGCCGACGGCTTCCACCTGCCGGTGACCAATCCGCTGGCGCGCGTGGACGATGCCGCGCTGGTCCAGGCGGTGCCGCTGTGAGCCTGCGCATCGCCATCGCCGGCTATGGCAAGATCGCCCGTGACCAGCACGAGCCGGCGATCGCCGCCTGCGGCATGACGCTGGTCGCGGTTGCCGATCCGCAGGCGCGCCACCCCCGTTTGCCCAGCTATGGCTCGATCGAGGCGATGCTCGCGAAGGAGCCCGAGATTGATGCGATCGCGGTCTGCGCGCCGCCGCAGTTCCGCTTCGCGACCGCGCGCGCCGCGCTCGACGCGGGGCGGCATGTCTTCCTCGAAAAGCCGCCGGGGCAGACGCTGGGCGAGGTTGCGGCGCTGGAGGCCCTGGCGCGGGGCCGGGGGTGCAGCCTGTTCGCCGCCTGGCATTCGCGCGAGGCGGCGGGCGCGCAGCCGGCCCGCGAATGGCTTGAAGGCAAGGCCGTGACCGACGTGACGGTGACCTGGAAGGAGGATGCGCGCGTCTGGCATCCCGGGCAGGACTGGATCTGGGAGCCGGGTGGCTTTGGCGTGTTCGATCCTGCGATCAATGCCCTGTCGCTGCTTACCGCGATCCTGCCGGGGGGATGGCGGGTGCTCGCCGCCGATTTCGAACGGCAACGCGAAGGAACCGCGCCGATCGCCGCCCGGGTTGCGATGCTCGCCCGCGATGATGTGCCGGTGCGCGCCGAATTCGACTTTCGCGGGCCGGAGCCCGCGGTTTGGGATATCCGTATCGCGACCGAGGCGGGTGAACTGCTGCTGTCGCGTGGCGGCGAGCGGCTGACGATCGCGGGCAAGCCGGTGCCGCTCGCCTCGCCGGGCGAATATCCGCGGCTCTATCGGCGCTTCGCCGGGCTGATCGGCGAGGCGATGAGCGAAGTCGATGCCGAGCCGCTGCGCCTCGTTGCCGACAGCTTCGTTGTCGCCCGCGATCGCCTCGTCGGACAGGCAAGTGCATGACCGAGGGGTGGATGATGGCAGCACCGCCGCCGAATCGCCTGCGCAAGCACCAGAACCTCGCGCTGCGGCTCGGCACCGCGATCATGTCGGGGACCTACCGGCCGGGTGACAGCCTGGGTGGCGAAATCGAGGCCGCCGAGGCGCTGGGCGTGTCGCGCACCGTCTATCGCGAGGCGCTGCGGATGCTCATCGCCAAGGGCCTGGTCGAAAGCCGGCCGCGCGCTGGCACGCATGTCACCCCGCGCGAGCGCTGGCATCTGCTCGATCCCGATGTGCTTGCCTGGACCTATGCCGGCGAGCCCGATCCGCAGGCGGTGCGTGATCTGTTCGAATTGCGTGCGATCCTCGAGCCCGCGGCGGCCGAACTCGCCGCGACCCGGCGCAGCGAGGCACAACTTGCC
The DNA here is from genome assembly GCA_028870315.1 of Sphingomonadales bacterium. Classification (GTDB taxonomy): domain Bacteria; phylum Pseudomonadota; class Alphaproteobacteria; order Sphingomonadales; family Sphingomonadaceae; genus Novosphingobium. The sequence goes on along the minus strand of JAGWPW010000110.1, from coordinate 11,336 downwards.
GAAATGACGCAATCCCTCGCGCGGATGGCGCGCCATGGGCTCGCCGATCCGGTGGGGTCGGCCGCCGACCGCGAATTCCACCGACTGCTGATCGCCGCGGCGGGCAATGCCGCGCTCTATTCGCTGGCGAGCTCGGTCGGCGCGGCGGTCACCTGGACGACGCGGTTCAAGCAGCGCCGCAGCGCAACGCCGCGCGACCCGCTGCCCGATCACCAGGCGGTGCTTGCCGCGGTGCGCGCGGGCGATGCGGCTGCGGCCCGCCGGGCGATGACCGATCTCGTCGCGCTGGCGCTCGCCGATATGGCGATGTCCTGACGGGGCGGGAAAGCCCCGCGCCCGTCAGGAGACGTGCCAGATCAGCTGTGGCGGACAGGCAGCTTCGAGAGATCGACGTCGATCTGGGCGAGCGTCGTATCGGGAAGCTGGTCGCTCGAATAGCTCTGGAGCTGCTTGAGCGTCATGCTGCGCGCCATGTCGATCTGCGGATTGGCGATCATTTGCGGGATGTATTTCTGGAGCACCGCCTTGGCGGCGGGATCATCGAGCAGATCGCCAAGGCTGGTGTCGGCGGTGGTGTAATGTGCGCTCGGCGCGGCAGCGGGGGCAGCGGCGGGCGCATCGGCGGCGAGCGCCGGAGCGGGCGCGTTTACCAGGCCGAGCGCGAGCAGCGCGGCGGCGATCATCGGGGCGGTCTTGATCATGAGCATACTCCCAGAGACTTCAGCAGGATTGCCCCTTTCGCGGGGGCGTTGCGAAAAACCCGGTCGGCATCCTGCACCACCGCCGGGAATGTCGTGGCCGTCGTTCAGGTGGCCGGCGCCGCGCCGTGCGGGCCGTCTGCGCCGCGCAGGCGATCCTTGACCTTGAGAAAATCGCCTTCGAACCTGGGGCGCATCGTTCCGCAGATCCGGTCCCAGATCGTCGTGTAACCGCCGAAATTTCCAGTGAAATAGCGGTGATGCTGATCGTGGAAGGTCGCCGAGATGAACCATTTCGACGCCCAGCTGCGGTTCCACCAGCGTGGCAGGAATTCATGGCCCGAATGGACATAGAGCCCCATGACGATGTTGGTCTGGACGATCAGCCCGACCACCACATCATGCACGCTGAACAGCGAAAGGAACAGCGGCACGAAGCCGCCATTGATGACCGATTCGATCGGGCTGACCGACAGGGTGGTCAGGAGATTGGGCGAGGTCGATTTGTGATGGAGCTTGTGCACCCAGCGATAGATCGGCTCGTTGTGCATCCAGCGGTGCAGCCAGTAGAACCAGGTGTCGAACAGGAAGAAATAGGCGATATATTCGATTGCCAGCATCCACCAGCGCGCCGGGGTATGCCGGAAGCGGATGATGCCGTGCGCGATCAACTGCCTGTTGAGGAAGCCGAGAATCGCGGCGGTGATGAAGATGGTGATCGTGGCGAACAGCACTTCGTGCCGCAGGATCGCCCATTTGAAGCCATTGGGCTGGATCTTGCGCGCCCTGAAGAAGCCCGAGCCGATTCCGGTGACGATGCCTGTGGCAACCATCAGATAAAGCCAGGCGTGAAGCCAGCCGTTCCCGCTGAGCTGGGGCAGATGCATTTTCTCGACAACCTTGGTCTGGTGCGGTTCCGGATCGCGCGGGCGCGACCTTGCGGGCGTGCCGCGACGCGCTGCGCCCCGTTAGCAGGCGGCAATTAAATAAACAATGGCGTTTCTTTTATCTCCCCTTCGCGCACCGGCCATGCTAGCGATGCGCGCATGGCGAGCGCTCCGCTTCTTTCTCCCGTCGCCGCGTGCGGCAAGGCTCGCGGCAAGGGGCGCCCGCGCCTTGCCGAGGCCAGGGCGATCGATGTCGCGATCCGCGCTGCGGCGCTGCGCGTGATCCTCGAACAGGGCGAGGCGGCGACGCTCCATGCGGTGGCGCAGTCCGCCGGGCTGTCGCGCAAGACCCTCTATGCGCGCTATGCGAACCGCACCGCGCTGTTCACCGAGGTGATCCGCACGCTGCTGGTCACCACCGGCAGCCTGAATTTCGAGGATCGCGGCAGCCTCGCCGAGCGCCTTCACAATTACATCCTCGCCGCGCAACGCGCGATCGAGGCGCCCCGCGCCAAGGCGCTGCGCCGGCTGCTCGCGGTCGATCCGGCCTATATCGCCTCGCTGCGCGACGATCTCATGGCGGCCAGCCGCAATCTGTTCTTCAATCCGCTGTTGCGCCTGCTCGAAGCGGGCGCGGCCAGCGGCGAGATCGTCGTTACCGATGCCGCGCTCACCGCAAGGCTGTTGATGCGGCTGATCTTCGCCGATGGCACTGAATTCGGCGAGGGGCGGCTGCGCCGCACCGAAGGCGATCCCGCCATCGCGGCGCGGTTGCTCACCGATTTCGTCATGCACGGGCTGCTGCCGCGCGGCTGACGGCAGCGGCATTCAGGCGCCGATGATCAGCGCGAGATCGGCCGCGTCCGGTTGCCAGTGGCCGGCAAGCAGCCCGCCCGGGCCGAAAAGCGCGCTCGCCATGCTTGCCGCATCGCCGCGGCTTGCGAGCGCGGCGAGCGCTTGCGCCTGTGGATCCTCGACCGCGCCCCAGCGGCGCACATTATCCCCGCGCACATGCCGCAGCCAGCCGCCGAGCGCGGCAAGGATCGCCGGGCAGCGCACCCCGCGCCTCCGGTTTTCCGCAAGCACCGGCAGCCAGCGCTGCGGCAGCTTGCTGCTGCCGTCGGCGGCGATCTGGACGAGGCGATGGCGCAGCGCCGGATTGGCGAAGCGGGCAAGCAGCGCGGTGGCATAGGCGGCAAGATCCTGCCCCGGCGCGGGGGCGATGGTCGGCGCCGCTTCCTCGCGCATCAGCCGCTCGACCAGCGCGCGCAGCGAAGGGTCGGCGATCGCCTCGTGCACCAAGCCATGGCCGCGCTCGAGCCCCAGATATGCGAGCGCCGAATGCGCGCCGTTGAGCATGCGCAGCTTGGCGGCTTCATAAGGCGCGACATCGCTGACAAGCGCTGCGCCGCCATGCTCCCAGCCCGGGCGGGGTCCGGCGAAGCGATCCTCGATCACCCATTGGCGGAAGGGTTCGGTCACCACCGCGCCTTCGTCGCTGACGCCGCCGAGCGCCTGTGCCACCGCGGCGCGGTCCGCTTCGGTGGTGGCCGGGACGATGCGATCGACCATGGTGACGGGAAAGGCGCATTCGTCCGCCACCCAGCGGGCGAGCGCGGCATCACCGGCTTCGAGATGGCGGCACAGCCCCGCTTCGAGCACCCGCCCGTTGCCGGCGAGATTGTCGCAGGAAACGAGGGTCAGCCCCGCAAGGCCCGCGGCGCGGCGGCGGCGCAGCCCTTCGGCCAGCAGCGGGTAAAGCCCGCCCGGCGCGGCGTCCGAGGCATAGGCCTTTTCGGTGACGGTGAGCGAGACGATGTGGGTCGTCGGCGCGGCGATCAGCGCCTCGGCGCGGCCGGGCGCTTGCGGCGCGGCCACCACCTCGCGGATCGCGCCGATGATGCGCGCGCGAAGCCCCGCGCCGGAGCGTTCGGCAAGCGTGAACAGCCCGTCCTGCGGACCAAGCTGCGCGGCGACGGCGGTCGTGCGCAACGAGACCCCGGCAATCGCCCAGTCGCGCTCGCCCGCCGCCAGCGCGTCGTCGGTATAGCAGGCGAGATGCGCCCGCGCGAACGCACCGAGGCCGAGATGGACGATGCCGATGCGCTGCGCGCCGCGGTCATACCCCGGGTGCGCGACCGCCGACGAAACCCTGGCAAGCGTCGCATCGGACAGCCGCGGCGTGCTCACAGCCGATAGGCGCGCCGGGCAAGACCATGCGCGAGGTCCTGCGCGATTTCGGCGGCTTCCCAATCGGCAAGGCGGTGTTCGGCGACGAGTTCGGCGAGGAAGCCGCAATCGATGCGCCGCGCGACATCGTGCCGTGCCGGGATCGACAGGAAGGCGCGGGTGTCGTCGTTGAAGCCGACGGTATTGGCAAAGCCCGCGGTCTCGGTCACCGCGCGGCGATAGCGGCGCATGCCCTCGGGGCTGTCATGAAACCACCACGCCGGGCCGAGTCGCAGGCAGGGATAATGGCCGGCCAGCGGCGCGAGTTCGCGCGCATAGGCGCTTTCATCGAGCGTGAAGAGGATGAGGGTGAAGCCCGCCTCGTTGCCGAAACGGTCGAGCAGCGGCTTCAAGGAATGGACGTAATCGGTCGGCGTGGGAATATCGGCGCCCATGTCGCGTCCCAGCCGCGCGAACAGCCCGCGGTTGTGATTGCGCAGCGATCCTGGATGGAGTTGCATGACGAGCCCGTCGTCAAGGCTCATCGCCGCCATTTCGACCAGCATCTGGGCGCGGAACAGCTCGCAATCCGGCGCGCTCGGCCGGCCTTTGGTGACGCGGTGGAACAGCGCTTCGGCGTCCTGCGGCGCAAGGTCGGCGGTGCGCGCGCTCGGATGGCCGTGATCGCTGCTGGTCGCGCCCTGGGCGATGAAATCGGCGCGCCGCCGCCGATGCGCCGCGAGATAGCCGCGCCACGACCGGCAGTCCTCGCCGGTCAGCGCCGACAGCGCGTCGAGATTGGCGCGAAAGCCCTCGAATTCGGGATCGACCACCGGATCGGGGCGATAGGTGGTGATGACGCGCCCCTGCCAGCCGCCGGGCCGCGCGTTTTCGGCACGGATCGCGGCGTGAGCGGCGAGCGGATCGAGCGGGCTTTCGGTGGTGGCGAGCACCTCGATCGCGAAACGATCGAACAGCGCGCGCGGGCGGAAGGCATCGGTGGCAAGCGCTTGGGTGATGCGGTCATAGCAGGCATCGGCGGTCTCGCCATCGAGCATCACGCCAAGGCCGAACACCTCGGCGAAGACCCAGTCGAGCCACAGCCGCGACGGCGTCCCGCGGAACAGGTGATAATGGCGGGCAAAGACGCGCCATGCCTGCCGCGGATCGACGCCTGCCGCCCCGATCCCCAGCGATTCGAGCGCGACGCCCTGCGAATGAAGCATGCGGAACAGGTAATGATCGGGCTGGACCAGCAGTTCGGTGGCGTTGCCGAAGGGCGCGTTCGCCGCAAACCATTGCGGATCGGTGTGGCCGTGCGGGCTGATGATCGGCAACTGCGCGACCGTCGCATAGAGCTCGCGCGCGATCGCTCGCAGCGACGGCTCGGCCGGAAACAGCCGATCGGGATGAAGCGTGAGACTATGCGCCATGCGTGGTGCTGCGCTCAGCCAAAGGCGCACGGGGCGCGCGGTCGCTCGCGCGGGGGCGTTGCATGCAGGACGGCGTTCACTGGACTGACCAAACTGGAGACGCGGAACATTGGCATCGGGCGATCCGCAGGTCAATTCCCAAGATACCGGGGATCGGCTTGACAGGCGGGGCGCGGGCTGGGTTATATCGGCCAGACCAATTTGGAGGGATGATGATGACGCTGCGACCGGTGCCGGCAGGATTGCGCGCCGGCCTTGCCGGCCTTGTCACCCTTGCTTTCATGGCGGCGACGGCCGAGGCGCGCATGCCGGGCGCGCGCCGCCCCGCATGCGCTGCCGCAGCGCGCGGGGCTGGGCCGCGCTGCGCCGTGCCGTTGGCAGGCGGCTGGCGCTTTCACTTCGGCGATGCGGGCGAGGCGCCGGCGCAGCCGGGCTTCGACGATTCGGCCTGGGCGCAGGTTCGCGTTCCGCACAGCTGGAACCGGGTCGGCAATTACGGGGCCGAGCGCGCCGCCGACGCCGATCGCCGCCAGGGGCCGGGCTGGTATCGCCTGCATCTTCGCGCGCCGCTGACCGCGGCCGGGGTACATGAATATCTCGACTTCGCCGCGGTCTCGAACGTTGCCGACGTCTGGGTGAACGGGGTCCATCTTGGCCAGCATCGCGGCGCCTTCAGCCGCTTCCGTTTCGATGCGACCGCCGCCTGGCATCCGGGCGGCGACAATCTCGTGGCGGTGCGCGCGGATAATTCGCGGCCCGCGCCCGGCTCGCCGACCGCCGATGTCCTGCCGCTCGCCGCCGATTTCTTCACCTATGGCGGGATCTATCGTCCGGTCGCGCTGGTTTTTGCCGGCGAGGCGGGAATCGACCTGCTCGATGACGGCGGCCCCGGCGTCTATGCGCATGCCACCCGGCTTTCGCCGGCGCGCGCCGAGGTTGCGGTGCTCACCCGGTTGCGCGATGTCGGCGGCGGCGCGCACCGGCTGCGGCTGACGCTCACCGCGCGCGATGCGCAAGGCGCGGTGGTCGCGGTGCGTTCGCGCGCGCTGGAGCTGCGGCCGGGCACCGCGCAGAGCAGCGACCAACTCGTCATTGCGCGCCCGCATCTGTGGGATGGCACGCGCGATCCCTATCTCTATGCGCTGACCGCCGAGCTCAGCGAAAACGACCGCATCGTCGATCGGGTGACGCAGCCGCTCGGCCTGCGCAGCTTGCGCTTCGATCCCGCCGCGGGCTTCTTCCTCAATGGCCGCCATCTCGCCCTGCATGGAGTTGCCCGCCATCAGGATCGCGCGGGCGAGGGCTGGGCGCTTGCGCCCGGCGATGCCGCCGAGGATATGGCGACGCTGCGCGAGATGGGCGCGAATGCGGTGCGTCTGGCGCATTACCAGCATGCCGATGACTGGGTTGGCGCGGCCGACCGCGCCGGCGTCGTCGCCTGGGCCGAGGTTCCCTTTACCGAAACCCCGTCGCTGACCGGCGGGCAGGGGACGCCCGCGCTATGGGCCAATGCCGAACAGCAACTGCGCGAACTGATCCGCCAGGATTACAACCATCCCGCGATCGTCATGTGGTCGGTGGGCAACGAGGTCGATGCCGCGAAGGGTTTCGGGGTCGCCGGCACACCGCCGCAACCGCTGCCGCTGCTGCGCCAGCTCAACGCCGAGGCGCATGCGCTCGACCCGTCGCGGCCGACGACCTTTGCCGATTGCTGCGAGGATGTGGGGCTGTTCAAGACCGGCGGCGAAGTGCTGGCGGGCACCGCCGATCTCGTCGCCTACAACCGCTATTTCGGCTGGTACATGCCGCAGCCGCTCGATGCCGGGGCCGAACTGGGGGCGGCGCTCGACCATCTCCACGCCAAGCATCGGGCGCTGCCGATGGGGCTGTCCGAATATGGCGCGGGCGGGGCGCTGAGCCAGCATTCGGACAATGTCGCCGACGGCTTTCTCAATTTCACCGGACGGCCGCAGCCCGAGGAATTCGAAAGCTTCGTGCATGAGGCGAACTGGCCGGCGATCGCGGCGCGGCGCTGGCTTTATGCCAGCTTTGCCTGGAACCTGTTCGATTTCGCCTCGGACCTGCGCGAGGAGGGCGACAGCTTCGACCTCAACACCAAGGGGCTTGTCGCCTTCGACCACCGGCGCCGCAAGGATGCCTTCTATTACTACAAGGCGCAGTGGAACCCTGTGCCGATGATCTGGCTGACCGGCAAGCGCTATGCGGCGCGCGCCTATGCGGCGATGACGGTGAAGGCCTATACCAATGCCGCGCGCGCCAGCCTCAGCCTCGATGGCCATGCACTGGGCGAAGTTCCCTGCCCGGGGGGCATATGCCAATGGCCCGGTGTCGCGCTGCATCCCGGTGCCAACCGCGCCGTCGTGACCGCCATGGTCGGCGGACGGCTGGTGCGCGATGACGCCGCCTGGCAAGGCCCCGACCTCGCGACGAACGGTATCCGCATCCTCGCCGGCAGCCTTGGCGGGGCGACGATCGGCGGCCATGTCTATGGCTCGGATGATTTCGTGACCGGCGGCACGCCGATGGTGCTCAACATGGGCGGATTCGGCGGGCGCCGGCTGATGGCCGTGCGCAGCGTCAGCGCCCCCGAGCCCCGGCTCTATGACTTCTGGCGCGAGGGCGAGGCTTTCCGTTATGCGATCCCGGTGCCCGACGGCCCGTGGACCGTCACCATCCATACCATGGCGCCGCGCGCTGATGCGGCCACGCTGATGAGCGTTTCCGCCAATGGCGCGCTCGCGCTCGCCCCGGTCAACGTGCTTGGCGCGGCGGGCGGACCGCTGACCGGCATCGCGCGGAGCTTTCCGGTGACGGTCAAGGGCGGGGTGCTGACGCTCGATTTCGCCGGGCAGAACGGCCGGGCGGTGCTCGCCGCGATCGAGATCACGCGGCGGTGATCATTCGCGCGGCGGGATCGCGCCCGGGCGCATGATCGTCCAGCCGGCAAGCGCATGGCCCTGCCGCGCCGCCTCGGCAGGCGGGGCGCCGCGAAGCCGCGCGCCGAGGTAGCCCGCATCGAAGGCATCGCCGGCACCGCTGGTGTCGAGCGCGGCGAGCTGGCGTGCGGGGGCGATGATCGCGCCATCGGCGAGACGGCAGCCGGCCGCGCCGAGCTTGACCACCGGCTCGGCGCAACCGAGCCGCTGCCAATGCGCCGCGACCGCCAGGGCATCGCCGGCGCCGTCGAGCGCGATCTCGTCATCGAGCGTCGGCAGCCCGAAGTCGGCGGCGGCGATCGCGGCATCGCGCCAGTGCCGCGCCTCGGCCGGGCTGGCCCACAGGCGCGGACGGTAATTGCCGTCGAAGGCGACCTTGCCGCCCGCCTCGCGCACCGCGCGTGCCAGCCGCAGCAGCGCCTCCCGCCCCGCATCGGGCAGAATCGCAAGGCTGATCAGCGAAAAGACGAGGCTGTCGGCCCGGCTCGCGACCGCGCTCGCCTGTGCCATCGCCGGCAGCGCGAACATCGCGCTCGCCGCGCTGCCGGCCCGCCAATAGGTGAAGCTGCGTTCGCCGGTGTTATCGACGTCGATCGCGTAAAGCCCGGGATTGCGGGCCGGGTCGGTGAGGATCAGCGCGGGGTCGATTCCTTCGGCGGTCCAGGCCGCGCGCAGCCGTGCGCTGTGCGGATCGGTGCCCAGCGCGGTCAGCAATGCGACATCATGGCCGGCCCGGGCGAGATGGATCGCGGTGTTGAGCATGTCGCCGCCATGGCCGAACTGCCAGGCGGCGCCGGCGCGCGAAATTTCGAGCATGCCCTCGCCGCAGCAGACGATCCGCGGCGCGCGCCCGTCCGATGCGGGCTCTTCGCTCAGCATCGGCGAATATCTTCAGGACAGCGCATGGCTAGCATGCCAGCGGCGCGAAGCTGGCCGCCTGCGCCATCGCCCAATTGTCCTTGTAGAACGGCAGATGGCAATCGCCCGAAAGCAGCGCGCCGGGCGCGAGGAAGTGATGCTGCTGCCCGAACGGGTGAAGCTCGGTCGAGGTCTGGCGGTGGACAAGGTGATGCGGCTTGAGATCGTTGGGGTGGGCAACCCCGGCGGCGGCGAGCATGTCGGCAAGCGCCGCGACGGTCTGGTCGTGAAAATTGCGCACGCGCTCGGCCTTGTCGGGCACGACCAGCGCGCGCTGGCGCAGCCGGTCCTGGGTCGCGACCCCGGTCGGGCAGCGGTTGGTATGGCAGTTGCGCGACTGGATGCAGCCGAGCGCGAACATGAAGCCGCGCGCGGCATTGGTCCAGTCGGCCCCCATGGCGAGTACCGCGGCGATATCGAAGGCGCTGATCAGCCGCCCCGCGACGCCGATCTTCATCCGCTCGCGCAGATTGGTCGCGGTGAGGACATTGTGCACGAAGATCAGCCCTTCGCGCATCGGCACGCCGATGTGATCGCTGAACTCGACCGGGGCGGCGCCGGTGCCGCCCTCGCCGCCATCGACGACGATGAAATCGGGAAGCGTGCCGCTCGCCAGCATTGCCTTGACGATCGCCATGAATTCCCACGGATGGCCGATGCACAGCTTGAAGCCGACGGGCTTGCCGCCCGACAATTCGCGCAGCTGCGCGATGAAGCCCATCATTTCGAGCGGGGTCGCAAAGGCGGAATGATGCGAGGGCGAAATGCAGTCCTGCCCCTGCGGCACGCCGCGGGTGTCGGCGATCTCGCGCGTCACCTTGCGCGCGGGAAGGATGCCGCCATGGCCGGGTTTCGCGCCCTGGCTGAGCTTGATCTCGATCATCCTGACCTGCGGCTGGCACGCCTGCGCTGCGAATTTCCCGGGGTCGAAATGGCCGTCGCCGGTGCGGCAGCCGAAATAGCCGCTCGCCACTTCCCAGACGATGTCGCCGCCGAATTCGCGGTGATAGGGGCTGATGCTGCCCTCGCCGGTGTCGTGGTAGAACCCGCCCATCGCCGCGCCCTTGTTGAGCGCGCGGATCGCCGCCGCCGACAGCGCGCCGAAGCTCATCGCCGAGATGTTGAAGATGCTCGCGCTGTAGGGCTGGCGGCACGCATCGCCGCCGATGGTGATACGAAAGCTGGCGGGATCGGGCCGGGTGATCGGCATGATCGAATGCTGGATGAACTCATAGTCGCGCGCATAGACATCGAGCAGCGTGCCGAAGGGATGGTCTGACGCGAGGCCCTTGGCGCGGCGGTAGGCAAGGCTTCGCTGCTCGCGCGAGAAGGGCGCGGCCTCTTCCTCGCTTTCGATGAGATATTGCCGGATCTCGGGGCGGATCATCTCGACCAGCCAGCGGATATGGCCGATCACCGGGTAATTGCGCAGCACCGAATGCCGGCTTTGCACAAGGTCCCAGACGCCGAGCAGGGAGAGGAGGCCGAAGGCGATCGCTCCCCCCAGCCAGTCGCGATCGCCGGCTGCGAGACCGGTGAACACCGCAAACAGCACGATGCACAGCAGGAATGCGGTATGACGTCCGAGTCGCAGCTTGAGCATCGCGGCTCTCCTCTTCCGGTCCGCCGGGGCTAGGCGAGCGGGCCGCGCGAATCAATCGCGCCATCGCCCGGCGCCAGGTGTTCCGGGGATTTTTGCAAAACCGCGGCAAATCGCGATTTTTCCATTGACGCTTAATGTTTGTGGACCTAGAGGCGCGCTTCACCGCGGTGGCTGTGTCTGGCGAGTATAGCTGGGTGAGCGACGGTGGATGCCGGGACATGGCTGGATGGTTGGGACCTGATGGTTATCGGGGTTTTTTCTGTCTGGTTTTTTTCTGGTGTGGTTCTTTGACATTGTTGGATTGATGAAGGGACATGCGGACGGCGGCGCGTGGTACCGGGGGCTTTGAGGCTCCGGTGTCTACGATAAACGCGGCCGGACCTGTATGTCCTTACGTAACCATACGTTTGACAAGTGCAGGTATCGGCTCCTTGAACTTTGCGTGTTGGTGGCAGGCGGGTTTACCCGTGCCACGAGCGCGTGATGCACAAACTTGAGAGTTTGATCCTGGCTCAGAACGAACGCTGGCGGCATGCCTAACACATGCAAGTCGAACGATGCCTTCGGGCATAGTGGCGCACGGGTGCGTAACGCGTGGGAATCTGCCCTTGGGTTCGGAATAACAGTTAGAAATGACTGCTAATACCGGATGAAGTCTACGGACCAAAGAT
>JAGWPW010000109.1 GCA_028870315.1 Sphingomonadales bacterium | reverse complement strand
GCCAGCGCCAGCAGCCGCGCATAGGCACAGGTGCCAAGCCCCAGCGCCAGCGCCCCCGCCGGATCGAGCGCGAACAGCCGGGAGCCGGCGGCAGCGCGCCGGCCATGCGCCGCGCGCAGCAGCGCATCGGCGTGGTCCAGCCGGCACCATTGTCCACCGAGCGCGCGATAGCCGGGCGGGCAGGGCGGCAGCACGTCGGTGGCACGGCGGAGCCGGTGGCCGGCGCGTGGCACCACCGGCGCCATCTGTTCGGGAAGCGCCGGCGGCGTGCGGCCGTCAATCAGCGCGAGCTCGCGCCAAAGGTCGAGCGCGGCGCGCCGCAACAGCGCCGGGTGGTAGAGGTCGAGCGCGCCGATGCGCAGGCCGAAACGCTTGAGAAGATCGCGCTGCCGGGCATCGAGCCGGGCGATGTCGGCATCGGCGCGCGCGACCGCCCCGCCATTCTCTACGAGCCGGATCAGCAACGCGCGCAGACCCGCGCCCGCTGCCGCATCGTCGCAGGCCGCATCCATGCGCCGCAGCGGCGCGAGCGGCTTCAGCCGGCGCGCCCACCATGCGGTCACCGCCGCCATCAGCGCCGCGCGCGCATCGCCTGGCAGGAGGCCGAGCGCGGGGGCGGGAACGAGCCGCGGCGCGAGCAGCCGGCGGCCGCGCTGCAACAACGCGATCGGCTCGCCCTGCCAGCGGATCGCGCCGTCTTGCAGCACCAGCGCTGCGGGCGTGTCCATGCATAGCGCAACGATCGCCCGGGCGCGCGCCGTCAGCAATCCCGGCAGATGGCGCTCTGCCGCGGCGAGCAGCAGCTTGTGATCGCCATGCCGGGCCGAGGGCTCGACCCGGAAGCGAAAGCCTGTCAGCGTGCCGATCGTTTCGCCATCGACCAGCACGCTGTCGCCATCAAGCGTGACCGGCAGCAACCCCGCGTCAGGGCCGAGCTTTTTCATGAGCACCGCGGTGCGGCGGTTGACGAAGCGCTCGGTCAGGCGGGCGTGCAGCGCATCCGACAGCCGCGCTTCGACCGCGCGGGCGCGCGCCGCCATCTCCGCATGCGCCCGCACCCAGTCGGGCCGCTGCGCGATATAGGACCAGCTGCGAATCGCGGCGATGCGGGCCTGGAGCGTATCGATATCGCCGCTCACCGTATCGAGCTGGGCGATCGCGCGCGGGGCGTGGTCATCGCCGAGCGGACCGTCGCGCAGTTCCTGCCACAGCCGCGCGACGAATTGGGCATGGGTTTCGGCGCCGTGCTGGCGGAAATCGGGAAGCGAGCACACCTGCCAGAAGCGACGCAATTGCTGGGGCGCGCGCAGCGTGTCGGCGATCTCGGCGTCCTCGCCCAGCCGCTTGAGTACCGCAAGGTCGATCGCCTCGGGCGCGGCGACGAGCCCCTCGCGGCGCGGCGGCGCTTCGAGATCGGCGATGAGCCCGGCGAGCGAGGCGAAGCCCGGTTCGGCATCGCGCCAGCGCAGCGCGGTCAGCGCCGGAAAGCGGTTCTCCTCGATCGCGTGGATTTCCTCGGCGCTGAACGCGGCATCGTGGCCGCCGCTCCCCGACAGCGTGCCGAAGCTGCCGTCGCGCTGGTGGCGCCCGGCACGGCCGGCGATCTGCGCCATTTCGGCGACAGTCAGCCGGCGCTGGCGCTGGCCGTCGAACTTCGACAGCCCGGCGAAGGCGACATGATCGACATCGAGGTTGAGCCCCATGCCGATGGCGTCGGTGGCGACGAGATAATCGACCTCGCCCGCCTGATAGAGCGCGACCTGGGCGTTGCGCGTCTGCGGCGAGAGCGCGCCTGTCACCACCGCCGCGCCGCCACGGAAGCGCCGCAGCATCTCGGCAACCGCATAGACCTGCGCGGTCGAGAAGGCGACGATGACGCTGCGCCTGGGCAGACGCGAGAGCTTGGCGGCGCCGGCATGCGCCAAGGTCGAGAAGCGCGGCCGGCTGACGATTTCCGCCTCGGGGGTCAGCTTGCGCAGCATCGGAGCCAGCGTTGCGGCGCCGAGGATCATGGTTTCCTCGCGCCCGCGCAGATTGAGGAGGCGGTCGGTAAAGACATGGCCGCGCTCGCGGTCGGCGCAGAGCTGCGCCTCGTCCAGCGCGACGAAGGCAAGATCGGCCCCGCGCGGCACGGCCGCGCCATTGTTGAAGTTGAAGGAGCGCGGCACAGCCGCGCCCTTGTCGAAGGCGCGGGGCATCGCTTCGGTGGTGCACAGCTTCCAGCGCGCCTGCGACGGCTCGATCCGTTCCTCGCCGGTGATCAGCGCGACCTGATGCGCGCCCTTGATCGCCACCACCCGGTCATAGACCTCGCGTGCGAGCAGGCGCAGCGGGAAACCGATCGCGCCCGATGAATGCGCGCAAAGGCGTTCGATGGCGAGATGGGTCTTGCCGGTATTGGTGGGGCCGAGCACCGCTTTCAGGCGGCCCGAGCCAGGGTGCGGACGGTCAGGCGAGGCAGCGACCATGACGCGTCCAATCTGGCATCGCCCCGCCATACCCGCAAGACCATGCCGGGTTTATCGACAGCCGTGCAGGCCCGGCGCCGCGCGAGGCGAATTAGCCGAAAATTAACCTTGCGGCGGCAGGATTGCGCGGTCGCCGCGAGGCCGGTCGGCTGGAGTTCGCCTTGTACTGGAGCCGGATCGAAGCTGATGTGAGCGGGATCGGCCCACGCCCGCAGGCGCCATACCCGACAGGGGCGGCGCACGGACCGGGCGGCCGGCTCGCCGCGCGGATCGCGCGGCTCGATTATGCGAACGATCTTGCCGAAGCGATCGGCTCGGCGCGCTGGGCCAGGGGGTTCGGGGTGATGTCGGCGCTGATCGCCGCTGCGCTGTGCTTCTGGCCGAGCTTCGCGCCGCTGCCTGCCGCCGCGGCGATGCCGATCGACGCGAGCGCCGATGCGCGGCTTCGCGCCGCTGCCACCGGCCCGTTGCTGGCGCCGGCCGGCTGGACCCCGCCGGCGCCCAATCGTGCCGCCGGCGCCCGAATGTTCACGATTCGCGCCGCGCCCGAACGGCCCCGGATCGATCTTGAGACCACCTTTGCCGCCGGCGACAGCGTTGCGCATCTGCTCGAACGCGCGGGCGCCGGGATCGGCGATGCCGAAAGGGCAAGCGCGCTCATTGCCACGGCCGCACCGCTCGATGCGCTGGCGCCGGGAACCCGCTTCGCCATCACCCTGGGGCCGCGGCCCTCGCCCGGTGTGCCGCGCCCGATCGAGCATCTGGGCTTTCGCGCCCGCTTCGATCTTGCGCTGAGCCTCGACCGGCGCGGCGCCGGGCTGGCGCTCGCGCGCCATCCGCTGGCGGTCGATGACACGCCGCTGCGCATTCGCGGGCTTGCCGGGCAGAGCCTGTTTCTCTCCGCCCGCGCCGCCGGGGCGCCGGTTCCGGCGATCGCGCAATATCTCCAGATGCTCGATTCGCGCTTCGGGCTCGACCAGGTGCGGCCCGACGATACCTTCGACATCATCACCGGCTTCAGGCGCTCGGCGGGCGGCGATACCCAGCCCGGCGCGCTGCTTTATGCCGGGCTCGAGCACGACGGCCAGCCGCGGCTGCAACTGCTGCGCTGGGGGGCCGGCGACCAGTTCGTCTCGGCCGCCGACATGGCGGGAGGCGGCTATGGCGCAAGCCTTGGCAGCCCGGTCGCCGATGGCCACATCACCTCGCTCTATGGCATGCGCTTCCACCCGATCCTTGGCTACACAAGGATGCACGCCGGGGTCGATTTCGGTGCGCCCTGGGGCTCGCCGATCTATGCGGTCGCCGATGGCTTTGTCGCCTATGCCGGCGTTCATGGCGGGCATGGCAATTACGTCCGCCTCGAACATGGCGGCGGCCTTGGCACCGGCTATGGCCACATGAGCCGCATCGCGGTCAGCCCGGGCGAGCGTGTCCACACAGGCGAGGTGATCGGCTATGTCGGATCGACCGGGCTCTCCACCGGCCCGCACCTCCATTACGAGGTCTATGAGGGCGGCCACACCGTCGATCCGCTGTCGGTGCATTTCGCGCTGCACACCGGCGCCGACAAGGCGAGCCAGACCGCATTCAGGGCGAAGCTCGAAAGGCTGCTGCTGGTCAAGCCCGGCGCGGCGCAGGAAAAGGGCAAGGCGCTGGCGCTGGCGGATTGAGCGAACCGGCGCACGCTCCACTTCGCCCTCGCATCTTCCGTGCATTTTGCCTAGGCGCATGCCATGGCCCAAGCATCCTACCCCGCGCTTCGCCTGCGCCGCACCCGCGCCAGCGGCTGGAGCCGCGCGCTGCACCGCGAAACCCAGCTTGCGCCGGCGCAATTCATCTGGCCGCTGTTCGTCACCGAAGGACGCGGGGTCGAGGAGCCGATCGCCGCGCTGCCCGGGGTTTCGCGTTGGTCGGTCGATGCCATCGCCGCGCGCGCGCGCGAGGCGATGGCACTGGGCATCGCCTGTGTTGCCCTGTTTCCCAACACGCCCGCGCCGCTGCGCAGCGCGCGCGGCGAGGAAGCGCTCAACCCCGACAATCTGATGTGCCGGGCGATCAGGGCGATCCGCGATGCCTGCGGGACGGGGATCGGCGTGCTCACCGATGTCGCGCTCGATCCCTATACCAGCCATGGCCAGGACGGGCTGGTCGATGCCGCAGGCGATGTCGTGAACGATGCGACGGTCGAGGTGCTGGTCGGCCAGGCGCTGGTCCAGGCGGCGGCGGGCGCCGACATCATCGCGCCTTCGGACATGATGGACGGCCGCATCGGCGCGATTCGCGGCGCGCTCGAAGCCGAAGGCCACGCGCATGTCCAGATCATGGCCTATGCCGCCAAATATGCCTCGGCCTTCTACGGCCCGTTCCGTGACGCGGTGGGCAGCCGCGGGTTGCTGAAGGGCGACAAGCGCGGCTACCAGATGGATCCCGCCAATGCCGAGGAGGCGCTGCGCGAGGTGGCGCTCGATCTGGCCGAAGGCGCCGACAGCGTGATGGTGAAGCCGGGCCTTCCCTATCTCGATATCGTTGCGAAAGTGAAGACTCGCTTCGAAGTGCCGGTCTTCGCCTATCAGGTGAGCGGCGAATATGCGATGATCGAGGCGGCGGTGGCGGCGGGCGCGGGCGAGCGCGACGCGCTGGTTCTGGAGACGCTCACCGCCTTTCGCCGCGCCGGTTGCTCGGGCGTGCTCACCTATCACGCCGCGCATGCCGCGCGGCTGCTGGGAGGCTGAAATGATCCACCGGCCCGAGGTCTCGATCCTGCCCTTCGGTGGCAAGCTGCCGCGCATTCACGACAGCGCCTTCATCGCGCCGGGCTGCCGGATCATCGGCGATGTCGAGATCGGGCCCGAGGCAAGCGTCTGGTACAATTGCGTGATCCGCGGCGATGCCAACCGGATCGTCATCGGCGCGCGCACCAACATCCAGGACGGCAGCGTCGTTCATTGCGACAGCCCCAAGCCGCAGCGGCCCGAAGGCTTCCCGACGATCATCGGCGCGGATGTGCTGATCGGCCATCTCGCCATGATCCATGGCTGCGTGCTCGACGATCGCGCCTTCGTCGGGCTCGGCGCGATTGTCATGGATGGTTGCCGCATCGCCTCGGACGGCATGCTAGCGGCGGGCGCGATGCTTTCGCCCGGCAAGGTGATCGAGCCGCGCCAGCTGTGGATGGGCCGGCCGGCGAAATATGCGCGCGACCTCTCCGATGAGGCTGTCGCCGACATGCAGCGCGGGGTCGCGGGCTATGTCGAGAACGCGCGGCGGCATCGCGCCGCGCAGGCCGATGGCCCGGCCCCGGCTTGAGACGCCCGATCCCGCGGCGATCCGCGCGCTGGCCGATGACGCTGGCCGGCTGGCGCTGCGCGTGACCCCTGGCGCGCGCGCCGAAGCTCTTGAAATTGCCGAAGGGCGTCTTGTCGCCAGGGTCCGCGCCCGGCCCGAGGGCGGCAAGGCCAATGACGCGGTGCTGGCGCTGCTCGCCGATGCGCTAGGGGTCGGTGCCTCGCGGCTGGAGCTGCTGCGCGGCGCCATCGCGCGCGACAAGCTCGTCCGCATCGGCTGAAACGCCCTGCGGGTCGGTATCGGCGAGCGGGGCGGCGAACCAGCGCAGCACCAGCCCCAGCGCCACGCCGACGCCGATCGCCACGGTGAGGTTGACGAGCACGGTCAGCGCCAGCGTGACCAGCAGCAACGCGCGTTCGGGCAGCGGCGCGGCCCAGTAGCCGCGCCATTTATGCGGCTCGGACATGTTCCAGGCGGTGACCAGCAGCAGCGCGGCCAGCGCGGGCATGACGAGATAGCCCGCAAGCGGCGCGGCGACCATCATCACCGCCAGCACCGCCAGCGCATGGATCAGTCCGGCGACCGGGGTCTGCCCGCCGGCGCGGATGTTGGTCGCGGTGCGGGCGATCGCGCCGGTCGCGGGCAGGGCGCCCATCAGCGCGCAGCCGAGATTGGCCCAGCCCTGCGCCATGATCTCGGCATTGGGCCGGTGGCGCGAGCCGATCATCCGGTCGGCGACCATGGCCGACAACAGCGATTCGATCGCGGCGAGAAAGGCGATGGTCAGCGCCGAGGGCAGCAGCTCGATCACCCGTGGCAGGGTCATCTGTGGCACGGCGGGCAGCGGCAGCCGGCTCGGCAAGGCGCCATAGCGCGAGGCGATGGTATCGACCGGCAGATGCAGCAGCGCGATGCACAGCGAGATCGCCGCCATGGCGACGATCAGCCCCGGAAAGCGCGGGAACAGCCGGCGCAGCAGCACGATGAGCGCGGTCGCCACCAGCCCTGTTGCGCAGGCGCCGGGGCTGACCGCCCCGCGATCCGCCCACAGCGCCACGAGCTTGGGTATGACATCGGCCGGCAGCGGCCTTGCGACCCCCAGGAAATCCTTGAGCTCGCTTGCCGCGATGATGATCGCGATACCGATGGTGAAGCCGTTGACCACCGCTTCGGGAATATGCGCGATCAGCCGGCCCGCGCGCGCCAGCGCCGCCAGCACCAGCACCACCCCTGCCATCGCCGTCGCCAGCACCAGCCCGTCGAAGCCATGGCGGGCGATGACATCATAGACGACGACGATGAACGCGCCGGTCGGCCCGCCGATCTGCACCCGGCTGCCACCGAGCAGCGAGATCAGAAAGCCCCCGACGATCGCGGTGATCAGCCCCTTGGCCGGCGGCGCGCCCGAGGCGATCGCGATCGCGATGCTGAGCGGCAGGGCCACCATCGCTACGGTCAGCCCGGCGATGAAATCCGCGCCGAACTGCCGCGGGGTGTAGGTTGCGAGCGTGGTGAGCAGCTTGGGTTTCATGGCGTGGCCTATGCCTGCGGCGATTGCATTTTAGAAGCGAGGACTGCGCGGGCGAACACCCCCTGCCCCCGCGTTGCCGCGCTCGTTGTGTGTTGTGTGCATCGCGTGCCGGTTTCACGCGCCGCCGGCGCCGGCACGCGCTTCTTCTCGCGCGTATTTGCACCCGCGGCCCCCGCCCGCTGAAGCCCTGCGGGCGTCAGATTTTTTGTGATCGCATCGCTTATGCGGAAAACCGGTTCCCACTTTTCCGCGCGATGCTCTAAGG
>JAGWPW010000108.1 GCA_028870315.1 Sphingomonadales bacterium | reverse complement strand
GCGGTGATCGGCGTGCTCGGCCTCGGCGCGCTCGACATCCTCGTTCTGGCGCCGATCCTGCTGCCGGTGCTGGGGGTGATCTTCGGGCTTTACGTGATGCTGCTCGGCCTGTTCGTCGCCGGCGGCGCGGTGCTGATCGCCGGGCCGTTCGCCGGCTTTCCCGGCGGTGCGCTGGCCGCGGTCTTCGCCGGGCTCGCATTGATGGCGGCGGCGATCGCCTTTGCCGCGCTGCTCAGCATCGTCACCATGGCGCTGGTCAATGCGCTGATCTGGTTCGGGCGCCTCCATTATCAGCTGCTCAAGCCCGCGATCGAACCCGCGGCCAGCCAGGGAGCCTTGTCATGACCAGGAAATTGCTGGTGGTTTTCGCAAGCGGCCTGCTGCTCGCGACGGTGTCGAGCGCGCTTGCCTGGATGATGGGCGGTGCCGCGGTCACAGCCGCCTTCACCCATGGCCACGGCTGGACCTTCGACGGCGCGGATGGCGCCGACGGGCGCGACGAGGTGCGCAACCTCGCCTTCGATCCCGGTCAGCCGCTCGACATCAGCATGCCCGGAACGCTGCACTATCGGCGCGGCGCTGTGCCCGCGCTCAGCATTCGCGGGCCCAAGGCGCTCGTCGAGGCGGTGCACGCCGATCAGGGGCGGCTGTCGCTCGGCGCGGGCGCATGGCTTGCGCATGTCCATGGGCTGACGGTGGAGATCGTCGCCCCGCGGATGCCCGCGCTCACCTGGTCGGGGGCGGGCGCGATCACGCTCGACGATGTCCGCCAGCCGCAGCTCGATCTGACGCTGAGCGGCGCGGGCAACGTCGAGGCCGAGGGCCATGTCGATCGCGTCGCGCTCCGTAGCTCGGGCGCGGGCAATGTCGATCTGGAGGCGCTCATGGCGCATGATGCGACGGTCGAGGTCAGCGGCGTCGGCAATGTCGACCTGTCGGCCGACGGCACGGTCGATGCAAGCATTTCGGGCGCGGGCAACGTCTCGCTGCATCGCAAGCCCGCGGTCCTCACCTCGCGGGTGAGCGGGCTCGGCTCGGTCGATGAGGATTATTGATTGCTGCGCGCGTGCGCCTGCGTGCCGCGCGTGTAGAGCCGGTCGCTGGCCAGCACGTCCGCGGGGTCCAGCTCGGGCTTGCCGGCAAGGCTTGCATAGATCGGCGCGAAGTCTGTTCGCAGCGTCGCGGCGAGCAGCGCCTCGAAGCTGTCGATGACGAAATAGCTCTGCTGGTAATCGTCGATCCGATAGCGCGTGCGCATCACCCGCGAGAGATCGAAGGCCAGCCGGTTGGGCGAGGCGCTTTCGAGCGCGAAACGCGATTCGCCATGCGAGGAGAGGATACCCGCGCCATAAAGGCGCAGCCCCTCGGCGGTGTCGATCAGCCCGAATTCGACCGTGTACCAATAGAGCCGCGCGAGATTGGCGAGGACCCCCAGCCCTTCGGCGCGCAGCCCGCCCCTGCCATAGGCTTCGAGGTAATCGGCGAAAACCGGATTGGCGAGCAGCGGGACATGGCCGAAGACATCGTGGAAGATGTCGGGCTCTTCAAGATAGTCGAGCTGGTCGCGGCGGCGGATGAAGCGCCCCGCGACGAAGCGGCGGTGGGCAAGGTGATCGAAGAACACCGCGTCGGGCACCAGCCCCGGCACCGCCACCACCTGCCAGCCGGTCGCGCGCGACAGCCGCGCGTTGAGCTCTGCGAAATCGGGGATGCCCGGCTGCGACAGGCGCAGCACATCGAGCCCGGCGAGGAATTCGGGCACCGCGCGCCCCGGCAGGAGCTCAAGCTGCCGCGCGAACAGCAGGTCCCAGGTCGCGTGCTCTGCGGCGGTGTAACGGTCCCAATGCTGGGGGACCGTCCAGTCGGGGGACGCGCCGGGCGGCGGCGAGGAGGCGCTTGCGGCCATCGCGGCATGCTATCACGCGCGGCCGGCGACACCAAATTCAGGAGCCGGATTCAGGCGAAGCGCAGCGGCAGACCAGCCTCGCTCTTGACGTCCTGGAGGATGATGCTGGTGCGCGCGGTGGCGACCTCGGGCGCGGCGAGGATATGGCGGCTCAACAGCTCGTTGAGCGAGGCAAGATCGCGCGTCGCCAGCTTGACGATCATGTCGGGCGCGCCGGTCAGGAGCTGGCATTCGAGCACCTCGTCCATCGCCGAAAGCCGCGCTCGAAAGGCGCTCGCCGCCTCGGGCATGGTCGAGGTCATGGTCAGCATCACATAGGCCGAGATGCCGAGGTTGAGCTTTGCCGGATCGAGCTGCGCGCGGACCGCGCGGATATAGCCGCCGCGGCGCAGCGCCTGCAGCCGGCGCGAGCATTGCGACGGCGACAGCCCGACCGCGACGCTGAGCTCGGCCGGGCCGTCGTCGCCGCGCGCCTGAAGCGCGGCGAGGATGCGAAGATCGAGACGATCGAGCGGCATCGGCATCCCTCCTGCGAGAATGATACACGAATATCACGAGTTTTGACAAAATGTTGCATGAATTGCGCATAAATAATCCGCGCCAACGCGAATATGCACGCAAATCGCGCGGCGATTGCCCTATAGTCGCGCCCAGGACAGCCGGGACGACACGCATGGCCGATCTCTTCGACAATCCGCTGGGGCTCGACGGTTTTGAATTCGTCGAATTCTCCGCACCCGAAAAAGGCGTGCTCGAACCGGTCTTCGCGGCCTTGGGCTTCACCCGCATCGCGCGCCATCGCTCGAAGGACGTCGCCTTGTGGCGGCAGGGCGCGATCAATCTCATCGCCAATTACGAGCCGCACTCGCCCGCCGCCTTCTTCGCCGCCGAGCACGGGGCTTCGGCCTGCGGCATGGGCTGGCGGGTGCGCGATGCGGCACGGGCCTATGAAACGGCGCTGGCGCGCGGGGCCGAGCCGGTCGAGGTGCGCACCGGGCCGATGGAACTGCGGCTGCCCGCCTTCCGCGGCATCGGCGGCTCGATCGTCTATCTCATCGACCGCTATGGTGACGCGCTGTCGATCTACGACATCGACTTCGTCTATGAACCGGGCACCGAGCGCCATCCGCAAGGCGCGGGGCTCAGGGTGATCGACCACCTGACGCACAATGTCTATGGCGGGCGCATGGCGCATTGGGCGCGCTTCTATGAACGCATCGCCGGTTTCCGCGAGATCCGCTATTTCGACATCAAGGGCGAATATACCGGGCTTGCCAGCAAGGCGATGACCGCGCCCGACGGCAAGATCCGCATCCCGCTCAACGAGGAAGCCCGCGCCACCGGGCAACGCCAGGGCAGCGGCCAGATCGACGAATTCCTGCGCGCCTATAATGGCGAGGGCATCCAGCACATCGCCTTCGCGAGCGATGACCTTCTTGCCAGCTGGGACGCGCTGAAGGCGCTTGGCACGCCCTTCATGCCGCCGCCGGGCGCGAGCTATTACGAAATGCTCGACGAACGCCTTCCCGGCCATGGCGAGCCGGTTGGCGAATTGCAGGCGCGCGGCATCCTGCTCGACGGCTCGACCAGCGGCGAGGGCCCGCGCCTGTTGCTTCAGATCTTCTCCGAAGCGATGATCGGCCCGGTGTTCTTCGAATTCATCCAGCGCAAGCGCGACGAGGGCTTTGGCGAAGGCAATTTCACCGCGCTGTTCGAATCGATCGAGCGCGACCAGCTGCGCCGCGGCACGCTGGAGGCCGCGCCATGACCGTGGCATTTCCAGGACGCGCGCCATGAGCGCGGCATTTTCAGGACGCGCGGCATGACCGCGCCGGTGCTGCGCCGCATCCATCATGTCGCCTATCGCTGCCGCGACGCGAAGGAGACGGTGGACTGGTACGCGCGCGTGCTCGGCATGCGCTTCACCACCGCCTTCGCCGAGGACCATGTGCCCTCGACCGGGGCGAGTGACCCCTATATGCACGTCTTCCTCGATGCCGGCGGGGGCAATGTCCTCGCCTTCTTCGAACTGCCGGGCCAGCCCGCCATGGGCCGCGATCCCAACACCCCCGAATGGGTGCAGCACATCGCCTTCGAGGTCGCCGACGAGGCGGCGCTGCTCGCCGCCAGGGCGCATATCGAGGGCGAGGGGGTGGCGGTGCTGGGTCCGACCTTTCACGGCATCTTCCGGTCGATCTATTTCTTCGATCCCAATGGCCACCGCCTCGAACTCGCCGCCAATATCGGCACCGCCGAACAGACCGCCGAACTCACCCGGCTCGCGCCCGAGATGCTCGAGGAATGGAGCCGCACGAAGCGTGCGCCGCGCCAGGCGGCGTGGCTGCATCAGGAAGAACCGAAAGCGTGAGCATCGACCACACCCACGACCCGCAGGCGTCGAGCTGGGTGGCAGGCGCCGATGCGCACGCCGATTTCCCCGTCCAGAACCTGCCGCTGGGGATTTTCAGCCCGCCCGGCGCGCGCCCGCGAATCGGCACCGCGATCGGCGATCATATCCTCGATCTTGCCGCCCTCGCCACCGCGGGCGGGCTCGGCGCGCTTGCGCCCGACCTGCGCGCCGCGCTCGGTGCGCCGAGGCTTAATCCGCTGTTCGCGCTCGACGCGCCCGATCGCCGCCATTTGCGCCATGCGGTTTTCGCGGCTTTGACCGATCGCGCGGGGCATTCCCGGGTTGCGCCGCATTTGCGGCCGGCGGCGGACTGCGCCCTGCATCTGCCCTTCGCGATCGGTGATTACACCGATTTCTACGTCGGCATCCATCACGCGACCGCCATCGGCCGCCTGCTGCGCCCCGACCATCCGCTGCTCGCCAATTACAAATATGTCCCCATCGCCTATCACGGTCGCGCCTCGTCGGTGCAGGTCTCGGGCGCGGCGGTGATCCGCCCGCGCGGGCAGGTGAAGACCGGCGATGGCCCCGAATACCGGGCTTGCGAGCGGCTCGATTACGAGGTCGAGCTGGGGTTGTGGATCGCCGGCGGCAATGCGCTGGGCGAGGTCGTGCCGATAAGCGCGGCGTCCGCGCGGATCGGCGGGGTCTGCCTGCTCAACGACTGGTCGGCGCGCGATCTCCAGGTCTGGGAATATCAGCCGCTCGGCCCGTTTCTCGCCAAGAATTTCCTCACCACCGTCTCGCCCTGGGTGGTGACGGGCGACGCGCTCGCCCCGTTCCGCGTCGCGCCCATGCCGCGCCCCGCGGGCGATCCCGCACCGCTGCCCTATCTCGCCGATGACGAAGATGCGCGCACCGGCGGCCTCGCGATCACGCTTGAAGCGCGCCTTGCGAGCCGCGCGATGCGCGAGGGCGGGCTGGCGCCGCAGTGCCTCAGCCGCGTCCGCGCCGCAGACGCGATGTACTGGACCCCGGCGCAGATGGTCGCGCATCACACCGCCAACGGCTGCAATCTGGGTCCGGGCGACCTGCTTGGCACCGGCACGCTCTCGGGCGCCGGGCCGGGCAGCGAAGGCAGCCTGATGGAACTGACCCGCGCCGGCAGCCAGCCGATCGCGCTTGCCTCGGGCGAAAGCCGGCGCTTCCTTGAAGATGGCGACGAGGTCACGCTCCATGCCCGCGCCGAGCGTGCGGGCTGGCGCAGCATCGGCTTCGGGCCCTGCACCGGCACGGTGGGCGCGGCGCGATGAGGCTGCACAGCTACTGGCGCTCGAGCGCGGCCTATCGGGTGCGGATCGCGCTGGCGCTCAAGGGCTGCGAGGCGGCGGTGGTGACGCATGACCTGCGCGCCGATGAACAGCGCGCGCCCGGCTATCTCAATCTCAATCCGCAGGGGCTGGTGCCGGCGCTGGAAAGCGATGACGGCGCGGTGCTGACGCAATCGCTGGCGATCCTCGAATGGCTCGAAGAGCGCTATCCCGCCCCGCCGCTGCTGCCGCAGGACGCCGGCGATCGGGCGCAGGTGCGCGCGATGGTGGCGCTGATCGCCTGCGACATGCATCCGCTCAACAATCTGCGCGTGCTGCGCTATCTGCGCCACCAGCTCGGCGCCGACCAGGCGGCGGTTTCGGCGTGGATCGGTCACTGGATCGCGCAGGGCTTTGCCGCGCTCGAAGTGCTGGTCGCGCGCCATTCGCGCGGCTTTGCCTGGGGCGATGCGCCGAGCCTTGCCGATTGCTGCCTTGTCCCGCAGGTCTATTCGGCGCAGCGCTATGCGGTCGATCTCGCGCCCTATCCGCGCATCGTCGCGGTTGCCGGGCATTGCGCCGGCCACCCCGCCTTTCGCGCCGCGCATCCGCTGGCGCAACCCGACGCCGACCCGGACGCCTAGCGCATCGCGCCAAAAACCGGCACCCGCCTTGTGGCGCGATGCTCTAGCCGCCGCTGTTCCAGCCGCCGCCAAGCGCCTGGAACAGCGCGGCGGTGTCGGTCAGCCGCGCGGCCTCGGCCTGCAATTCGGTCTGGCGGGCCTGCGCCAGCGTCTGCTGCGCGGCGAGCACGCCGGCAAAGGGGATGGCGCCATCGCGGTACTGGCGCTCGGCAACCGCAAGGCTCGCCGCCGCGCTTTGCCGCGCGGCCTGGTCGGCGGCGAGCGCATCGGCGTCGAGCGCCAGCGCATGCAGCGTATCGGCGACATTCTGGAAGGCGGCGAGCACCGCCGAGCGATATTGCGCCTTCGCCGCATCGAGCGCGGCTTCGGCCGCGCGCTGGCGGTGGAGGAGTGTGCCGCCCTCGAAGATCGGCTGGGTGAGCCCGGCGCCCAGGCTCCAGAAGGTGTTGGGCGCGGCGAGCAGATTCGACCAGCTGTTCGACACCCCGCCACCGCTGGCGCTCAGCGTGATGCCCGGAAGGCGTGCCGCCAGCGCCACCCCCACCGCCGCGCTCGCCGCATGGAGATTGGCCTCGGCCGCGCGGATATCGGGGCGCTGGCGCACCAGCGCGGCGGGCAGCGTCAGCGGCAGTGCCACCGGCAGCGCGAGCCCGGCAAGGTCGAGTTCCTCGCCCCCGGCGACCTGCGCCGGCGAACGGCCGGTGAGATAGGCGATGAGATCCTGCTGCTGGGCCAGCGCCTTCTGCAGCGGCGGCAGGCCGGCTTCGGCCTGCGCCAGCGCCGCCTGCTGCGCCAGCACGTCGGCGCCGGCCGCCTGGCCGACATCGCGCTGGCGTTCGAGGATGGCGAGCAGCGCGTGCTCCTCGCCGATGATCTGCGTCTGCGCCTCGACCTCGGCGCGCAGCGCAGCTTCCTGAAATGCGGTGGCAGCGACGGTGTTGATCAGCGTGATGCGTGTCGCCTCGGCCTGGAAGCGCTGCGCGTCATATTGCGCGCGGCTCTGCTCGATGACCCGCCGGTTGCCGCCGAACAGGTCGAGCGTGTAGCCCACGTTCACCTGCGCGGTCTGGATGCTGAAGATCGACGAGGGAACATTGGGAACCGGGGCGAGGTAATTCGAGCTCTTGTTGCGGCTGGTGCTGGCGCCGGCATCGATCTGCGGAAACAGCACCCCGCGCTGGGCCAGCCAGCTTTCGCGCGCCACCCGCACCGCCGCCTGCGCCGCGGCAAGATCGCTGTTCTGCGCGAGCGCCGCAGCGATCAGCGCGTCGAGCACCGGCGAGCGGAACTGCGCCCACCAGTCGGCGGCGACCGCGCCGCCCGGGGTGAGCACCTGCGCCGCGCCGAGCGGGCCGCTGCCCGCCGCCGCGGTGGCGGTGATCGGCCGCGGCGTATAGCCGCTCGCCGCAGGCGCGCCGGGCGGGTGGAAATCCGGCCCGACCGCGCAGCCCGCGGTGAGCGAGGCGAGCAGCGCCGCGGCCGTGATCCGCCGCCGGTTCACGTCGCGCTCACCGGCTCGGGCCGCGCCGGCGGTTCGCGATCACCATCGGGATAGCCGGGCTTGCGGCGCGAGAAGAGCTCGATCATCACCGGCAGCACGATCAGGATCAGGATCGGCGCAAGCAGGATGCCGCCCACCACCACCAGCGCCAGCGGCCGTTGCACCTGGCTGCCGATGCCGGTCGAGACCGCCGCCGGCAGCAGCCCGACGCAGGCGGCGACGCAGGTCATCATCACCGGGCGGAACTGGGTGCGCGCGGCGTGCAGCACCGCGTCGCCCCGGCTCATGCCGGTCGCCAGCATCTGGTTGTAATAGGACAGGACGAGAATGCCACCCATCACCGAGATGCCGAACAGCCCGATGAAGCCGATCGCGGCCGAAACACTGAACGGCGTGCCGGTGAAGAACAGCGCGAAAATGCCGCCGATCAGCGCCATTGGCATCACGCTCGCCGCGAGCAGCGTATCGACCACCGAGCCGAAATTGACGAACAGCAGGATGCCGATCGCCATGAAGCTGAGCGGGACGACGATTTCGAGCCGCGAGAGCGCGTCCTGCAATTCGCCGAATTCGCCGACCCATTCGATGCGCGCGCCCGGCGGCAGCACCACCTGGCGATCGATCCTCCTCTGCGCTTCGAGGATCGCGCTGCCAAGGTCGCGCCCGCGCACCGCAAAGCCGATCGGAATATAGCGCGACTGGTTCTCGCGATAGATGAACGAATAGCCCGAGACGAGGGCGACGCTGGCGACCTCGCTCAGCGGAATCTGCGCGGTGCCGCCCGCGGCATTGCCCACCGCCACCGGAATGCGGCGAATGGCATCGAGGCTCGCGCGGAACTGCGGGGCGAGGCGGATGACGATCGGAAAATTGCGATCGCTGCCATATTCGTAGAGATTGCCCGCCGCCTGCCCGCCGATCGCCGCCTGCACCACCGCGTTGACATCGCCCGGCGCAAGACCGTAGCGCGCCGCCCGGTTGCGATCGATCTTGATGTTGATCGTCGGCTGACCGAGCGCGTCGAACACCGACAGATCGGTCACGCCGCGCACCCCGGCCATGACCGCCTTGATCTGGTAGGCGGTCTTTTCCAGCGCGACGAGATCGTTGCCGTAAAGCTTGATCGAATTCTGCCCCTTCACCCCCGAAGCCGCCTCCTCGACATTGTCCTCGATGTTCTGCGAGAATTCGAAGGCAACGCCGGGGAACGGCGCCGACAGCTCGTCATTGACCTGTCTGGTCAGCTTCTCCTTGGTCATCCCGCCCGGCCATTGCCCGGCGGGCTTGAGCGGCACATAGAATTCGGCATTGAAGAAGCCGGTGGTATCGGTGCCGTCGTCGGGCCGGCCGAGCTGGCTGACCACGGTCTCGACCTCGGGATATTTCATCAGGATATGGCGCATGCGGTTGGCATAGCCCGCCGCCTCTTCAAGGCTGATCGAAGGCGGCAGCGTCGCGCGGATCCAGAAATTGCCCTCTTCGAGCTTGGGCAGGAATTCGAGCCCCAGCCCGTTCATCGCCACCCCGGCGGCGATCAGCAGCGCCACCATGCCGCCGAGCGCGATGATGCGGTTGGCGAGCGCGAAGCGGATCGCGGGATCGTAGAGCCGGCGCAGCCCGCGCACGACAAGCGTGTCCTTCTCCTCCTCGCGGTCGCGCAGCAGCAGCGCCGACAGCACCGGCGCCACGGTGAAGGTGGCGATGAGCCCGCCGAGGATCGCATAGGCGTAGGTGCGCGCCATCGGCCCGAAGATGTGCCCTTCGACCCCGGTGAGGGTGAACAGCGGCAGGAAGCCGGCGATGATGATCGCCGCGGCAAAGAAGATCGCGCGGTTGACCTCGGCGGCGGACAGCTCGATCGTGCCGAGCTTGCCGAAGAAGCTCTGGATGCCGCCGCGCCGGTCGAGCGCGCCGCCCTTGTGGAAGCGGTCGCGTGGCGCCTGCGAGAGATGGCGGAAGATATTCTCGACCATGATCACCGTCGCATCGACGATCAGCCCGAAGTCGATCGCGCCGACGCTGAGGAGATTGGCGGATTCGCCCTTCAGCACCATGATGATGACCGCGAAGGCGAGCGCGAAGGGAATCGTCATCGCGACGATCACCGCGCTCCTGAGGCTGCCGAGGAAAATCCACTGCACCGCGAAGATCAGCGCCATGCCGATCGCCATGTTTTCGAGCACGGTATGGGTGGTGACGTCGATCAGTTCGGTGCGGTCGTAGATCTTTTCGAGATGCACCCCGGGCGGCAGGATGCCGGTGGTGTTGATCTTCTCGACCTCGGCCTCGACCCGCTTCAGCGTCGGCATGCTCTGTTCGCCGCGACGCATCAGGATGATGCCCTGGACGATGTCATCGTCGTTGTCCTGGCCGACGATGCCGAGCCGCGGTTCGTTGCCAACCGCGACCGTGGCGACATCCCTGATCTGCACCGGCTGGCCGTTGTTCGCCGCGACCATGGTGTCGCGGATATCGTCCATGGTGTGGATGAGGCCGACCCCGCGCACCACCGCCGCCTGCGGCCCGAGATTGACCGTCTGCCCGCCGACATTGCTGTTGGCATTGTTCAGCGCGGCGAGCACCTGGCCCAGCGACAGCCCATAGGCGACGAGCTTGCGCTGATCGACCGTCACCTCATAGGTCTTGGACTTGCCCGCCCAGCCGTTGACATCGACCACCCCCGGCACCGCCTTGAAGCGGCGTTCGAGGATCCAGTCCTGGATGGTCTTGAGATCGGTGACCGAATAGCCCTTCGGCCCGACGATGCGGTAGCGGTAGATCTCGCCGATCGGGCTTTCGGGCGAAATGCCCGGCTGCGCGCCGCCGGGCAGCGGCGAGAGCTGGGCGAGCGCATTGATGACCTTCTGTTCGGCCTGCTGATAGGTGTAGTCGTAGGTGAACTGGATGCGCACGTCGGACAGGCCGAACAGCGAGATGGTCTGCACCGCCTTGACGTTCTTGATCCCGGCAAGCTGGATTTCGAGCGGGATGGTGATGGTGCGCTCGATCTCCTCGGCCGAAAGCCCGGAGGATTGCGTCACCACCTCGACGAGCGGGGGCACCGGGTCGGGATAGGCCTCGATGTTGAGCTGGCGGAAGGCGACGATCCCGCCGACGAGGAACAGCGCGAGCAGCGCCAGCACCATCAGCCGCTGCTTGAGCGCGAAGGCAACGATGGGGTTCATGGCCGATCGCCGATCCGCGCCGCCATCAGTCCGACCTGGCGCCGCGATCGATGAACAAAGCGCCCTGCGTCACCACCACATCGCCCGGCTTCAGCCCGGCCAGCACCTCGACGCGATCGTCCTGGGTCGCGCCCGCGGTGATGTAGCGCAACGTAAGGCGGCGATCGCCCAATCGCGCCAGCCACACCCTGGCGGTGCTGCCCTCATAGATCACCGCCGCGACCGGGACCGACAGCGCCGTGCGCGCAGGGCCGGTCGCCAGCGCGAAGCTGGCGAACATCTCGGGCTTCAACCTGTCGCCGGGATTGGCGAGCGTCGCGCGCACGGTCAGCCGCCGGGTGGCGGCATCGAGGCTCGGCGCGACATAGTCGATGCGCGCGGCCAGCGGCTGGTCGGGCGCGGCGAGCAGCCGCACCTCGGCCTGCTGGCCGATATGCGCCTTGAGCGCATCGTCCTCGCGCAGGCTGCCGACCACCCACACAAGCGACAGGTCGCTGATGGTCAGCGCCTGCGTGGGATTGCCCGCGCCGGCGCCCTGGATGTTCTGGCCAGGGCCGATCGCACGCTGGATCACAACGCCCGCAACCGGCGCGCGCACCACCGCCTCGCCGCCATTGCCAAACGGGCCTAGCGCCGCGCGCCGGCCGCGCGCCGCCGCCAGCGCGCCCTCGGCATTCGCGAGATCGACCCTGGCCTGATCGTAATCCTTCTGCGCCGCGCCCTGATGCTGGACGAGATCATGCAGCCGCGCCGCTTCGGCCTTCGCCGCGGCAAGCTGGGCGGTGGCGGAGAGGATGTCGGCATTGCTCTGCGCCGCCTCGGTCGCGGCCACCGCGAACAGCGGCGTTCCGCGCGCCACCCTGTCGCCGGGCTTGACGTAAAGCCGGGTCACGGGCCCGGTAAACGGCGAGAACACCTGGGTGGTGCGGTCATCGTCGGTTGCGATGCGCCCGTCGGTCACCACCTCGCTGCGAAAGCTTGTCGGCCGCACCGTCTCGAAACGCAGCGACGACCATTGCCTGGCCGTCGCGGCAAAGCTGCCATCGTCGGGCGGGGGCGACGCTTCGGGCGGCGGCGGGAACAGCAGATGCGAGACCGCGGGCAGCACCAGGAACACCACCAGCACCGCGCCAAGGATCGCGGCGACTACCGCGATCTGCCGCGCGCGCGGCAAGGCGAGGGCAGACAGGGCACGGCGCTCCTCGCCGTCATGCGGATTTTCGCTCATTCCCGCTCCAGGCCCGTCTTGTGACCCACCCGCCGCCGCAACGGCCCGCCTCGTCGGCGATGCCCCGACGCGCGATGCCCTTGCCCGCGACCGCATTGCCGACACGCAAACGCGGCCCCTTCGGGCCGCGCCGTGCGCTGCGCCTATGCGATTATTATGCGGCGGTTGGCAACCGTCCTGCGGCGAATCGAGTGCCGGGACCAAACATCTATGTTTCAGCGAGCGGCCAGAAGCCCATGCTCTCGACGCTTGCCGCGATGCCTTGCGGGCTGCGCAGCCACGTCCAGACGGCATCGGCGAAACCATCGGGCTTGGCATCGGAAGGCGGTTCCACGCCCGCCGCCCGGTAAT
>JAGWPW010000107.1 GCA_028870315.1 Sphingomonadales bacterium | reverse complement strand
TCGCGGCCGCACTGCGGGCCGAATTCGGCGCAACACCGTCGGCGGTCAAGACGGTCGCCCGACTTACGCATTCAAACGAGCGGGCGGTGCGCAACTGGTTTGACGGCAAAAACGGCCCCAGTTCGGATAATCTGGTCGTTCTGATGCGGCATTCCAACATTGTGCTCAAGGCCGTGCTGGAATTGGCCGACCGCCCGGATCTTGTGTTGGCCGTGGGTATCCTTGGGCTCAGAGAACAACTGGTGGATGTGGTGGCCGCGATCGACAAGGCGCGTGAATAGTCCCAGATCCTCAGATTCCTGCGCGAGACGCACCTCTCTCGAGGATCGCCGCAATCTCTTCCGATGTCCGCGCCACTGCTAATCGCAGGGCCTCATCCACATGGATATAGCCCTGCGTCACCGTCTGTGCGGCATGCCCAAGCATGGCGGCGATCGTCAGTTCGGAAAAGCCAAGGTCGCCCGCGACGCTGCCGAAGGTATGCCGCAGTGTATGCGGAGTTGCGTTGGCAATTTTCGCGATGGCGCACAGACGACCGAGGCAATCCCGGGCCGTCGTGATCGGGCGATCCGTTCCCGCAGACGGAAATACGTAGGGATTGGTGGCGACCGAGGGCTGCTCCTGTATCAACGAAATCGCGGGAGCGCCGATCGCACGAAGTTGAGCGTCGCCTTTGGTGTCTGGGAACGCCACGTAGCCCCCTCCGGCGTTCAGCCAGTCGCGTCGCATGGCTTGCCCCTCCTGGCGCCGGAAGCCGGTCAGCAACAGCAGCTTGATGATGGCAATCCCCACCGGGTTTTCGCCATGACGCTCTGCCACCACCATGGCCGCCCCCAGATCTTCGATCTCGGTAACACTCAAACGACGTTTCTTCTTGTTGGTCGCGAGTTTGCGAGCCCCCTTGGTGGGATGTTCCTTCAGCAATCCCTTGTGCTTCGCATGACCAAGCACGCTTTGAAGCGTACTCACCACGCGGGGGGCAACGCCTGCGCCGCCAGTGCTAACGCCGCCGCGACCGCCCGTGCGTGGTTTCGCAGTTTTTCCATTTACAACGTCGGCCTGCATTGCCTCGACATCAGCCACGGACAGATGGCGCGCCTTGCGCTGACCAACCAGGGGCTTGATGTGTGACTTGATTCGGCTCTCGTCCATGTTGAGGGTCGAGGCCTTGATGGGTCTGTTGCGTCGCCCAAGAATGCGGCCTGCGCGGGCCTCTTCCAGATACCAATCGCATAGCTCCGCAACGGTGACATCTTTGCGAGCCTGGACAACTGCCTCGGCCGGGTCGCCGCCCGCCGCAACTTCACCCAGCTTGATCTTGGCCAGATCGCGGGCTTGCTCGACAGTGAAAATGCCATACCGCCCGAGCTTGACCCGGCGAGAACGCTCATCGACGTTGCGATACTGGATGACAAAGGTTTTCGCCCCGGATGCCCCAACGCGGATTCCAAACCCCCGAGTTTCAGTATCCCAGTGGAAGGTTTGTCCCTTCGGGGGGATCGGCAGGGCGTCGATCGCCTTCTTGGTGAGTTTTGCCATGTCCGCTTCGATCCTGCGTCTACCGCTTGCTTACGCGGATCGCTTCTAGACCAAAAGTAAGCAATACGTAAGCAGAAAAGGGCGTTTAGTCGGCGGAAATCGGATAGTGCGGCGAAAGTGGCGTAACATAACATGTTGAATATAGAGCTATATCGTGTCATATCGAGTCATGGCGTAAGGAAATTTCAAAATTGCCAAGGTTGGGGTCGAGGGTTCGAATCCCTTCGCCCGCTCCAGCGATTTCAAGGGCTTTAGAAGCCATATGGCTCGACCCTCGGAAATCTTCCCCCCTAGATCCACACTATCACAGGCCGAAATGCCGCACTGAGTCGGCATCGAGGGCTTGCGCCCGACCAATACGGGAAGCACTTTCCGCGCGGTTAGCAGGGGATGGCGCAGGGTGACAAGCGGGAAGCCGCGATGGGCTTGACGGGCCGGGCAAGATGGCGGGGCTGAAACAGGCTATCGCGCCAGAACGCCGCCGCCGGGTTGGCCCTGCCCGACGATCGCACCGCCGCGCGCAGCCCCTGCCCAGGCCGCCTGTGCGCTGTCCGCCAGCCCGCTGGTCACCGCAAAGCCCGCCAGCCGCATCGTCCCCAGCAGCCGGACACGCACCGCGGCGGGATCGACCGGGCAATCGTCGAGATCGAACACGCAGCCGCCATGCCCCGTCCACCCATGCAGCCGCGCCCCGCAGCGCCGCGCGATTCCCACCAGCGCGCCGAGCGCGCGCCCGCTGGCCGGCGACGCCCCAAGGCGGATCGCGAGGAACCGCGACGAGGCGGGGCATCGCGCGGCAACGCCCGCCGTGCGCCTGCCGCCGGTCAGCACCGAATCTGAACACATATAGAACATATGTTTTTGATATGTTCTCATTCCGGTTCGCGCAAGCTGAATTTGGCGTTACCGCGGGGCGGCGCCATGGCGCGGCGCGCGCGGCGCGCAAACCCGATCCGCAGCGCCCGCCCGTCACGAGTTTTCGCTTGCGTCGGGGCGCGAAGCGGACCAGCCTTTGTCCCTGTCCTTGCGCGTCCGACGCAGGCCAAGCGCCCGACGCGCCTTCGCAAGCAAGGAGGCGGCCGGATGGGCATACCGAACGAAAGGCTTCATGGCGCGGTGCGCTGCGTCGCGCTTCTCGGACCGGCCGGGACGGGCAAGACCAGCCTTGCCGAAGCGCTGCTTTTCGCCAGCGGGGCGGTCACCCGGGTCGGCAGCGTCGCTGCCGGCACCTCGCTCGGCGATGCCAGCCCCGAGGCGCGGATGCGCGGCGGCTCGACGCGGATCAACCTTTTCCATTTCGACTATATGGGCGATCGCTTCGGGCTGATCGACGTGCCCGGATCGGTCGGGTTCATGGCCGACGGGCTGGCCGCGCTGCCGAGCGTCGATCTGGCGCTGGTGGTGATCGACCCCGCCCCCGATCGCGCGCTGCTCGCCGCGCCGTGGCTGCGCCGGCTCGACCGGCTGGGCATTCCCCATGCGATCGTGATCAACCGCATCGAAAGCGCGCGCGCCGGGGCGGTGCATGCGCTGGTCAGCGAATTGCAGCCGCTCAGCCGCGAGCCGCTGGCGCTGCGCCAGATCCCGATCCGCGAGGGCGAGGCGGTGACCGGCTATGTCGATCTCGCGCTTGAACGCGCCTATCGCTACTGCCCGCACGGCATTTCGCAGCGCATCGACATTCCCGCAGGCGTGAGCGAACGCGAACGCGCCGACCGCGGCCGGCTGCTAGAGACGCTCGCCGATTTCGACGATGCGCTGCTCGAAGCGCTGCTGATGGACGAGCCGGCCGACCCTGCGGTGGTGATGGCCGATCTGGCCGAGGATACCGCGACCAACCGCCTGGTCCCGGTCATCCTGACCTCGGCGACGAACGGCGGCGGTATCCAGCGGCTGCTGAAGCTGCTGCGCCATGAAACCCCGGCACCCGACGCGGCGGCGGCGCGCATCGGCAACCCGCGCGGGGTCCATGTCCTCAAGATCGCCCAGGGCGGGGCGATGGGCCGGCTCGCCTATGCGCGGGTCCATGGCCAGCCGCTGAGCGAGGGCGAGGAACTGACCGGCGAGAGCGAAAGCGCGCGCTGCGGCGCGCTGTTCGCGGTGCAGGGCGACCGGACCGCCAAGCAGCCGCAGGCGCAGCCCGGCGAGATCATCGCCATCGGCAAGCTCGATGCCGCGCGCACCGGCATGGTGCTGGGCCGCAAGGGCGAGCCGGGCCGGGTGGTCGCGGTCGAATATCCCCCGCGCAACGCCGCGCTCGCCATCGCCGCGCATGACCGCAAGGACGACGTCAAGCTTTCGGCGGCGCTGCATCGGCTTTGCGAGGAAGACCCCTCGCTCAGCTGGTCGCAGGAGGAGGCGACGCATGACACGCTGCTGCGCGGGGTGAACGAGGAGCAACTCGCGGTGGTGATCGATCGGCTCGCCCGCCAGTATGGCGTCAAGGTCGATGCCCGGGCGCCGCGCATCGCCTATCGCGAATCGATCCGGCGCGGCGCCAGCCAGCGCGGCCGGCACAAGAAGCAGTCGGGCGGCCATGGCCAATATGGCGATGTCATCATCGAAATCGCCCCCCGCGCGCGCGGCGAGGGCTTCCTGTTCGGCGAGCGGATCAGCGGCGGGGTGGTGCCGCGGCAATGGATCCCCGCGGTCGAGGCCGGGGTGCGCGATGCGATGGCGGCGGGGCCGCTCGGCTTTCCGGTGGTCGATGTCGAGGTGGTGCTGACCGACGGCTCGTATCATTCGGTCGATTCGTCCGAACTCGCCTTCCGCATCGCCGGGCGCATGGCGATGGGCGAAGCGCTGGCCGCGGCCGAGCCCTATGTCCTCGAACCGGTCTGCCGGATCGTCATCGACACCCCCGAAGGCACCGCGTCCAAGGCCGGATCGGTGCTGTCGGCGCGGCGCGGGCAGATTCTCGGCCTGTCGCAGCATCCCGACTGGCCGCGCTGGGAACGCGTCGAGGCGCTGCTCCCCGAGGCCGGGCTCGAAGGGCTCGATGCCGAGCTGCGCGCGCAGAGCCAGGGCCTTGCCCAGTTCGAAACCGCGTTCGATCATCTTGCCGAACTTGCCGGACGGCACGCCGAGGACGTGGTAAGGGCAAGGCGTGAACCCGCGCCCGCCTGACGCGGCGCGGACGTCAAAGGTCGATAGACGGATACCAGCAAGCGCCTTGCGCGCGATGGGGAGAGACGGGCGATGCGCGGATTTGCATCGGTTGCAGGTTTGGTTCTGGTGGCGGGTGCGCCGCTGCTCGCGATGTCGTATGGCACGGCGATCAGCGCCGCGCCCGCCCCGCCCGATCGCCCCGCCGCCGACACCGCCCGCGATGCCGATCGCAAGCCTGGGGTGATGCTCGCCTTTGCCGGGGTGCGAAGCGGCGCGGTGGTGGCCGACCTCATGCCGGGCCGGGGCTATTTCACGCGGCTGTTCAGCACCGCGGTCGGCGCGCGCGGCAAGGTCTATGCGGTTGTGCCGAGCGAATTTCTCGCCAGGATGCCGAAAGCCGCCGAGGCGGTGCAGGCGATCGCCGCGACACCGGGCTATGGCAATGTCGCGGTGGTGACGACGCCGGCCGCGGTGCTGGCGCTGCCGCAGGCGGTGGACATCGCCTGGACCGCGCAGAATTACCACGATCTCTACGGCTTTCAGGGCGCCGACGCCGCACAGGCCTTCGATCGCGCGGTTTACGCCATGCTGCGGCCCGGCGGCATCTTCGTGATCGAGGATCACAGCGCGCTCCCCGGCACCAGCGCCACCAGCCCGACCACGCTGCATCGCATCGACGAGGCGGTGGTGAAAGAGCAGGTGGAGGCGGCCGGATTCGTGCTCGTCGGCGAGAGCGCGGCGCTGCGCAACCCCGCCGATCCGCGCGACATTGCGATCTTCGCGCCGGCGATCAGGGGCCACACCGACCAGTTCGTGCTCAAGTTCCGCAAGCCCGCCCGCGCTCAGGGATCGGGGGGATGAAACGCGCGGTGCTGGCCTATTGCGCGACCGCGTTGGTGATGCTCGGGCTCGACAGCATCTGGCTGACGCTCACCGCCACGCCGCTGTACCGCGCCCGGCTCGGCGATCTCCTCCTCCCGCATTTCGTCCTCGCCCCGGCGGTCGCCTTCTATGCGCTTTATGTGTTCGGGCTTGTCGTGCTGGTCGAGCTGCCCGCGCTCGCCGTGCGCAGCGCGCGCCATGCGACAAGCCGCGGCGCGCTGTTCGGCCTTGTCGCCTATGCGACCTATGACCTCACCAACCAGGCCAGCCTGCGCGGCTGGCCGGTGGCGGTGACGCTGGCCGACCTGGCCTGGGGCACGGTGCTGAGCGCGCTGGCGGCAAGCGCGGGGTTCCTTGCCGCCAGCCGCTTCGCACCCGATTGACGCTTCAGCGGCGACCCGCGCCCGCTCAATGCGGCGCCGACCCCGCCTGCCCCGCCAGCGCGTCGCGCGCCCGGCTTCGCACATAGGCCCAGATGTCGAGCGCCTGCGCATCGCCGAGCTGGTCGTAGCGCGGCATGCCCCGCGCCAGCAGCGCGCCGCCCTTCACCACCGCGAGGAAGGCCTGCGGATCGAGCGCCAGCGCCGATTCGCGCAGATCCGGCCCCGGCGCGCCCGCCGAGACGGCATCGCGGCCATGGCACACCGCGCAGGCGAGGAACAGGCTGCGCCCGCGCTCGGCGGCCGCGGGATCGATGCGCAGCGCGGGATCATCGAGCGGGTGGATGGCAAGGCTCGGCTTCGCGCCGGGCGGCAGCACCGCGTGCCCGTCGAGCGCGAAGGCGAGCAGGCGGCGCGGATTGGCCCCGTATTTCCAGCCGACGTTCATCACATCGCTGCCCGCCCCGGCCGAACCGCCCCAGCCGACCAGCAGCGCGACATACTGGCGGCCGCGCACCGCATAGCTCATCGGCGCGGCGATGATCCCCAGCCCCGCGTCGAAGCGCCACAACACCTTGCCGCCCGCCGCGTCGTAAGCGGTGAACCAGCCATCGCCGGTTCCCTGGAAGACCAGCCCGCCCGCGCTGGCCATGACCCCGCCGTTGAGCATGGGCGCATGCCAGTCCTCCCAGGCGGGCTGCATCGTCACCGGGTTCCAGGCGAGCAGCGCGCCATGGCCGTCGTGCGGGTCGCGCCGCTCGGAAGCGATCGACAGCCCGCCGGTGTCGAAGCCGCCCGGCAGATGGCCATGGCTGCCGTAATGGACGCCGTTCTGCGTGACCGGCAGATACATCAGCCCGGTCTGCGGGTCCCAGGCCTGCGCCTGCCAGCTGTGCGCGCCGGCCGGGTTCGGCCACAGGATGACATCGCCCTTCTGGAAGCGGATCTCGGGCGCTTCGACCGGGCGGCCGGTGGCCAGATCGATCCGGCTCGCCCAGGTGACCTTGACGATCTTGTCCGCCGCCAGCAGCCGTCCGTCGCTGCGGTCGATGACATAGAGAAAGCCGTTCTTGGGCGCCTGCATCAGCACCTTGCGGCGGTGCCCGTCGAGCGTGAGATCGGCGAGCGTCATCTGCGAGGTCGCATCGTAATCCCAGCTGTCGCGCGGGTTGAGCTGGTAATGCCACAGATAGCGCCCGGTCCTGGCATCGAGCGCGACGATCGAGGCGGTATAAAGATCATCGCCCTTCTCGGTCCCCCGCGTTCGGGGATCGATCGGCGCGGCATTGCCGGTGCCGACATAGATGCGGTCGAGGTCGGGATCGAAGGTGATGTCATTCCATGGCCCGCCGCCGGTGCCGGTCTTCCACCACTGCCCGTTCCACGTCCACGCCGCCGCTTCCTGCGCGCGATCGCCGCGGTTCTGCGCGGGCGAACCCGGCGTGACGTAGAAGCGCCAGACCTGCCGTCCGGTGTTCTGGTCATAGGCGGTGACATAGCCGCGCGCGCCGAAATCGGCCCCGGCCTGACCGATGATGACCATGCCGTCGAAGGTGCGCGGCGCGCCGGTGACATATTGCGGCGAGGCGGGCGGCACCGTCGCGACGCTCCACAGCAGCGCGCCGGTATGCGCGTCGAGCGCGAACAGCCGCCCGTCGAGCGCGGCGGCGAACACCCGGCCATGCGCATAGGCAACCCCGCGATTGGCGGCGAAATTGCGCGTCAGCATGAGCGGATCGTGGCGCCATACTGCGGGATCATATGTCCACAGCCTGCGGCCGCTCGCGCCATCGACCGCATAGACCTCGGCATGGCTGCCGGTGAAATAAAGCACCCCGCCGACCGCGACCGGGGTCGCCTCCAGCGTCACTTCACCGGGCAGGTCGAGCGACCAGGCAAGCCCGAGCCGCGAAATATTGGCGGTGGTGATCTGGTCGAGCCGGCTGAAGGCGGTTTCGGCGGCATCGCCATTGTGGCTCGGCCAATCGGCGCCCGCGCCGACCGGTGCGGGGCCGCTCGCCCCGAGCAGCGGCGTCATCAGCAGCGCGAGCAACGCGCGTGGCATCTGCATCCCGATCTCTCCGGCAATCTCTCGCGCCACCGCCATCCGCGCTTTTGCGGATTTTGCCAATCGCCCCGGCGAAACGCAGGGGCTTGCTGGAAATAGCCGTTTGTGCTGAATTGTGTACATATCAGCACAAGAAACGCATGACCAGCACAACGCTCTCGATCCGCCTTCCCGTCGAGGTCTCGGACAAGCTCTCGCGGATCGCCGCCAGCACCCGCCGCAGCCGTTCGTTCCTCGCCGCCGAGGCGCTGGCCGCCTGGGTCGATCGCGAGCTGGCGATCATCGAGGGGATCGAGCAGGGGCTGGCCGATGCCGCCGCAGAGCGGCTGGTGCCGCGTGCGCAGGTGCGGGCCGAAGCCCGCGCGATCATCGAACAGGTGCGGCGCGACATCGCCGGGCGTTCATGAGGCAGCTTGCCTGGGCGGGTTCGGCGCGGACCGATTACCTGCTCCTTCTCGGTCGGATCGCTGCCGACGATCGCGACGCGGCCGAACGCCTGGCCGAAGGAATCGAAACCATGGCCGATGCGCTCGCCGCCGCCGCCTCCGGGCATCGCGGGCGCGTCCCCGGCACTTACGAGAAATCGGCACGTCACCCGCGCTTCACGCTTGCCTATGCGCTGACCGACGAGGCCACGGTGACGATCCTGCGCGTCGTTCCCGAATGATGGGCCCCGATCATCAGACCGGCGCGCGCCGGATCACCAGATTCCTGATCTCGGTCATGTCCTCGATGGCGAAGCGCACACCCTCGCGGCCAAGCCCCGAATCGCGCACCCCGCCATAGGGCATGTTGTCGACGCGGAAGGAGGAGACGTCGTTGACCACGACCCCGCCGACCTCGAGCTTGTCCCAGGCGGCGAGCACCTTGTGGAGATCGCGGGTGAAGATTCCCGCCTGCAGCCCGAACTTGCTGTCGTTGACCTCGGCCAGCGCATCCTGCCACGCTGAGAATTTCGAGAGGATCACCGCCGGGCCGAAGGCCTCCTCGCGATAGAGATCGGCCGCGCGGTCGCAATTCTCGACCAGCGTCGCCTCAAGCATCGCCCTGTCGCAGCCGCCGCCGGCGAGCAGCCTTGCTCCGCCCGAAACCGCGCTGTCGATCCAGCCCTTGAGCCGCGCCGCCTCCCTGGCCGAGATCATCGGGCCGATGAAGGTCCTGCGGTCCTTGGGATCGCCCGAGACCAGCGTCCTGACCCGCGCCGCCAGCCGGTCGCGGAAGGTGTCATAGACCGCCTCGTGGACGATCACCCGCTGCACATGGATGCAGCTCTGGCCCGACTGGTAATAGCCGCCGAAGATGATCCGTTCGAGCGCATGGTCGAGATCGGCATCGGCATCGACCACCACCGCGGCATTGCCGCCGAGTTCGAGCACCACCTTCTTCTTGCCCGCGCGCGCTTTCAGATCCCAGCCGACACCGGGTGAACCGGTGAAGGAGAGGAGCTTCAGCCGGTCGTCGGTGGTGAACAGATCGGCGCCGTCGCGGCTGGCCGGCAGGATCGAGAAGGCGCCTTCGGGAAGGTCGGTCTCGGCAAGGATCTCGCCGATGATGATCGCGCCCAGCGGCGTCAGGCTGGCGGGCTTCATCACGAAGGGGCAGCCGACCGCGATGGCCGGCGCGATCTTGTGCGCAGCGAGGTTGAGCGGGAAATTGAACGGCGAGATGAAGCTGCACGGGCCGATCGGCACCCGCTTCCACATCCCCATGTAGCCCTTCGAGCGCGCGCTGATGTCCAGCGGCTGGACCTCGCCGTAATTGCGCGTCGCCTCCTCGGCCGCGAGGCGGAAGGTGTCGATGAGCCGCGTCACCTCGCCTTCGGCATCGGCGATCGGCTTGCCCGCCTCGATGCACAGCGCCCAGGCGAGCTCGTCGAAGCGCTCGCGGAAGCGCCTGACGCAATGGTCGAGCACCGCCTGGCGCTCATAGCTCGCCATACCGGCGAAGGGCTCGGCCGCGCGCACCGCGCCGGCGATCGCCGCGTCGATGACATC
Organism: Sphingomonadales bacterium; assembly: GCA_028870315.1. Lineage (GTDB taxonomy): Bacteria > Pseudomonadota > Alphaproteobacteria > Sphingomonadales > Sphingomonadaceae > Novosphingobium. The sequence goes on along the minus strand of JAGWPW010000107.1, from coordinate 37,977 downwards.
AGGCGTCGCGAGCGCGGTGCGGAAGGCCACCTCGCCGGTGAACTTGTCGGTCACCTTGAGATCGAGATTGGGCTGCGCCGCCTTGTTGTTGAGATAGAGCGGGTAGGAGGCCTGGAGTTGCGGCATAAGCGATTCCTGAAGAATGAGGGGAATGCGGGAGACCGTGGCCCCCCATATTTCCGTTCCATTTCGCGGCGCCCGGGCAGCGTCCGGCAGCGCCATCACCCGCTGCATCGGCACCGGGAGACCAAACGGGGTCTGGGGCCTTTGCCCCGGGAATCAAAGCGCCTTCGACAGCGTCTTGATGTCCCGGTTCAAGATCTGGTCGTTCTCCGAATAATCGACCGCGCATTCCACCAGATGCACCCCTGGCGTATCGCGGCAATGCGCCAGAAGCTGCGCGAGGTGATGCGCGCTGTTCACCCGATGGCCATGCGCGCCGTAGCTTTTGGCATAGGCGACGAAATCGGGGTTGCCATAGGTCAGGCCGAAGTCCTTGAAGCCCATGTTCGCCTGCTTCCAGCGGATCATGCCATAGGCATCGTCGCGCAGGACGATGACCGTCAGGTTCAGCTTCAGCCGGACCGCGGTTTCCATCTCCTGGCTGTTCATCATGAAGCCGCCATCGCCGCAGATCGCGAACACCTTGCGCTCGGGATAGAGCATCGCGCTCATCATCGCGCTGGGAAGCCCCGCGCCCATGGTGGCCAGCGCATTGTCGAGCAGCACCGTGTTGGGGCCGGTCGCGGTATAGCCGCGCGCGAACCAGATCTTGTAGACGCCGTTGTCGAGGCAGATGATCCCGTCATCGGGCATCACCTTGCGCACCGCCTGCACCAGATGCGGCGGGAAGACGGGGAAGCGTTCATCCGCGGCCAGCCCCGCGGTGTGCTTCACCTCGGCCGCGCGGTAGCTCAGCATCTTGCTGAAATTCCAGGCGGGATTGACGTCGACCGCCTCGTTGATCTGCCAGATCGAATTGGCGATGTCGCCGATCACCTCGATATCGGGGAAATAGACCGGATCGACCTCGGCGGTCTTGGTCGAGATATGGATGACATCGGCATCGCGTCCTTCGCCCGCGTTCTTCATGAAGAACGGCGGCTTTTCGATCACGTCATGGCCGACATTGAGGATGCAGTCCGAATCCTCGATCGCGCGATGGACGAAATCGCCCGCCGAAAGCGCCGCGCAGCCGACGAATTTGGGGTGACGCTCGTCGATCACCCCCTTGCCGAGCTGCGTGGTGAGGAAGGGGATGCCGGTCTTCTCGACGAATTCGAGCAGCATCTTGCCGGTCATCTTGCGGTTGGCGCCCGCGCCGATGACAAGGATCGGCGCCTTGGCCTCCTGGATCGTGCGCGCGGCGAGCGCGACCGACTTGGCATCGGCGATCGGGCGGCGCACCTTGCTGCGCCTGAGCGGGACCGAATCGGTATATTCGTCGGCGATGTCCTCGGGGAGTTCGATATGGGTGGCGCCGGGCTTCTCCTCCTCGGCAAGGCGGAAGGCCTCGCGAAGGCGACTGGGGATATTGTCGGCGGACGCCATCTGATGCGCGGTCTTGGTGATCGGCGTCATCATCGAGACGACATCGAGGATCTGGAAGCGGCCCTGCTTCGATTTCTTGATTGGCTTCTGGCCGGTGATCATCAGCATCGGCATGCCGCCCAGCGTCGCATAGGCAGCAGCGGTGACGAAATTGGTCGCCCCCGGCCCCAGCGTTGCCATGCACACCCCGGTCTTGCCGGTGTGGCGGCCATAGGTTGCGGCCATGAAGCCCGCGCCCTGTTCGTGCCGGGTCAGGATCAGCCTGATCTTCGTCGAGCGCGACAGCGAATCGAGCAGATCGAGGTTTTCCTCGCCCGGCACGCCGAAGACATATTCGCAGCCCTCCTCCTCAAGGCATTCGACGAATAGGTCCGACGCCTTCTTCGCGCCCTTTCCCCCTGCCTGTCCGCTCATCGCCCGCCCTTTCGCAAACTGCCCCAAACCGGCGCGGATCATCGCCACTTTGACGCAAGCTGCAAGTGCGAAACATGCGCAAGCGATGAAAACCGCAGCGGCCGGCCGGCGATGGTCGCAACGGCGCCCGCCGCGCGGCAGGCGGCGCGAATTTCACCTTTCCCTTTCACGCGCTTCGGTTATGTTTTCGCGCGCTTGGGGGGCCGCGACATGGGGGATCTTGTTCATACCGGGAGCCTGCGCAGCGGCCGCTCACGCCCGCCCGCCGCGCTTGCCGGAAATGAACCGCGCGCCGCAAAGGCCGTCCCATGCCCATAGGCGGGCTGCCCGCGCCGGCGCTGCTGCGCCTGCTGCTCGCGGCGCTGGCGCTTGCCGCGTTCGGATCGGGCGCGCCGGTGTTGGCCGGCGGCACGCTCGAAGGGGTGGCAAGCTGCGCCGGCTCGACCTGCCACGGCCGTGCCGAAGGCAACGGGCCGGTGGTGCGGCAGGACGAGATCGCCCATTGGCAGGACCCGTCGAGCCCCGAAGGCGCGCATAGCCGCGCCTGGGCGGCGCTAGCCAGCGCGCGCGGCAAGCGGATCGCCGACGCATTGGCGCTGGGCCCGGCAACCGCGGCGCCCGCCTGCCTTGGCTGCCACGCGACCGGCGGGGCGCCGGTCGGGCCGCGCTTCCAGCCGAGCGACGGGGTGGGCTGCGAATCCTGCCATGGCCCGGCTTCGGCCTGGCTTGCCGGGCATTACGCGGTGGGCGCCACGCACGCCGCCAATGTCGCGCATGGCATGGTCGCGCTCGACCGCCCGCAGATCCGCGCCGCCGTCTGTCTTTCGTGCCACTTCGGATCGAGCGAGCCCGGCCATTTCGTCACCCATCGCATGATGGCCGCCGGCCATCCGCGCATTTCCTTCGAGCTCGACCTGTTTTCCGCGCTCGAACAGCACTGGAACGAGGATGCGGCCTATGCGCGGCGCAAGGGCCCGAGCGATCATGTGAAGCTCTGGGCGGTGGGCCAGGCCGAGGCGGTGCGGCGCTCGGTCAGCCTGTTCGCGACCCCCGGCTACGGCTCGCAAGGGCTGTTCCCCGAATTCTATTTCTTCGACTGCCACAGCTGCCATCGCCAGATCGAGGACAATCCGGCGCGCACGCATGCCTTCGAGGTCAATCCGGCACGGCCGATCCCCTTCGGCACGCCGCCCTACAACGATGAGAACATGATCCTGCTGTCGGCGGCGGCGCATGTCTTCGCTCCCGGCGCGGCGACCGGCTTCGACGAGGCGGCGCGCGCCTTCCACGCGGCGATCGGCAGCGGCCGCGCACCTGCGGCGGCGGCAGCGCATCTGGCCAGCGCCGCCGCGTCGCTCGAAAGCGCGTTCGCCGCCATGCCCGAGCGGCCTGACGCCGCCTTCACGCTCGTCGCGGCGATCGCCGGCCGCGCCAGCGCGCCGCGTTTCACCGATTACGAAGGTTCGGTCCAGGCGGTGATGGCGCTCGACACGCTGCTCAACGCGCTGGTCCACGAAGGCCGGATCACGGTCGGCGCGGCGGCGGGGATCCGCGCCAGCATCAACCGCGCCTATGACGCGGTGCACGCGCCCAATTCCTACAACCCTCCCGCCTTCCGCGCGGCGCTGGCCGATGCCGCGCAGGCGATCGGGACGCTCAGATGATCGGGCGCGCCGCGGTCTCGCTCGTCGCCGGGCTCAGCCTGCTGCTTTCGGCCTGCGGCGGCGGCGGCGGCGCGGGAAGCAGCAACGCCAGCGTCGGCGGCGCGGGCGGGGCGGCGACGCTCGCCGCCCCCGCGGCCGAGGCGCTGACCACGGGCGATGTTCAGCAGATCCTTGCCCAGGCGATCACCCAGGCACAGGCCGATGGCCAGCCGGCGGTGATCTCGGTGGTCGATCGGGTGGGCAATGTGCTGGCGCTGTTCCGCATGACCGGCGCGCCCGCCACCGCGCATATCGCCGATGCCCCCAACGGCAGCGACATCCAGTTGCAGGGGCTCAACGTGCCCGCCGAAGCCTCGGCGATCGCCAAGGCGATCACCGGCGCCTATCTGTCGAGCGGCGGCAACGCCTTTTCGACCCGCACCGCGAGCGAGATCGTCCAGCCGCAATTCCCGCCCGAGCCGGGCACGGTCGGGCTGGGCAGCGGCCCGCTGTTCGGGGTGCAGTTCAGCCAGTTGCCCTGTTCGGACCTGTCGCAGCGCTTCGGCGCGGCGGGGGCGGCGGCGCTGATCGGTCCGAAGCGTTCGCCGCTCGGCCTGTCGGCCGACCCCGGCGGCTTTCCGCTGTACAAGAACGGGGTGGTCGTCGGCGGCATCGGCGTCGAAGCCGATGGCCAATACAGCTACGACAGCAATGTCCAGGCCACCAATCTCGTCACCGACGAGCGCATCGCGCTTGCCGGCACGGTGGGTTACGATGCTCCCGCCGCGATCCTCGCCAGCACCATCTATGCCGCCGGGGTGCAGCTCATCTATTCCGATGTCGCGACCAACCAGCTGACCGCGCTCGGCGGCGCGAACTACGCGACCGCGGCGGCGCAGGGCACGCTCGAGGCGCTGACCGGCTACACCGCCGGCGCGATAATCGCCGGTTCGACCTATGGCAGCGAAGCGTCGGGGATCCGGCCCGCGACCGGTGGCGAATTCGCCACCGCCGGCGCCTTCGTGCTGTCCGACGGCGCGGGCAACAATCGCTACCCGGCGCGCGCCGGCACCGATGGCGCCGATGTCGCGAGCCCGCTCACCGCAAGCGAGGTGCAGACGATCCTCACCCAGGCCTATGCGGTGATGAGCGAGGCGCGCGCCGCGATCCGCAACCCCATAAGCAGCCCGGCGCAGGTGTCGATCAGCGTGGTCGATACGCATGGCGTGCCGCTGGGGCTGGTGCGCGGCCCCGACGCGCCGATCTTCGGGATCGACGTCTCCTTGCAGAAGGCGCGCACCGCCGCGTTCAATTCGAACGCCAGCGCCGCCGCCGATCTGCTCGCCAACCCGGGGCCGACCGCGGCGCTTCCCGGTCCCAAGGTCGCAAGCTTCGTCGCCGCGGTGCGCGCCTTCCTCAAGGATCCGGCCGCGCTCACCGGCCGTTACGCCTTCACCGACCGCGCCGGCGGCGATCTGTCCCGGCCGACCTTCCCCGACGGCACGGTGGGTAGCCCCAATGGCCCCTTCTCGGTGCCTGCCGCGCAGTTCAACCCCTTCGCCACCGGGCTTCAGGCGGCGCTGATCCTCGACAATCTCGCCGCGCATCTCGCCTATGTCACCGGCGCCGCGGCGACCGACACCCCGCAACGCTGCACCACCAGCCCCGATGTCGTGCCGGGGCAGAACCGCGTGCAGAACGGCATCCAGATCTTTCCGGGCTCGGTGCCGATCTATCGCGGCGGCACGCTGGTCGGCGGGCTCGGGGTTTCGGGCGACGGCGTCGGCCAGGACGACATGATCTCCTTCCTCGGGCTCAACAACGCCGGGCAGCAGACCGGCACGATCGGCAATGCGCCGGTCGGCATCCGCGCCGACCAGATCGTCGTGCCGCTGAGCAACGGCAACAGCGCGCATCTCGATTATGTCCTCTGCCCGCAGTCGCCGTTCATCAATTCCAACGCGCAGAACGTCTGCCAGGGGCTGTAGTGGCGGGGCTGGCGCTCATCCTCGCCGGCATTCTCGCGCAGGCGAGCGCCGATGCACCGCCGCCGGCGCCAGCACCGACGGTAGCGGTCGCGCCGGCAGCCGACGACCAGCCCGACAAGGCGCCGCCCGATGCGGGGATCATCGCCGGGCGGCGCAAGCCCGGCTACAACGAGGCGCTGCCCCCGCCGCTCGTGCTGCCCACCAACCAGGGCGCGGTGGCGGCGCCGCCGCCGCAGGCCTTCCCCGGCGATACGCTGCCGCTGCCCGACCGCTGGCGGATCATGTCGAGCCTGTGCCCGGCGAAGGGCGGCGACCAGACCATCCTCGAAGCCTTCGCGGGCGAGCGCGAGGTCTGCCACGGCCAAAGCGATCCCTATCACCAGAACCCGCTGAAGGGCGACATCCCGCTCGATCCCGCCAAGGTTCCCTGGCTGCCGATCCATGGCGATGACTGGTTCTTCGAGGGCAATTTCACCAGCGATTCGGTGGTCGAGGCGCGCAGCCTGCCGCTGCCGGTGTCGAACGCGGCCGGGCAGAACGGCCATGACCTCAGCACCTTCGGCGGCGACCGCAGCATCGCGCTGTCGCAGACCTTCCTGGTCAGCGCCTCGCTGATCAAGGGCAGCACCACCTTCAAGCCGCCCGAGATCGAATATCACATCAGCCTTGGCTTCAACGTCAATTACGCGCAGGTCTCCGAACGGCAGATCCTCAACGTCGATGCCGCCCGTGCGCCGCACCGCTTCGATACCGATGTCGCGCTCCAGGAAGCGTATATCGACTATCACCTGCGCAACACCTCGGCGCGATACGATTTCGATTCGATCCGGGTGGGCATCCAGCCTTTCCAGGCTGATTTCCGCGGCTTCCTGTTCAACGACGAGCAGCTCGGCATCCGCCTGTTCGGCGATCGCGACGACAACCGCCTGCAATATAATCTCGCGGTGTTCTGGCGGCTGGAAAAGAACATCAATTCCGGGCTCAACGACGTGACCCAGGCGCCGCGGCACGATCAGGTGTTCCTGGCCAATGTCTATCGCCAGGATTTCCTGATCCCCGGCTTCACCAGCCAGCTCACCTTCGTCTACAACCGCAACCGCGAAGCCAACGAATATTACTACGACCAGAACGGATTTCCCGAACGCCCCGCGCTCATCGGCAATCTGAGAGGGCACGATTACGATGCCTTCTATCTCGGCTACAACGCCGATGGCCATATCCACCGCATGAACCTGACCGCGTCCGCCTATTACCTGTTCGGGCATGACAGCGTCAGCCAGTTCACCGGCCAGGCGGCCGACATCAGCGCCTATTTCCTTGCCGCCGAGGCGAGCTACGACCACGACTGGATGCGCCTGCGCGTCTCGGGCCTTTACTCCAGCGGCCAGTCGAACGTCTATTCGAAGACCGAGACGGGTTTCGACGCGATCTACGAGAACCCGATCTTCGCCGGCGCCGACACCAGCTACTGGATCCGCCAGAGCATCCCCTTCATCGCCGGCGGCCGGGCGATCGCGCTCAACCAGCCCAACGGCATCTTGAACGACCTGCGCACCTCGAAGGACCTCGGCCAGTCCAATTTCGTCAATCCCGGCACGGTACTCACCGGGGTGGGCGCCGATTTCGACCTGCTGCCGACGCTGCGGCTCGCGACCAACGCCAACCATCTCTGGTTCGCCGAAACCGGCGTGCTCGAAACGCTGCGCCAGCAGGGCAACATCGCCCGTGACATCGGCTGGGATCTGTCGAGCGCGGTCACCTGGCGGCCCAAGGCGACGCAGAACATCATCCTGCGCCTGTCGGCGGCGCTGCTCGTCGCCGGGCAGGGGATGCGCGACCTGTTCGGCAATTCCAGCGGTGATTCGAACTATTACTCCATCCTCGGCAATGTGATTTTCAACTTCTGATGCGACACCTGCGCTCCCTTTTCGCCCTGTTCGCGCTTCTCGCCGCGGCGTTTGGCGCCGGCTGGCCCGGCCTTGCCGCGCAGGAGCAGGAAGCCCCGGTCGCCCGCCACTGGGTCAAGGCGCCCGACGCGCCCGCCAGCCAGAGCGAGGAGCAGGTGGCGGCGAAATCGGCCGGATGCCTCAGCTGCCACACCCGTTCCGATGCCTCGACGATGCACAGCTCGCCCGCGGTAAGGCTGGGCTGCACCGATTGCCATGGCGGCGATGCCAGCGTGCGGGGCGATGCCGCGATCGCCTTTACCGCACCTGCCAATGTCGCAGCGCGCGAGCGCGCGCATGTGCTGCCGCGCTATCCCGGGGCGTGGAACTACCCCTCCTCGGCCAATCCGCGGCAAAGCTACACGCTGCTCAATCGCGAGGCGCCCGAATTCATCCGCTTCGTCAATCCGGGCGATTATCGCGTCGCGCGCGAAGCCTGCGGTGCCTGCCACCTGCCGATCATCGAAGCGGCGGAACGCTCGCTGATGGCAACGGGGGCGATGCTGTGGGGCGGCGGCGCCTATAACAACGGCATCGTGCCGTTCAAAAGCTATGTCTTCGGCGAGGCTTATACGAGGGACGGCAAGTCGGCCTGCATCGGCTCGCCGAGCATCGTTGCCGCAACCCACAATCCCTGCCCGCCGCCGACCGTGCTCGACGGCAACCGGACGCTGACCGAGGCCGAGCTCAAGCGCGGCGCGCTCGCCTCGCTCTATCCGCTGCCAAGCTGGCAGGTGACCCCGCCTTCCGACGTGTTCCGCGTGTTCGAGCGCGGCGGCCGCGACATCGCCACCCAGTTCCCCGAGATCGGCCTGCCCAACGACAGCGGCAGCATCCAGCGGCTCGAAGAACCCGGCAGGCCCGACCTCAAGCAGTCGAACCGCGGCCCCGGAACCGGGCTGCGCGTGGCGATCCCGGTGCTCAACATCACCAAGACCCGGCTCAACGATCCCTTCATGTGGTTCCTTGGCACCAACGACCAGCCGGGCGACTATCGCAGCTCGGGCTGTTCGGGGTGCCATGTGGTCTATGCGAACGACCGCGAGCCGCGGCACAGCCTGATCTATGCGCAATACGGTCGCGACGGCCAGACGATCACCAGCGACCCGACGATCGCCAGCCAGCGCGTGCCCGCGCGCCCCGGCCAGATGGACGAGGCCGATGCCGGAGGGATGGTCAGGGAAAGCGGCCACCCGCTCCAGCATGTCTTCACCCGCTCGATCCCGACCGCGCAATGCATGAACTGCCACATGCATCAGCCCAATATCTTCCTGAACAGCTATCTTGGCTACACGATGTGGGACTATGAGTCCGACGCGCCCGCCATGTGGCCAGAAAAGCAGAAATATCCGACCGCCGCCGAAACCCGCGCCACCAACGAACGCAATCCCGAGGGCGCGGCCGATCGCGGAAAATGGGCCGACCTCGACTTCCTGCGCAATGTCTATTCGCTGAACCCGAAGCTCAAGAACACGCAATTCGCCGATTATCACGGGCATGGCTGGAATTTCCGCGCGGTCTACAAGCACGATCGCGAGGGCAATCTGCTCGATGCCGAAGGCAACATGGCAAGCTACGGCACCGACACGAAGCATATCATCGCCTGGAGCGATCCCGAGAAATGGCGCAGGAACGGCGTCGGCATGTTCGCGCCGGTGGGGGTGAACCCCGGCAAGGCCGTCCATCTCATGGACATCCATGCCGAAAAGGGCCTGCAATGCGCCGATTGCCATTACGCGCAGGACAGCCACGGCACCGGCTTCATCTATGGCGAGGTGGCGAACGCCATCGAGATCGGCTGCAAGGATTGCCACGGCACCGTCGATGCCTATCCGAACCTGCGCACCTCCGGCCCGGCGGCGCCCCCGCATGGCACCGATCTGTCGCTGCTGCGCAACCCCGACGGCAAGCGCCGCTTCGAATGGCAGGCCGATGCCGCCGGCCACCAGGTCCTGATCCAGCGTTCGGTGGTCGATCCCAAGCTCGAATGGCGCATCCATCTGGTCAAGGACAGCGTCGATCCCGCCTCGCCCGATTTCAATCCCAAGTCGGCGCGCGCCAAGCTGATGAGCAGATCGGGGGCGCAGGACGGCAGCTTCGCCTTCGGCCCCGGCATCGCCCGCACCGACCGCGCGCATGACGACAGCAAGATGGCCTGCTTCACCTGCCATCTGTCATGGACGACGAGCTGCGCGGGCTGCCATCTGCCGATCGAGGCCAACTGGAAAACCTCGATGCATCATTTCGAGGGCGAGACGACCCGCAATTTCGCCACCTATAATCCGCAGGTGGCGCGCGACGACATGTTCCAGCTCGGCCGGCACATGACCACCAAGGGATCCGAGATCACCCCGGTGCGATCGACCTCGGCACTGGTGTTGTCCTCCACCAACATCAACCGCGAGCGCATCTATGTGCAGCAGCCGCCGATCTCGGCGATCGGCTTCTCCAGCCAGGCCTTCGCGCCGCACTTCCCGCATACGGTGCGCACGCAGGAAACCAAGACCTGCACCGACTGCCATCTGAGCCGCGCGGACGACAACAACGCGATCATGGCGCAGCTGCTGCTGCTCGGCACCAATTACGTCAATTTCGTCGGCATGAACGCCTGGACCGGGCTTGAACATGGCATCGAGGCGGTGCGGGTCACCGAATGGAAGGAGCCGCAGGCGGTGATCGGCTCCTATCTCCAGAAATACGCCTATCCCGACTATTACCGCCTGCATGTCGAGCAGAACCACCGCGAGCTCAGGAACTGGGTGCGCGGCAAGACCTTCAACGCGAAGCTTTCGGGCGAGACCGATCCGATCGAGGAATTCCGCAACCCGGTGCACGCCACCGCCGATCGCGTCGGCTGCATCCAGATGCGCGGCGAATATCTCTATGTTGCCGAAGGCAAGGGCGGTCTGCGCGTCTATGACATTGCCGCGATCGCCGACAAGGGCTTCTCCGAGCCGATCGTCTCGGCGCCATTCTCGCCGCTTGGCCAGCATGACGCGGTCAAGAGCCCCGACGCCACCTGCGTCGCGCTGCCCACCAACCAGTCGATCGCCCCCACCCGCAACACCGCGCTGCTGCGCCAGATCAACCAGGAGCAGGACTTCCTGCCGATCTATCACTACGCGGCGGTGACCGACAGCGCCGAGGGGCTCATCCTCGTCAATGTCGACACGCTGGCCGATGGCGATTTCCGGAACAATTTCCTCCATCGCGCGGTCACCTGGAACCCCGACAATGTGCTGAAGGGCGCGCGCCACGTCATCCTCGCGGGCGAAATCGCCTATGTCACCGCCGATGTCGGGCTGGTCGTGGTTGATCTCCACGATCCGCTGCACCCGCGGCTCGCGGCGGTGCGCCCGTTGACCGATGCAAGGGCGAGCGCGCTCCAGTTCCGCTATCTGTGGGTGACCGATCGCGACGGGCTGAAGCTGTTCGACGTGACCGACATGCGCAATCCGGTGGCAATCCCGCAAGCGACGGTGCCGATCGCGAACGCGCGCAAGCTCTATGTCGCGCGCACCTATGCCTATGTCGCCGCCAAGGCGGACGGGCTGGTCATCGTCAACGTCACCCGGCCGCTGAGCCCGGTCATCTATCAGAAGGTCACCTTCGGCGGGCAGATGAACGATGCCGAGGACGTGATCGTCGGTTCGACCAATGCCTCGCTGTTCGCCTATGTCGCCGATGGCCGCAACGGGATGAAGGTCATCCAGCTCACCTCGCCCGAAAGCCAGCCCGATTACTATGGCTTCTCGCCGCGGCCGGTGCCCGAGCTGATCGCCTGGGCGCGCACCCCCTCGCCGGCGCTGGCGATGTCGAAGGGGCTCGACCGCGACCGCGCGGTCGATGAGACCGGCGGCCAGATCGCGGTCTTCGGCCGGCTGGGCTCACGCCCCTTCACCCGGCCCGAGATGGAGGCGCTGTTCCTCGACAGCCGCAAGCTGCCCTACAAGGTGTCGGACGAGGTCGACTGGAGCGCCTGGCGCGGGCCGGCGCTCTCGCCCGGGGCAAGATCACTGGTGCTGAAGGACCGGTAAGCGCGGACAAGCCGCTTTCCGCCTTCCCCGATCTGCCTGCGGCAGGGGGTTAGGCTGCGCCAAAAAGCGACGCGAAAACAAAGAACTGGGGCAAACCGCCTTGCCGTTGCTGTCAGGCGTTCACATCGGCGTAGTGGCCGGGCGGCTGGATCACGTCCATCCGTTCGGCAAGCAGCGGGCGGAAGCTGGGCCGGCTCTTGAACACCGTATACCAGCCGCGCGCCTGCTCATGGCCGTTCCAGTCGATGCCGCCGAGGTAATCGGCCACCGACAGCTGCGCCGCGGCGGCAAGGTCGGCAAGGCTCATCGTCGCGCCGGCGAGCCAGGGGCGATGGTCGATGAGATAGTCGATATATTCGAGGTGCTCATGCGCAAGGCGCAGTGCCTGGCGCAGCACGCGCGAATCGGGGGCCTGGCGCAGCACCAGCCGCTTCTTCATCCGTTCGCTGAGCAGCGGCGCGGTCACGTCGTCATAGAAATTCTCGTCGAAAAGCGCGACCAGCCGGCGGATCTCGGCGCGATTGGCGGCGGTGCCGTTGATCATCGGCGCCTTGTCCTGGGTTTCTTCGAGATATTCGCAGATCGCGCGGCTGTCGCACAGCGTGATGCCGCGCTCGGCATTGTGCAGCACCGGGGTGTGGCCGGCGGGGTTCATCGCCAGGAATTCGTCGCGCCGTTCCCAGGGGTTTTCGCGCCACAGTTCGTAGGCGATGCCCTTTTCGCTCATCACCAGGCGCAGCTTGCGGCTGAACGGGCAGAGCGGGAACTGATAAAGATGCCACATGCGCTGCCTCATGCCCAGCGCGCGGCGCGGCGTCCACCCGGCGCTTGCCTTCGCGGGGCGCGAAACTCGTGGAAAAGCTCAGCCGAACTTCAGTCCGCAGAACACGCCCAGCTTGTTGCCGTCCGGATCGCGCAGATAGGCACCAAAGGCGCCGCGCGCCTGCGGCTTTGGCTCGGGCTCGCCTTCGCTGCGGCCACCGTGGGCAAGGCCGGCGGCGTGCCAGGCGCGGACCTGCGCGTCATTGTCGGCGCTGAACAGGATGGTGCCGCCGTTCGCATGCGTCGCCGGCTGGCCGTCGCGCGCGGCGCCGGCGATGAAATTGATCCCGCCCGGAAGCCGATACAGCGCCACCGGCATCCCCGCGGCGGGTGCGGTGACGGGATAATCGAGCGCCGCGAAGGTTGCGTCATAGAAGGCGCGCGCCTTTTCGACATCATTGGTGCCGACCCGGATCGAAAGCAGTGCCATGGTCAGACCCTCACTTGGGCATCGGATAAAGCGCGCACAGCTTGTTGCCGTCAGGATCGCGCAGATAGGCGAGATAGAGCGAGAACATCTCGTTCGTGCGCACGCCCGGCGGATCCTCGCAGCTGCTGCCGCCATGCGCGACGCCCGCGGCGTGCCAGGCATCGGCCTGTGCGGGTGTGTCCATGGCAAAGCCGATGGTGCCGCCGTTCGCATGGGTTGCGGGCTTGCCGTCGATCGGCCGGGTGACCATGAACATCGCGTCCTTGTGGCTGTAGATCAGCCGGCCCTTGGGATCGTGAAAGCCGGGCTTCCCACCCATCGCCGCGAACAGCGCGTCGTAGAAGGTTTTCGATCGGTCGAGGTCGTTGCTGCCGACGAAGACGTGGCTGAACATTGTGCTCTCCCTTCGCAATCCGCCGCATGTCGCAGGTGCCGTGAAGGCGGTCAATCGGGACGGCGATGATTGCATCGCGCCAATCGCGCCGGCCGCCGCGATGTGACAGCCTGCGCCCATGACCGATCGCGACACCATTACCGGGCTTGTCCATGGCTATGCGCTGGCGATCCGCCGCGGCGACCCCGCCGCCGCCGCCGCGCTGTTCGCCGGCGAGGGCAGCTTCGAAACGCGCGAGGTCGATCCGCGCTTTCCCGCAGCGAGCCGGCGGCTGTCGCTTTCCGAGGGGCGCGAGGCGGTGGCGCGCTATGTCACCAGCGCGACCGCGGCGGTGCGCATGCTGCCGATGATCCACAATCTGATGATCGAGATCGCCGGCGAGGAGGCGCGCGCGAGCAGCCTGATGGTGGGCCGGCTCTGGCCGCAAGGCGGCGAGGTGATCGGCGAATATGCCGACCGCTTCTGTCGCGAGGGCGGGCAATGGCGCTTCGCCGCGCGGGTGTACACGATTTTTCGCGAACGGGAGGAATAGCGCGATGGCGGAACTCGAAAGGCTGGAACTCGAACACGCCGGCAAGCACCTGCTGGGAGAGATCGCCCGCCCGTCGGGCGCCGGGCCGCATCCTGCGGTGCTGGTGATGGCAAGCGCGTTGGGGCTTGGCCCGCAGCCGCGCCACGCCGCCCGCGCGCTGGCGGCGCAGGGCTATGTCGCGGTCGCGACCGACATGTATGGCGAAGGCGCCTTCTTCGCCGACCCGAGCAAGGCGGGCGAGGATTACATGGCGGTCATGTCCTCGCCCGATCTGCTGCGTGCGCGCGTCCTTGCCTGGTTCGCGCGGGTGGCGGCGCTGCCCGGGGTCGATTCGGCGCGGGTCGCGGCGATCGGCTATTGCTTCGGCGGGGCCTGCGTGCTCGACCTTGCGCGCAGCGGCGCCGAGGTGCGGGCGGTGGTCAGCTATCACGGCATCCTGACGACCACGACGCCGGCCCGGCCCGGGGCGATCAAGGGGGTGGTCGCGGCCTGGTGCGGCGGCAAGGACCCCTATGCCCCGCCCGAGACGATCACCGCGCTGGGCGAGGAACTGACCGCCGCCGGTGCGCGCCACCAGATCACCACCTTCGCCGATGCCGCGCATGGCTTAACCGACCGCTGGCACAGCTTCACCGCACCGGGGATCGCCTATGACGCGATCGCCGACAAGGTGTCGTGGGCAGGGACGCTGGCCTTGCTGGCAGAGGTGTTCAGCGCCTGAGCCGGTGGGCGGCGGGCGCGGGTTTATGCGTCCAGCCTGGCGATCACTTCGGCGCCGATCCGCTCGACATCGTCGCACCATTCCGCCCGGGTCCGGCCGCGCGCGCTGACCGCGCCGGTCTGGACGCCCATTTCGCGATAGATCGAGGCGCGGTCGAGCAGTTGCTGCGACGACAGCACCTCGCCCGGCGAGTTGAGCCCGCCCAGCACCACTTCGGGAACCGGCTTGCCGACGCCTTGCGCATATTCGCGCATATAGTCGATCGCTGCCCTGAGATCGTCCGGCCCGGTCAGCGGCAGGGTGCGGGTGGTCTGGGTGTTGACGCCCGCGTCATCGCCACTGCGGCCGGTGAAGAAGGGGTTCCAGCCATCGCACAGATCGACCGCGCGGCGGATCGCGCGGCGGGCGTTGCCGCCGACCAGAATCGGCACCCGGCTCTGCACCGGGCCGGGCTGGATGCGGTTGCCATAGGCGACATAGCCATCGCCCTCGAAGGTGAATTCCTCGCCGGTCAGCGAGACGCGCAGCGCCCTGATATATTCGTCCATCAATTCGTTGCGCGCGTCGAAGTTGACCCCCATCGCGCGATATTCGCCCTTGAGATAGCCCGCGCCGACGCTGAGCGTCACCCGCCCGCCCGAGAAGCGGTCGAGCGTGGCGATGTCGCGCGCGACGCCGAACGGATTGCGATAGGGCAGGACAAGGATGCCGGTCTGGAGCCGCAGCCTCGTCGTGCAGGCGGCGAGCAGCGCCAGCATGACGAAGGGGCCTTGCGCATAATGGCCACCGCTGTCGAGCCAGCGCCCGGTCGGGCAGGGATGATCGGTGACGAGCCCCGAATGAAAGCCCGCGCGCTCGACCGCGGCGCCGATCTCGCGCACCGCCGCCATCGTCGTGAACTCGTCGGCGGGCTCGATGATGTCGAAGGGCAGTGGAATATTGATCTTCATGGCGCGCCACTCCCTGTGGGCGGCTCGGTGCCGCCTGTCCGGCATTGACCCGAACCCGCGCCCTGCGGTCAAGCGCGCCACCGCCTGATCGCCCGGCCGATGCGGCTGGATTGCCTGTAGCCTGCGAGGCTGACACACTCGCCTGCCACAGGAGACAAGGGGCATGGCCCAACCCGCCGAACCATATCTTCCCTTGCCGACCACGCTCGATGCGATCACCGCCCGATGGCTGACCGCGGCGCTGGCGCCCGCGCATCCGGGGGTGGTGGTCGAGCGGGCGGAGCAGGTCGATATCCAGCACGGAACCTGCACCAAGCTCAGGCTGCGCCTTGGCCTCAACGCGGCGGGGCGCGCCGCCGGCATTCCCGAGCTTGTCATTGTCAAGGGCGGCTTCGAGCCGCACAGCCGCGCGATGCATTACATGCATGGCCATGAGGTCCATGCCTATGCCGATGTCGCGCCGCGCTCGCCGCTGCGTGTGCCGCGCAGCTGGTTTGCCGCTTATGACGAGGCCGCACGGCAGGGCATCATCATCATGGAGGACCTCGTCGCGCGCGGGGTGCGCTGGTGCCATCCGCAGCGCCCGCTTTCGCCCGAGGCGGTGGCGCAGCGGCTGAGCGCGCTTGCCGGCCACCACGCGGTGAGCTGGGGGGCGGATATGTTCGCGCCCGGCCGGCCCTTCGCCTGGGCGAGCGGGCTGATCGAGGGGTTCGACCGCTATGGTCGCGAGCTGCTGACCGCAGAGGTGTGGCAGGGCTATGTCGAAAGCGCCCGCGGCGCTGCTGCCTCGACCCGGTTCCATGCACTCGGCTGGATGAAGGCGGCGCTGGGCGCGATGCTGGCGCTCAGCCACGAGGTGCCAAGGGTGCTGCTTCACGGCGATACCCATCTTGGCAATTGCTACGAGGATATCGACGGCACCCCCGGCTTCTTCGATTCACAGCCGCATTATGGCCCGGCGCTCGCCGAGGTCGCCTATCACGTCACCGGCGCGCTCGATGCCGCCGACCGGCGCGCGCATGAACGCGCGCTCGTTGCCCATTATTGCGCCGAGATCGCGCGCCACGGCATCCGCCCGCCCGACCTCGACGAGGCGATGCGCCAGTTCGGCGCCTTTCTCGCGGTCGGCTATTGCATCTTTCTGGTCAATGCCGCCGATTTCCAGCCCGAGGCGATCAACACCGCCTATACCGCGCGCTTCTCCCAGGCGATGCTCGACCATGGGACAAGCGCGCTCCTGGGGCTCGATCAGCTCTTCTTCGGCACGCGCGTATAGGGAACGAACTGCCCCAGCCCGACGAAGCCATCATACACATTGGTGTAGCGATCGCGCAGCGTGATGGTATCGATGCTGCACACCTCATCATTGGTCGGCTCGTCGATGAGCATATCGTCCGAACTGAGCTGGTCCGCCTCGCTCGGCCGGTTGACGTAGATCACGTCACCCCCGCCATAGACGATCGCGGTCTTGTCGATCACCTGGACATTCTCGTCCGCGGTGAGCAGCGGGATGCAATCCATCGGCTTTCCCGCGACCCGCCCGGCCAGCAGCCTGGCAAGCTGCTGTTCGCCCGAGGGCGTGTCCTTCGCCAGCGCGGGACTGGCCGCCAGCGCGATGAGCGCGGCAATCGGCAGGATTGCGATTCTGGCCATGGCGAAACTCCATTCCATGCAATCAGCACCCTGCGCCACGGCGTCTTAACGCGCCATGACCGGACAGGTTTCAGCCGGTGCCGCCGACCGTCAGCCCGTCGATCAGCAGCGTCGGCTGCCCGACGCCCGCGGGCACGCTTTGCCCGCCCTTGCCGCACACGCCGATGCCTTCGTCCATGGCCATGTCATTGCCGATGCCGATGACGCGGGTCAGCACGCTCGGCCCGTCGCCGATCAGCGTCGCGCCCTTGATCGGCGCGCCCAGCCGGCCGTTCTCGACGCGATAGGCCTCGGTGCAGGAAAAGACGAATTTGCCGCTGGTGATATCGACCTGGCCGCCGCCGAAGCTTTTGGCGAAAATCCCGTTCTTCACCCGCGCGAGCAGGTCTGCGGGATCATCGCCGCCGCCTTTCATGAAGGTGTTGGTCATCCGCGGCATCGGCGCATGCGCATAGGATTCGCGCCGTCCGTTGCCGGTGGGCGCAACCCCCATCAGCCGCGCATTGAGCCGGTCCTGGATATAGCCCTTCAAAATGCCGTCCTCGATCAGGATATTCTCCTGCGTCGGCGTGCCCTCGTCGTCGATCGTCAGCGAGCCGCGGCGGCCGGGGATCGAGCCGTCGTCGATCACGGTGACGCCGGGTGCGGCGACGCGCTCGCCGATGCGGCCCGAAAAGGCGCTGGTCCCCTTGCGGTTGAAATCGCCTTCGAGCCCGTGCCCGACCGCCTCGTGCAGCAGCACCCCGGGCCAGCCCGGGCCGAGCAGCACGGTCATTTCGCCCGCGGGTGCGGCGATGCTTTCGAGATTGGTCAGCGCCTGCGCCAGCGCGGAATCGATCGCCCGGTTCCAGGTCGCGGGTTCGAACAGATCGCCATACAGCCTGCGGCCGCCGATGCCGAAGCTTCCGGTTTCGCGCCGCCCGTTGTGTTCGGCGACGATCGCGACATTGAGCCGGACAAGCGGACGCACGTCGAGCACGGGATCGGCATCGCCGCGCACGATCTCGACCACCGACCAGCTCGCCGACAGTCCGACCGAGACCTGCGCCACCCGCGGATCGCGCGCGCGCGCGGCGGCATCGATCGCTTCGAGCAGCGCCACCTTTTCGGCAAAGGCGATGGCATCGAGCGGCGAGGCATCGGTATAGAGATGGCGGTTGGACCGGCGCGGCGGCGCGGCATGGCCCCCCGTCGCGGGATCGAGCAGCGCCAGCGTCTCGCCCGCGCGGGCGATGGCGGCGGCGGAAATCTCGTTGGCATGGGCAAAGCCCGTCATCTCGCCCGAAACGCCGCGCAGGCCAAAACCCGCATCGCGCGCATAATCGGCGGTCTTCAGCCGTCCGTCGTCGAAGCCGAAGGCTTCGGAGGCGACATATTGGAGATAAAGCTCGCCATCGTCGCAGGAGCGCAGCGTGCGCCGCACCAGCGCACGCGCCTCGTCGGGGTCGAGCGCGCCGGGTCGGTAGAGCAGCGCGCGGGGATCGGGAAGCCGGGTCATGCCCTCATATAGAGGCGGCAGGCGACAGGCTCAATGCGCAGCGGCACCCTCATAGACGAAACGTCGGTCACAATAGGGACAATCGACGAAGCCCTTGCCGTCGATTTCGAGCCAGACCCGGGGATGGCCGAGCGCGGCGGGGCGCCAGGCGCCGGTGCTGCGGATGGCGCTGGCGCCATCGCAGCAGACGCGATGGGCCAAGGCGACGACGGTTTCGGGCGGTTCGGTCACGCCGCGCGTGATAGCAGGGCCATGGCGCGATTTCCAGAGGCGAAGGCGCCGATCGGGGGTTGCCGGGGAAAGGATCAATGCTATCCTTTCCGGGCAAGAAATCAGCATCACCCTGCACCATCGGAAGGGAAGGCCATGGCCCGCATCCTGCCTCCGCTTGCCGCCTGGGCGCTGGCGCTCGGCGCCCCGGCGCTCGCCGCAACGACGCCCACCGCCGAATATGTGTTCGGCGACAGCCTGTCCGACAACGGCAATCTCGCTGAAATCCTCGGCGCGAATTTCCCCAATCCGCCGAGCTATCACGACAGCTTCACCAACGGGCCGGTCGCCGCGGCGGTGCTCGACCAGGCGCTCGGCCTGCCGGCGCTCACCCCCTCGCTGTGGGCCACGGGCTTTGCCGACCCGCATGATCTTTTCGGCGGCGCGAGCTTCGTTCCGGGGACCAATTACGCGGTCGCGGGCGCCACCGCCGCAGCGCAGGCGGTGGGCGGCGCCACCGGGATCAACCTGCCGCAGCAGGTCGGCGCCTATGGCGCGATGAGCGGCGGCAGCGCCAATCCCAATGCGCTCTATGTCCTGTTCATCGGCGGCAACGACGTGGCGCTGGCGGTCGAGCAGCAGACCGGCGCCGCCGCGGTGAACGCGGGCGTTACCGCCGAGGTCGCGGCGGTGCAGACGCTGCTTGGCGAAGGCGCGCGCGATTTCCTCGTCGTCAACGTGCCGAACATCGGCGCCACCCCCGATTTCCTCGCGGCGGGCGCGTCCGCCTCGGCGGCGGCGACCGCGCTCAGCCAGCTTTACGACAGCGAGCTTGGCAGCGCGCTTTCAGCGCTGACCGTGCCTGTGGGCACCGACATCACCCAGTTCAACCTTTACGCGCTAGACCAGAGCATCCTTGCCAATCCCGCCGCTTACGGCTTCACCGACACGATCGACCCCTGCTATCTCAACGCTCCCGGCAGCGCGGTGACAAGCACGGCCTGTGGCGCAAATGCGCAGAACATCTCCAGCTTTGCCTATTGGAACGGCTTCCATCCGACCGCGCCGGTGCAGGCGATCTGGGGCCGTGCCTTCGCGAGCGCGCTCGGGATAAGCGCGGTGCCCGAACCGTCGAGCTGGCTGCTGCTCATCCTCGGTTTCGGCCTCGTCGGAGCGATGCTGCGCGGTGAAGCCGCGCGCGCCTTGACCGTCGCGGCAGGTCGCCGCGGCTGAACGGCGCGATTTCGCGGCCCCTTTACCCGCTCGCCCTGCTGCGCATAAGGGGGGCGCATGACAATGCCTCCCGCGATCGCCATCCGCCATCTTGTCAAGCGTTACGCCGGCAGCGGCGGCGCCGAAGGCAAGCTCGCGCTCGATGATGTCAGCTTCGATGTGCCGCAGGGCGAAATCTTCGGCCTGCTCGGCCCGAATGGCGCCGGCAAATCGACGCTGATCAACATCCTCGCCGGGCTCGTCATGAAGACCGCGGGCAGCGCCACGATCTGGGGTTTCGACATTGACGCCAACAGCCGCAACGCCAAGCGCTCGATCGGCATCGTTCCGCAGGAAATCGTCTTCGATCCCTTCTTCACCCCCGTCGAGGTTCTGGAGAACCAGGCGGGGCTCTATGGCGTGCCCAGGGCGCAGCGGCGCTCGGCCGAACTGCTTGCCGCGGTGCATCTCTCCGACAAGGCGCGCGCCTATGCGCGCACGCTGTCGGGGGGCATGAAGCGGCGGCTGCTCGTTGCCAAGGCGATGGTGCATTCGCCGCCGGTGCTGGTGCTCGACGAGCCGACCGCCGGGGTGGACGTCGAGCTGCGCCGACAGCTGTGGGAACTGGTCAAGCGGCTCAACGGCGAGGGGGTCACGGTGGTGCTCACCACCCATTACCTCGAAGAAGCCGAGCAGCTGTGCGACCGCATCGCGATCATCAATCACGGCAAGCTTGTCGCCAACAAGCCGACGCATGAATTTCTGGAGATGGCCCGCGAGAAGGTCGTGGTGCTGGCGCTCGACCGCGACGCGGCAGCAGCGCCCGACGATCCCGCCTTCCTGAAGAGCGAGCTCAAGGGGCCAAGGCTGGTCGAGATCACCTACGACAAGGACCGCAGCAACGCCGGCGAGGTGCTGGCGCGGGTGCAGGGGCAGGGCTACGGCATCCTCGATGTCACGACGCGCGAGGCCGATCTGGAGGATGTCTTCGTCAGCCTGACGAGCGAGCGGGGGTGAAAGCCGACGTCATCATCGTCGGCTCGGGCGCCGCCGGACTGACCGCGGCGCTGGCGCTGGCCGAAACGCTGAAGGTGCTGGTGCTGGCCAAGGGCGCGCTCGGCACCGGCTCGACCGCCTGGGCGCAGGGCGGGATCGCCGCGGTGCTCGACGAGAGCGACACCTTCGAGGATCATATCCGCGACACGATGATCGCCGGCGCCGGGCTCAACCGGCTGGAAACGGTCGAATTCGTCGTCGAGCGCGCGCCGCAGGCGATCGCCCGGCTCGCCGCGCTCGGCGTGCCCTTCGACATGCGCGAAGGGTCCGGGGGCAATGCCCTGCACCTGACCCGCGAGGGCGGCCATTCGCACCGCCGCATCGCCCATGTCCATGACGCGACCGGGCTCGCGGTGCAGGAGGCGCTGCTCGAAGCGGCGCGCGCGCACCCCAACATCACCATGCTCGCGCATCAGGCCTGCATCGACCTCATCACCGGGCGGCACGAATTGCGCTATTCGGGTTCGGGCCGGGTCTGGGGGGTCTATGCGCTCGACGAGGCAACGGGCCACGTCGAGGCGCATTGCGCGCATGTGACGGTGCTGGCGAGCGGCGGCGCGGGCCGCGTCTACCAGTTCTCGACCGCGCCGCGCGGGGCGACGGGCGACGGCATCGCCATGGCCTGGCGCGCGGGCGCGCGCGTTGCCAACATGGAGATGATGCAGTTCCACCCGACCTGCCTCTATAATCTTGAAACCAAGAACTTCCTTATCACCGAGGCGGTGCGTGGCGAGGGCGGGCATCTCGTCATCCCGCCGGGCCATCCCGGCGCCGGCCATCGCTTCATGCCCGATTTCGATCCGCGCGGCGAGCTTGCCCCGCGCGACATCGTCGCCCGCGCGATCGACCATGAGATCAAGCGGCTGGGGCTCGACTATGTCCATCTCGACATCAGCCACAAACCGCCGGAATTCGTCCGCGGCCATTTCCCGACGATTCATGAAAGGCTGCTCGCGCTCGGCATCGACATGACGAAGGAGCCGATCCCGGTGGTGCCCGCACAGCATTACACCTGCGGCGGAATCATCATCGACCTTGCCGGGCGGACCGACCTTCCCGGGCTCTACGCGGTGGGCGAATGCACCGAGAGCGGACTTCACGGCGCCAACCGTCTCGCCTCCAATTCGCTGCTCGAATGCTTCGTCTTCGGCGAGGCGGCGGCCTGCGACATTCTCGATTGCTGGGACAGCTACGAGGCGCCGCCGCCGGTTCTTGCCTGGGACGCAAGCCGCGTCACCTCCTCGGACGAGGAGGTGATCATCAAGCAGAACTGGACCGAAATCCGCCGCTTCATGTGGAATTACGTCGGCATCGTGCGCACGACGAAGCGGCTCGAACGCGCCCAGCACCGCATCGCCATGCTGGCGGGCGAGGTCGAGGAATATTACGGCCAGTTCCGCGTCACCACCGACCTCATCGAGCTGAGGAACCTGTTGCAGAGCGCCGATCTCATCGTGCGCTCGGCGCTGAAGCGGCACGAGAGCCGCGGCCTGCATTACACGCTCGATTACCCGGCGACGCTGCCCGAGGCGCGCGACACGGTGCTGGAGCCTTAAGGCGCACCGTTTCAAAACGCGCGAAAGAGCGCGGGCTTAACCGCCGTCCGCCACCGCCGCATGCCGGCTCATCACGAAATGGATCTCGCGCCGCGGAAAGTCGATCGTCACCCGCGAAAAGGCGCTCAGCGTGCTCATCCCGAGCAGCAGCGCCGGCCGCTTGACGAGGCCGAAATGCCGGAAGGTCTCCAGGTCGCCGAACGCCATCGGCACGTTGTGGATGATGACCCCGCCGATGCGCATGCTGGCGATCGAGGTGTAATTCGCCTTCAGCACCGCACCGGTGACGCTGGTGAGCACGGTGGGGTGCAGGCCACCGATTTCGACGCTGCGCCGCGCAAGCAGGCGGGCGAGCGCGGGGTTGCCGATGCTTTCCTCGGCGCCGGTATCGAGGATCACCGCGAGCGGGGTGCCGTCGATCTCGGCATCGGTGACGACGAGCTCGCCAAGCCGCGAGCGCGCGGTGACGATGATCAGGTCGCTGTCGCCGGTCAGCCGCTCGCGCTCCGGGTGGCGCGGCGAGGGGGTGACCGTCAGCCGCGCCTGATGGGTGAAATCGATCGAAAGACGGTCATTGCGCAGCACGTCGAGCCCGAGCAGCCCGTCGCTGCCGAGATTGCCGCGCAGCAGCGCAGGCGCCTCGACATCGCTCAGCGCGATATCGGAAAAGCTCAGCGCCGGGATGATCACCGAGGGCACCTGATCGACACCGCCGATATGGACGATCTCCAGCTTGCCGCCCGCGCCCAGCGCGAGCCGGGTCGCGACGTCGCTGGCGATCACCGAGCGGGTGGAGGCGGTGTCGATCAGGAAATGGAGCTGCTCGCCATCGATCCGCACCGGCACGCTGAGCCGGCGGGTGGCATCGAGCGCGACCGGCACCTGCTGCGCGCCGGCCGTGCCGTCGGGCGCGGTTGCCGGATGCGCAGCGGGCGGTTGCAGCGCGATGAACGCATGCGCGCGCGCGCCGACGGCAAGACTGGCGGCAAGAAGGCCGAGGCCAAGGCTGGCAAGCAGCTTCATGGCGGGTGTTCCGGCACCCTTTCTCCCCCGGTCCGGCAACGCCGGACACGGGCGCCATGCTACGCTTGCGTGCAGGGGCTGTCGAATCGATTCGCGGGGGCCAGGCCGGGGAAGCCCGCGCTACACCATGCTCGACAGCAGCTTTTCGCGCCGGCGCTGGACCGAACTGCCAAGCCCGATCGCCTCGCGATATTTGGCGACGGTGCGCCGCGCGAGTTCGAAGCCCTTCTGCCCGAGCAGTTCGACCAGCGTGTCGTCGGAAAGGATCGCCCGCGGATCCTCGGCATCGATCAGCGCGCGGATCGCAGCCTTCACCGCCGCCGCCGAGGCCTGACCCTCGCCGTCGGTCGAGCCGACGCCCGAGGTGAAGAAATATTTGAGTTCAAAGGTGCCGCGCGCGCAATGCAGATATTTGTTCGAGGTCACGCGGCTGACCGTCGATTCGTGCATGCCAATGGTATCGGCAACCGCGCGCAGCGTCAGCGGCTTCAATTTCGCGATGCCGTGGCGGAAGAAGCCATCCTGCTGGCGGACGATTTCCCCGGCGACCTTGAGGATCGTCTTCTGGCGCTGGTCGAGCGCCTTCAGCAGCCAGTTCGCATCGGCAAGCTTTTCCGAAAGCCACGCCCGCGCGACGCGATCGCTGCTGGCGCCGCGCATTTCGAGATAATAGCTGCGGTTGACCAGCACCCTGGGCAGGGTCGCCTGATTGATGGCGATCGTCCAGCCGCCGCCGGGCGCGGCGGACAGCAGGATGTCGGGCACCACCGGCTCGCCGCCGCCGCCGCCGAAGGCGAGCCCGGGCTTGGGATCATAGCGGCGCAACTCGGCGAGCATGTCGGCCAGATCCTCGTGATCGACTCCGCAGATCCGGCGCAACCGGGCGATGTCGCCGCGCGCGACAAGCTCCAGATTGTCGATCAGCTTTGCCATCGCCGGATCGTAGCGATCGGCCTCGCGCGCCTGGAGCATGATGCATTCGGCAAGGCTGCGCGCGCCGATACCGGTCGGATCGAGCGTCTGGACGAGGTCGAGCGCCGCTGCCGCCTCGGCGAAAGGCACCGCGAGATCATCGGCGAACTGCGAAAGGCTCTGGGTGAGATAACCCGCCTCGTCGAGATTATCGATCAGCGCCCGGGCAAGAAAGGTCTGGCGCGGATCGCGGCACACCGCGCCGATCTGGGCATGAAGATGCTCGGCAAGCGTGGGCGGGCCACTGCCGCGCTCGCCGGCATCGAGGCCGGGCTCGCCTGCCGTGGCGGAGCTGAAGTCGGCGCCGCCCGCTTCTGCGAGCTCGGCCGCGCGCGCGAAGGGTGCTTGATCGGCCGCCTCGCCGGTGTCGCGGTCGCGGTCGATCGCGTCATCGATGTCGAGCGGGCGGTCCTCGGCGGCGCGGCCCTCGCCGATCAGCTGATCGACCGGCGAGCGTTCGAGCGAGGTGCGGCGGTGGTCCTCGGCGACGGGTTCGGCAGCCGGCACGCTCGCCATTTCGAGCAGCGGATTGCTTTCGATCGCCTCGCCGATGAAGGCCTCGATTTCGAGGTTGGAAAGCGCGAGCAGCCGGATCGCCTGTTGCAGCGCCGGGGTCATCACCAGCGACTGCGTCTGGCGGAGATCGAGGCGCGGCCCCATCGCCACCGGTTACCGCCCTGTCAGGGACCGTGCAGGGGGCAATCCGGGCAAACCACCCTGCCCTTGGGCACCGCGAGCCGTGGTCGCTTGTCGCGTGCCGGTGTCCGGGCTCACAGCGTGAAGCCCTCGCCAAGATAGAGCCGGCGCACGTTTTCATCCGCCACCAGCGCCTCGGGGCTGCCGGCGAAAAGCACCTGTCCGCCGTAGATGATGCAGGCGCGATCGACGATGTCGAGCGTCTCGCGCACATTATGGTCGGTGATGAGCACGCCGATGCCGCGCTCCTTGAGGTCGATGACGAGGTTTCGGATATCGGCGATCGAGAGCGGGTCGATGCCTGCGAAAGGTTCGTCGAGCAGCATGATCGACGGCTTGGCGGCAAGCGCGCGGGCGATCTCGCAGCGCCGCCGTTCGCCGCCCGACAAGGCCATCGCAGCGCTGCCGCGCAGCCGCGTCAGCCCGAATTCGCCGAGCAGCCGCTCAAGCTCGGCGGCGCGGACCGCGCGGTCGGGCTCGCTCAGTTCGAGCACGCAATTGATGTTCTGCTCGACGGTCAGCCCGCGGAAGATCGAGGTTTCCTGCGGCAGATAGCCAAGCCCCAGGATAGCGCGCCGATACATCGGCAGATTGGTGATATCGATATCGTCGAGCAGGATGCGGCCCGAATCGGGGCGCACCAGCCCCATGATCGAATAGAAGCAGGTGGTCTTGCCGGCGCCGTTGGGGCCGAGCAGCCCCAGCACCTCGCCCTTGGCGATCGACAAGGAGATATCGTTGAGCACCGCGCGCTTGTCGTAGCTCTTGGCGATCGAGACCACCTCCAGCCCGCCGCGGACCGCGACCGGGGCGGTGGCGACCGACGGCGTGGAAACGAGTTCGATGGTATCGCTCATGTGGTGGCTGTCTAAAGCCGTGATTCGGTCAGGGCAAGCGGCGCGCGGCGCGAATTGGCAGGCTTCCTGCATGGCTACCTTCGTCCCCTGCCGCGCGTGCGCCTTGCTTATGGCCGGCATTGGT
This sequence comes from Sphingomonadales bacterium, assembly GCA_028870315.1. GTDB lineage: Bacteria > Pseudomonadota > Alphaproteobacteria > Sphingomonadales > Sphingomonadaceae > Novosphingobium. The sequence continues at coordinate 11,692 of JAGWPW010000107.1, read as the reverse complement.
GTTTTATTCGCGAACAAACGGGAAGAGGAGAGAGCGCCGATGGTCAATGGCTGGCGGGACGCCGGGCGCGCTGCCGGTGCCCGCGCCGATCCCGTGCCGATGATCGAACCGCAGCGCCGGGCGCGCGACTGGCGGCGGCGGATGAGCGACACCATCGCCTATGCGCTGCTGGTCTATACCGCGCTCCAGATTTTCGTGACGATGAGCGCGCTCAAGAACGAGGGCGATTCGCTGCTGCCCTATCTCGCGCTCATCATCCTCGTCGCCGCGATCATCCCGTCGTGCCGCCGCTTCGAGCGACGCTGGAACCGGCTGAGCGACGATCAGGCGAGCGACCCCGCGCTCGCCCGCTGGTACCGGCGCGATGCGGCGATGGTGTGGCTGCTGGCGATCGGCCTGCCGTTTGCGGTCACCGCCGCCTTCCGCCTGCTCGGCGCGCTTTTTTCCTGAGTTGCGCCCGCGCGGCCCGCGCTTATGACGTGCCGCGCGCGCCGGCCGTGCGGTAAGGGAGTCTTGTTGCCACCATGCTGAACCTCGATGATGCGCGCGATCGGGCCAGCGCGCTGGTGGCGCGCGCGCGCCGGGCCGGCGCCGATGCCGCCGATGCGGTCTATGCCGCCGACGCCTCGGAGAGTGTTTCGGTGCGCCTCGGGCGGCTCGAGGACGTCGAACGCTCGGAAAGCGAGCGCCTTGCGCTGCGGGTGTTCGTCGGCCAGCGCTCGGCCAGCATCGGTTCGACCGATTTCGACGCGGCGGCGCTCGACGAGCTGGCCGCGCGCGCGGTGGCGATGGCACGGGCCGCGCCCGAGGATCGCTATGCCGGGCTCGCCCCCGAAGCGCTGCTGCTGCGCGGGCCGGCGCCGGCGCTCGACCTTGAGGATCGCACCGAGCCCCGCCCGCAAGCGCTGCGCGAGGCAGCCGAAGCGGCCGAGGCGGCGGCGCGCGCGGTCGCGGGGGTCACCAACAGCGAGGGCGGCGCGGCCGGTGCCGGCCGCGCGCTGGTCGCGCTTGCCACCAGCCACGGCTTTGCAGGCGCCTATGCCGCGACCAGCCATTCGCTCAGCGTCAGCGTGGTCGCGGGCGAGGGATCGGCGATGCAGCGCGATTATGCGTGGCGCTCGGCCCGGCATGGCGACGATCTGCCCACGCCCGCCGCGATCGGCGCGCTGGCCGCCGAACGGGCGGTGGCACGGGTCAATCCCGGACGGCTGAAGAGCGGGCCGATGCCGGTGGTGTTCGACCCCAGGGTCGGCAGCACGCTGATCGGCCATCTCATCGGCGCGATGAGCGGCAGTGCGATCGCCCGCCGGGCAAGCTTCCTGCTCGACCACGAGGAAGCGCAGATCTTCGACAGCGCGGTCACCATCACCGACGAGCCGCACCTGCGCCGCGGCCTGCGTTCGCGCCCCTTCGACGGCGAGGGGCTGCCCACCGCCCGGCGCCATCTCGTCGAGAACGGCCGGCTCACCGGCTGGCTGATGGACAGCGCCGCCGCACGCCAGCTCGGCCGATCGCCCACCGGCCATGCCGCGCGCGGTGGCGGCGGCGCGCCGCATGTCTCGGCGAGCAATGTCCATCTCGCCCCCGGCCCTCTCTCGCGCGGGGCGCTGATCGCCGATATCGCCGACGGCGTCTATGTCACCGAACTGATCGGCCACGGGGTCAATGGCGTCACCGGCGATTACAGCCGCGGGGCGGCGGGCTTCCGGATCAGCGGCGGTGCGATCGCCGGGCCGGTGGCTGAATTCACCATCGCCGGCAATCTGCTCGCCATGTTCAAGACGCTGCGCCCGGCGGACGATCTCGAATGGCACCGCGCGGTCAATGTGCCGACGCTGCGGATCGACGCGATGACGGTCGCGGGGGATTAGTTTGGTTGTCGCATCGCTTTTGCCGAAGCGCAGTCCATCGCAGATGAAAGCCCGGTTTCCCCATTTTGCGCGATGCTCCAGCCCTCGACACCCGTCGGCGCACAGGCCTCATGAGCCCGCCAAAAAATTTGCGGCAACCGGGAACGGCCCTGCGCTTCGCGCATTTCCTCCTTGTCACCGCGCCGAGACCCCCCTCCCGTCCAAGCGGCCGGTGGCATTATCCCGGAAGGCCCCTGTTTCTTCGGAACGGGGGCCTTTTTTGTGTCGCCCTTTGCCGAAAACCGGTGCCCACTTTTCGGCGCGATGCTCAAGAGCACAGTGCGTGATTTCTGAAACCCCCAATCTGCTCCAGGTCTTTGTTGTCGCATCGCTTATTGCCGAAAACCGGTGCCCACTTTTCGGCGCGATGCTCCAGATTCGCCCGCCGTTGACGCTGACATTCTGGCCAGTGCCATAGCTTGCCTCGGCCGACAGCAGGAACACCGCGGCCCCGGCAACCTCGGCGCTGGTACCCAGCCGGCCGAGCGGGGTGCGTGCCAGCATCGCTGCGGGCGGGGCATCGGCGCGCGGCGCGCCGGCGCCGGTAGCGATACTGCCCGGCATGATCGCATTGGCGCGGATGCCGTATCGTCCCCATTCCGCCGCCAACGCTTCGATCCACGCGAGGTCAGCCCCAGCCGCACGCCTGTGCCCCCGGCAAACTGTCACTCCCGTTTACAGTCCGAAAAAGCCGTATTGACAAATTACTGGATTCGTTTTTTAATTTTTATTGGCACTATTTTTGCTTTATTGAAAATAATTGAAATCGCGAAGGATGGTAGCATGACTATTTCTTCCAAAAAACTTGCCCGGCTGATGCTACCGCTTTGCACCGCGGCGCTGTGCGCCGTCGGCGCGACCGCCGCTCACGCCAGTCTGCTGGCCAATGGCAGCTTCGAGGATACAACCATTTTCATCGACAATACCGGCCAGAACACCGAGACGGTCAGCCCCGGCGATTCGACCTCGATTCCGGGCTGGACGGTTATTGGCAACACAACCATTGCCTGGATCGGGCCGTTGAACCCCTTCGGGCTGACCGCCAGCCCCAACCCCGGCGGCGGGTCCTACTTTCTCGATCTGACCGGCTACACCCCGGGTGGCGGCGGCGGGGTTCAGCAGACCATCGCCACCACCGTCGGCGCGCAATATCTGCTGACATTCGATCTTGGCAGCTCCACCACCTTCGGGGTGCAGGACGGCGTGCTGGCCTCGGCGGGCGGAATCAGCCAGTCGTTCGTTTCGTCAAACCCCGGCAACCAGCCCAACCTGTGGCAGCAGGAATCGCTTGCCTTCACCGCGACCGGGAGCAGCACGGTGATTTCGCTGCTCGGCAATCTCGCACAGAATTATATCGGGATCGACAATGTCGCGGTGGTTGAAACCGCGGCACCGGCCGTGCCCGAACCGGCGAGCTGGGTGATGCTGATCGCCGGTTTTGCCGCCGTCGGCGCCGGGCTGCGACACCGCCGCGTCGGGCTGCGCGCGATAGCCTGAACCGGGCCGAACCCTTGAATGATCGCGGGTGACGGCCCCGATGAATCGGGATCGTCACCCGCGCTGCGTCACACCGTGAAGCTTTCCCCGCAGCCGCAGCTGCCCTTGGCATTGGGGTTGGCGAAGACGAAGCCGGCGGTGAAATCATCCTCGCGCCAGTCCATCGTGCTGCCGACGAGATAGAGCACCGAGGCCGCGTCGATGAAGAAGCTGCCGCCCGGGGTCTCGATGCGCTCGTCGCGCGGATCGGCGGTGGCGACGTAATCGACCGAATAGGCAAGCCCCGAGCAGCCGCGCCGCGGGGTCGAGAGCCTGACGCCGATCGTGCCGGCGGGGGCATCGGCCATCAGCGCGGCGATGCGCGCCTCGGCTTGGGTGGTGAGCGTCACCGCCGCGGGGCGGGGACGGCGCGTGGTGGTCGTCGCCATCACAGCATCCCCAGTTCGAGCCGGGCTTCATCGCTCATCCTGGCGGGATCCCAGGGCGGATCCCAGACGAGGTTGACCTCGGCATCGCGCACCCCCGGCACGCTGCCGACGCGCAGCTCGACCTCGCCCGGCATCGATTCGGCAACCGGGCAATGCGGGGTGGTCAGCGTCATGGTGATGACGACATCGCCGTCCACGCTCGCCTCGACACCATAGATCAGGCCGAGATCATAGATGTTGACCGGGATTTCCGGGTCGAAGATCTCGCGCAGCGCCGCGATCACCGCTTCATAGAGCGCCCCGCCCGGCTCGCCCGCCGCGATGCCCTGCGGTTGCGCGGCCAGAAAGCCTTCGAGATAGTCCTTCTTGCGCTCCAGCCGGGCGCTTGGCGATTCACCCGCATCCGTGACCCGCGCGCGCGGCGGCACCGCGACGCTTTCGACCTCTTCAACCGAAAAGGCGCGATTGTCCTCGCTCATCCGAATATTCTCCTGGTGCGCTCGATCCCGCGCAGCAGCGCGGCGATGTCGCTTTCGTCATTGTAGAGCCCGAAGCTCGCCCGTGCGGTCGCGGACACGCCGAGATGCGCCATCAGCGGCTGCGCGCAATGATGCCCGGCGCGGATCGCGACATTCTCCTCGTCCAATATGGTGCCGAGGTCGTGCGGATGCACCCCGTCCATCGCGAAGCTGACGATGCCCGCCGAATCCTCGGGGCCGAACAGGGTGATGCGGTTGGTCGCGCGCAGGCCATCGCGCAAGCGCCGGGTCAGCGCCGCTTCATGCGCGCAGATCGCCTCGCGCCCGATCGCCTCGACATAATCGATCGCGGCGGCAAGCGCGATCGCCTCGGTGATCGCCGGGGTTCCCGCCTCGAAGCGCTGCGGCGCCGGGGCATAGCTCGTGCCGGCGAAATCGACCCGGTCGATCATCGCCCCGCCGCCCTGCCAGGGCGGCATCGCATCGAGGATTTCACCGCGCGCCCACAGCGCGCCGATGCCGGTCGGGCCATAGAGCTTGTGCGCCGAAAAGGCGTAGAAATCGCAGCCGAGCGCGGCAACATCGACCGGCAGCCGCGGCACCGCCTGGCAGCCGTCGAGCAGCAGCTTCGCGCCGACGCCATGCGCCAGCCGTGCCGCGCGCGCGGCATCGAGCACCGAGCCCAGCACATTCGAGACATGCGCGAAGGCGACAAGCTTGTGCGCGCGCGTCAGCATCGCTTCGGCGGCATCAAGGTCGATGCAGCCCTCGGCGGTCAGCGGGCAGACGTCGATGGCAAAGCCGGCGCGCGCCTGCAAAAGCTGCCACGGGACGATGTTCGAGTGATGTTCGAGCACCGAGAGCAGGATGCGATCGCCCGGCCCGAGGGTGGCCGCGCCCCAGCTCTGCGCGACAAGGTTGATTGCCTCGGTCGCGCCGCGGGTGAAGACCAGCTCGTCCGCCGCGCCGCCGATGAAGGTGGCAACCCGCCGCCGCGCCGCCTCATAGGCGAGCGTCATCTCGGCCGAGCGCGCGTAGACGCCGCGATGCACCGTCGCGTAATCGGGGCCGAGCGCGCGGCTCATCGCGTCGATCACGCTTCGCGGCTTCTGCGCGGTGGCGCCGCTGTCGAGATAGTGCCAGACCTTGCCCTCGGCGGTGACAAGGCCGGGGAAATCGCCGCGCAGCCGGTTGAGCGTTGCCGTGCTCACAGCAGCGCCTCCAGCCGTTCGAGCGCCTTGCCCGACAGCGCCTCCTCCTCGGCCGCGCCGGCGAAAGCCTCGGCAAGGAAGGCCTGGAGCATCAGCCGCTTCGCCGAAGCCGGCGGCAGCCCGCGCGAGGCGAGATAGAACAGCGCGCCCGCATCGAGTTCGCCGACCGCGCAGCCATGCGCGCATTTGACATCGTCGGCCTCGATCTCGAGCTCGGGCTTGGCGTTCGCCGTGGCGCCGCGGGAGAGCAGCATGGCGCGCACCGATTGCGCGGCATCGGTGCCGTTCGCCCCGCGCGCCACCACCACCTTGCCGAGGTAGCTGCCGGTGGCGGCGCCGGCGAGGACCGAGCGCAGCGTCTGGCGGCTCACCGCATCGGGTGCGGCATGCGTCACCTCGGTGACGATCTCCAGCGTCGCTTCCCCGCCGCCGATCTGCGCAGCCCCAAGCGTGAAGCGGGCGCCGGCGTCGAGCCGCACTTCGACGGCGATGCGTCCGAAGCGTTCGGCAAGGTTGAGCAGGCTGAGATCGCAGGTGGCGCCGGGCGCAAGATCGACGAGCAGATGCCGCGCGACCGCCGCTTCGCCCGAAATCACGATCGCGCGCGCCGCCGCCTCGCCCGCCGGCACGCGCAGCACCTCGCGCGCGACCGGCCACACGCCCGCCAGCGCATCGAGGTCCGAATAGCGGTACGCCTCGTCATGCCGCGTGGGGAGCGCGAGCGCGTTCATGCGGCCACCGCCTCATAGCCCTGCTCTTCGAGTTCGAGCGCCAGTTCCGGCCCGCCGCTGCGCACGATCCGCCCGCCCGACAGCACATGGACGAAATCGGGCCGCACAACATCGAGCAGCCGCTGGTAATGGGTGATGAGCAGCACCGCCTTGTCGGGCCGCCGCATGATCGCGTTGATGCCCTCGCCGCAGATGCGCAGCGCATCGATGTCGAGCCCGCTGTCGGTCTCGTCGAGGATGGCGAGCGCGGGATCGAGGATGCCCATCTGCACCATCTCGGCGCGCTTCTTCTCGCCGCCCGAAAAGCCGACGTTCACCGGCCGCTTGAGCATTTCCATGTCCATCTGGAGCAGCGCCGCCTTCTCGCGCGCAAGCTTGAGGAACGCGCCGCCCGAAAGCGTGGGCTCGCCCCGGCCCAGGCGCTGGGCATTCGCCGCCTCGCGCAGGAATTGCAGGAAGGAGACCCCGGGAATCTCGACCGGATACTGAAAGCCGAGGAACAGCCCGGCAGCGGCGCGTTCGTGCGGGGCAAGCGCAAGCAGATCGACGCCGTTCAGCTGCGCCGCTCCCTCGGTCACCTCATAGCCCGGCCGGCCGGCGAGCGTATAGCCCAGCGTCGATTTTCCCGCACCATTGGGGCCCATGATCGCGTGGATTTCGCCCGCGTTGATCGTGAGCGACAGGCCCTTGAGGATGGGCTTGTCGGCAACGGTGGCGTGGAGATTATGAATTTTGAGCATTATTCAGTTCCACAAGTTAATTCGGTCGCCGTCAGAGTAATATGGCCGTTGCCAAACAAATTAGTAATAAAAAAGCAAGTCACGCCGATGAGTGCGGCAACCCTCACCCCACGCTCCCCTCAAGGCTGATCCCCAGCAGCTTCTGTGCTTCCACCGCGAATTCCATCGGCAGCTGTTGCAGCACCTCTTTCGCAAAGCCGTTGACGATCAGCGCCACCGCCGCTTCCTGCGAAAGGCCGCGGCTCATCGCGTAGAACAGCTGGTCATCGCTGATCTTGCTGGTGGTCGCCTCGTGCTCGATCTGCGCCGAGGGATTGCGCACCTCGATATAGGGGACGGTATGCGCGCCGCAGTCGTGGCCCAAGAGCAGCGAATCGCACTGGGTGAAATTGCGCACGCCGTCCGCCGCGGCGCCGACGCGCACCAGCCCGCGATAGGTGTTGCTCGAATGACCAGCACTGATCCCCTTGGAGACGATGGTTGACCGCGTGCCGCGCGCATTGTGGATCATCTTGGTGCCGGTATCGGCCTGCTGGCGGTTGTTGGTCACCGCCACCGAATAGAATTCGCCGACCGAATCCTCGCCGTTCAACACGCAGCTCGGATATTTCCAGGTGATCGCGCTGCCGGTCTCGACCTGCGTCCAGCTGACCTTGCTCCGCCTGCCCTGGCACAGCGCGCGCTTGGTGACGAAATTATAGATGCCGCCGCGCCCTTGCGCATCGCCCGGATACCAGTTCTGCACGGTCGAATATTTGATCTCGGCATCGTCCAGTGCCACCAGCTCGACCACTGCGGCGTGGAGCTGGTTTTCGTCGCGCTGCGGCGCGGTGCAGCCTTCGAGATAGGAGACATACGCCCCCTTGTCGGCGACGATCAGCGTGCGCTCGAACTGCCCGGTGTTTTGGGCATTGATGCGGAAATAGGTCGAAAGCTCCATCGGGCAGCGCACGCCTTCGGGCACATAGACGAAGGTGCCGTCGGAAAAGACCGCGCAGTTCAGGGCGGCGAAGAAATTATCGTGGCAGGGCACGACCTTGCCGAGCCAGCGCCGGACCAGCTCGGGATATTCGCGGATCGCCTCTGACATGCTGCGGAAGATCACCCCCGCCGCTTCCAGCTCCTTGCGGAAGGTGGTCGCCACCGACACCGAATCGAACACCGCATCGACCGCGACCCGCCTCGCGCCCTCGACCCCGGCGAGCACCTTCTGCTCCTCGAGTGGAATGCCGAGCCTTTCATAGACGCGCAGGATCTCGGGATCGACCTCGTCGAGGCTCGCCAACTCCTTCTTCGGCCTGGGTGCGGCGTAATAATAGGCGTTCTGGTAATCGATCGGCGGCACGGCGAGCTTCGCCCAGTCGGGCATCGGCATCGTCAGCCAGTGACGCCAGGCCTTGAGCCGCCAGTCGAGCATCCATTCGGGCTCGTTCTTCTTCGCCGAGATGAAGCGGACGGTATCCTCGTTGAGACCCTTGGGAGCGAACTCCTGCTCGATCTCGGCCGACCAGCCATGCTCATATTCGGCAACACGCGCCGCCGCCTCGATCGCTGCGGCATCGCGCAGGGCGATTTCCTCGTTCATGGCACCACCTCGGCCGTCGAAAGTTGCATCAGCGAGACCTGCGCCAGCGCGCCACGCACCGCGGCATTGACCTGCGGCCATTGCGGGCGCACCGCGCAGGCCGCCTCCAGCGTGCAGTCGTGCCGGCCATGCTCGGCGCAGCTGGCAAGCGCGATCGGGCCTTCGACCGCCTCGACGATATCGGCCAGCGTGATCGCCGCCGCCGGCCGCGCCAGCTTCAGCCCGCCGCCCACCCCGCGCACCGAACGCAGCAGCCCCGCGGCGACCAGCCGGCTGACGAGCTTCTGCACGGTGGGCACAGGCACGCCGGTTTCGATGGCGAGCTGCCCGGCATTGACCCGCGCGCCGCCGCAATGGCGCGCGGCGGCGGCCATGACGACGACGGCGTAATCGGCCATGCTCGAAAGGCGCATGCGCGGGCGGGTTCCTAAATCAGAGCGATTCGTTCCGGTTTGCAGATAGGGGCGAAGGACCAGCCGCGCAACCCCCGCCGCGGGCGTCAGCGCCGCTTCAGCGCCGCGACGCAGGCGGCGCGATCGACGTCGCGCCCGTCGGTGCGCCGGGCATCGACATAGGCCGCCTGCGGCTCGGCGCCGGGCGCGGCGGGATAGAGATAGATGTCGAGCACGCAGGGCACGCCGGTGAATTGCAGCTTGCGCGCATCGCCTTCGATGACATCGAGCCGCGGCGGGCCGAATTGCGCGACGAGCCGCGGTTCGGTCGCGCCGATCACGCCTTCGAGCCCGGGCAGGTTCTGGAAATGGACAGTGCCCGGCGCCAGCCGGCGCAGCGGCGGCGGCGGCGCGGCATAGCGGCGCGGCGGCGGCGCGGAGGTGACGGCGGCGGGGCCGCCGCAGGCGGCAAGCAGGCCGCACAGGCCGGGGAGGAGAAGTGCGAGGCGACGCATGCGCCCGCCTTTCCCGCCCGCACCCGCGCTGTCAACGCCAGCCCGCGCCCGAGCCGCGCGGCCTGTCGCGCGCAAATCTCCTCTCCCCCTTTTTTGCGAGATGTTTTAGAGGCGCCGCCGCATCCCCCTGGTAAAAGGTTCGCCATGCCCCGCTATGATGTCGTCGCCATCGGTAATGCCATCGTCGATGTCATGGCGCCTTGCGAAGACGCGCTGATCGCGCAGCTTGCCATGGCCAAGGGGGCGATGACGCTGATCGACATGGACCGCGCGCATCATCTCTATGATGCGATGGGTCCGGCGCGCGAGATTTCGGGCGGATCGGCGGCGAACACGCTCGCCGGGCTCGCCGCGCTCGGCAGCGGCTGCGGCTTCATCGGCCAGGTCGCGCAGGACCAGCTCGGCGAGGTTTTCGCGCATGACATCCGCGCCGCCGGCATCACCTTTGCCACCCCGCCGCGCGAAGGCGGGCCTTCGACCGCGCGCTGCCTGATCTTCGTCACCCCCGACGGGCAGCGCACGATGAACACCTTTCTCGGCGCCTCGCAATTCCTGCCCGCCGCTGCGCTCGATGCGGCGATGATCGCGGATGCCGCGGTGCTGTATCTCGAAGGCTATCTCTGGGACCCCGAGGAGCCGCGCCATGCCATGCGCCAGGCGATCGCGGCAGCGCGCGGCGCTGGCCGCAAGGTCGCCTTCAGCCTGTCCGACGCCTTTGTCATCGCCCGCCATGGCGGCGATTTCCACGCGCTTGTCGACGATCGCGCGATCGACATCCTCTTTGCCAACCAGGCCGAGCTCGCGGCGATGACCGGCTGCGACGATTTCGAGGCGGGCATCGCCCGGCTGGCGCCGCGCGTCCCGGTGCTGGTGGTGACCCGCGGCCCTGAAGGCGCGGTGGCGCTCGCCGGCAGGGGACGCGCCGAGGTGCCAGCGGCGCCGGTCGCGCGGGTCGTCGATACCACCGGCGCGGGCGATCTCTTCGCCGCCGGTTTCCTGCATGGCCATGTCGCGGGCGCGCCGCTTGACGAATGCCTGCGGCGCGGCGCGGTCTGCGCGGGCGAGATCATCGCCCATTACGGCGCGCGGCCCGAGGCGGATCTGAAGGCGCTGATCTGAACCCTGCCGGACCGGCGGCGTCAGTTCGCCGGTATCGGGCGATCCTGCGCGAGGTGCAGGAAATCCTGCGCATCGAGCGGCGGCGCGCGCAGGAAGCCCTGGATGAGCCCGCAGCCCTCGCGCGACAGCACCGCGGCCTGTGCCTCGGTCTCGACCCCTTCTGCGATCACCGCGAGGTCGAGCGCGCCGGCCATGGCGAGGATCGCGCGCAGCACCGCGAGATCACGCGCATCCTCGACGATATTATCGACCATCGAACGGTCGAGCTTGAGCGTATGCAGCGGCAGCAGCTTCAGATAGCGGAAGTTGCAGAAGCCGGCGCCGAAATCGTCGAGCGCGATCCGCATGCCGGCCTCGGCCAGCGCCCCCAGAGCCCGCGCGACCTGCGGCAGATCGGCCAGCAGTGCCTGCTCGGTCACTTCCAGCGTCAGCCGGTCGGCGGCGAAACCGGCTTGCGCCAGCGCCGCGCCGAGTTCGGCGGCGAAGCCCGCGGCGGCAAGATCGAGCGGAGTGACGTTGAGCGACAGGCGCAGGTCCTGCGGCCAGCGCGCCGCCTCGGCCAGCGCCAGCCGGGCGATGTGGCGCGACAGCGGCAGCACATGATCGCAGCGCTCGGCGATGGTGAACAGCGCGCCCGCGCCGATCCGGCCGAGCCGCGGATGGTTCCATCGCGCCAGCGCCTCGGCGCCGCTCAGCCGGTCGAAGCGACCGGCCGGGCCGCAGGCGAATTGCGGCTGGAACACCACTTCGATCTCGTTGCCGTCGATCGCGCGCAGCAGGTCGGCGTCGAGCTGCGCGGCGCTGCGCCCGACGCGCGTCACCTCGCCATCGGCCCAGACCGTGCGCCGCGCAGCGCCGCGCCTGGCGAGATCGAGCGAATGCGCCAGGCGATCGAGCACCGAATCGGCGCTGTCCCCGGCCAGCGCGCGCAGCAGCGCCAGCCGCGGCGACAGGCGCAGCGCCTCGCGGCCGCGCGCGATCGGCCGGGCGACACATTCGGCGAGCTGCTCGGCGAAAAGCTGCCAGCGCTCGCGGCTGCAAGGCTGGTCGGCGATGACCAGGAAGGTGCCGCCGCTGCCGCGCGC